>JADLBW010000231.1 GCA_020847515.1 Pirellulales bacterium | reverse complement strand
GGGCAGGCGAAGCTGCTGCGCGTGCTGGAGGACAAAATCGTGGTCCGCGTCGGCGGCTCCCTCCCCATTCACACCGAGGTGCGGATCCTGGCGGCCACGAATCACGACCTGGCGGCGATGGTCCGCGCTCGCAAGTTTCGCGAAGATCTGTTCTTCCGCTTGAACGTCGTCAGTCTCGATTTGCCCCCGCTGCGCGAGCGAGGCGACGACGTCTTATTGCTGGCGGAGCATTTCCTGAGCGCCTTCTGTCGCAACATGGGTCGGCGGCCGCCCCGGTTCGCTCCCGCGGCGAGGAAGCGACTGCTGGCCCACGACTGGCCGGGAAATGTACGGGAATTGCGCAACCTGGCCGAGCGGCTGGCCTATCTCACCATGGGCGACCAAATCGAAGCGGAAGAACTCGTGCTGGTCGACTCGGGAGTCAGCGACGCCGAACGGCTCGCCGGCTTGCACGGGACCCTGGCCGACGCGACGCGGGAATTCCAACAGCATTACATCCGCAAGACCATCGACGCTACCCGCGGTAATATGAGCGGCGCCGCCAAGCGGCTCGGGCTGCACCGCTCCAACTTGTACCGTAAGATGCGCCAGCTCGGTATGGTCGCCCACGACGACCAGGCCGAGGAACCGCCGGCCGAGTACGAGCAGGACGACGACGGCCTGTATTGACGGGCAGTTGAACGGCCCTCAAGCGGTGCGCAGCTTCGCCTCGATGCGACGCAGCGCCTCTTCAACGCGGCAAGCCTGATTGCCCACGACGATCTCGCCGCGGCGGCTAATGAGCTGATCGAACTTCCGCTGCGCCGAGACGACGGTGCTGTGGCTGCGCCGACCGAAGAAGTCGCCAATCTCGCTCAGTGCGGCTCGCGTATAACGCCGGGCCAGCCACATGGCCAACATGCGCGGCTCGGCGACGGCGCGGGACTTGCGCGGGGATTTGAGGGTCGCCGATTCGACCCCAAACACCTCGCAGACGGCCCGTTGGATATCGCTGAGCCGAACCTGCGGAGCATGCTGGCGGCAGAAGTCGCTGAGGGCCGGCTCCGCCAGCTCCACCGTGATCGGCATCCCGGCGGCCATGCTGGCGGCGACGAGCCGATTGAGGGCGCCGCTCAATAGTCGCCCGCTGCCGACAACCTGTTGCGCAACCAGCTCCGCGACGCCGTCGCCGAGGTCGATATGCATGCGCCGAGCGGCGCCCCAAACGATGCCGCGGCGGGTTGGATAGTCTGGCGGGTCGAGGGCGACTGCCAGCCCCGCCGAGATTCGCGACGTTAATTCGCCGCTCAGCGATTGCAGCTCAGCGGCAGGTCGATCGCTTGCCAGCGCGATCTGCGCACCCCGGGCGTGCAGGGCGTCGATCGTATAGAGCAGTTCGTCCAGCGTCGCGCGTTTACCGCCGAGGAATTGCACATCATCGATCGCCAAAACGTCCAGGCCGCGAATCTTCTGGCGAAAGCTCGGCAGCGTGCGTTGCGACAACGCCTCCAAGAATTGCGACGTGAATTGCTCCGCGGTCAGCGCCATCACGCGCGGCCGATTCTGGCCGGCCCGGGCCCCGTGAGCAATTGCATGCAGCAGGTGGGTCTTACCGCAGCCCGGCGGGCCGTATGCCAACAGCGGACTGAAGCGGCCGGGCTGCTGGGCGATTTGCAGGGCCGCTTGGACGGCCAGCCGATTGCAGTCGCCCACTACGAAGTCCGAAAAACTCCAGCGCGGCAACTGGCCCGCCGTAGGCGGGGCCGGCTGGGGGGCGGCGGGCGCGGGGACTGCGGCGCTTATAGCCGCGCTTTCGCCGGCCTCGGAGTCGTGTTGAAGGGGAAGGTTTTCAACCTCCGCAAAGCATAGCTGCCGCTCGGCCGAGGTCGACGCGGTTCGAGGGGCCCGGCGCGCCGAGCCGCCGGTCGCAGCAGGGGGCGCTATGGCCGCGAAGACGATCGTCAGCGCGCGGCCCAGGACTTCGATGGCGCACTGGTTCAACGTAGCGTGCAGATTGCGACGAAGCCATTGCGCCACGGTCGTAGAGCCGCAGACGACGCGCAGTTCGTCGGGGCCCAATTCGAGCTGCGTCTGCGGCCCGAGCCACAGTTCATAGCGTTCTGCACCGAGCCGGTCGTGGAGGACCCGCCGCAGAACGGACAGCCTGTCCGACTCTTCCTTGATCACTTCCTGTGTGCTCCCGAAGCGCGCACCGCGACCCGCGAGGGAGGCGACCGACGGAAAAATCATTGTTCCGCGGCGGTCCCGATAGATGCCGTAATGCGTCCCAAGTTCGGAGAAGCGATCAGCCGCGCGAGCGGTCGATCGGCGATGTCTGTGTTACCTGAGGGAGGCGATTCTAAGGGTGCTAGCATCGCCGTCAAAGGTCTTGACGAAGCCGGCTGACTTGTCCCGCGCGGCGCAGCGTAAGAACGCCGAGAAAGAAGGCACCGCGCTGGCGTGCTCGCTTAAGAAAAAAAATTTTTCTATCAGTCGTGCGGGTGGATAAGGTGTCGGCGCTGCCGACGGGCCGCGCTGCGCGGTCGAACACGTGCACTGATCGTCGTGCTGAACGACATTTGGCGTGCCCCGCATCTGAACTGTCGCGGCCTCCTTGAGCGCTGACGACTGGCGCACTAATAAGCTCGTAAGTCAAACTCGATCTAGGGATTAGGGTCGCCGATGCAGGCGCGCGTACACAATCCGGCGATCCCACTCGTGCAGACCGCAGCGGCGGTATACGTCGCGCCCCGGGGCGTTAACTTCGTCGACGGCGAGCACCAATCGCTCGCCGCCGCGAATCGTCGCTCTGCGCAGCGCAAATCGCACAATCTGTTCGCCGATGCCGCAACCCCGACGCTCGGGGACGACGCCCATATAGACGAGCTCCCAATTCCTGAATTCCGGGTGCTCCGCGAGGATTACGGTCCCTACATCCTCGCTCCTGGCGCTTACAAAGAACCATTCGTCTGGCGCATAGCGGCCCTGCGCTTGGTACCCTTCAAGGACGTCGGAAAGAGAGCGCACATCTTCCAACTGGGGACAGTCGAGCGTGCCGCGGTAGGTCCGTTCCAGCAGGGCGCTCAACCGCTGCGCGTCTCGTGCCGCATGCGGCACAAACTCGAGCATTCCGGCAGTCCCGGCATTGGCCTCATTGCTCGCTTCACCTAGCGGCGTAACTCGCGAATCGAGCTTGCGCAGATCGGCGTACAGATAAATCAATTCGCAAAGTTTAGGGAAGCCGCAGCGGCTGAGAAGTTTCGGAGAATAGTCGCCATGCCTGGCCACGGCGATCTGAGTAAGCGGAATACGGAGATCGTCCGCGAACCGAGCGGCGGCCGCGTAAAGGCGTTCCGCCACGGCGCCGTCGCCGGGAGGGGCCCACAGCACGCCGGAATTGCCGGCCACCTGCTGGACCCAGGCGGCGCCCTCAATACTGGATGCGGTTAGTTCCGGGGGCGCGCAGACTAGCAGCCCGTCCCACGCCGCCTCGTCTGCCTCGTCCGTTTTGCGTAACGCATCTGCGAGAACGGCTTGCAGATCGGCCGGCAAGGACTCGCGCAAACAGCGCAGCGCCGCACGTCGCCATTGACGCGGACAGCGCACTACGTTCAGCCCAGAAGCCTCCATCACCTTCAGCATAGCGGGAGGCTACCATTGATAAAGATTTCGCTGGTCCAGGTTGCGAATCTGGGCCTTGGGAGTACGGCTACGGGGAAAGAGGGCCTTCCAGCCAAGCGGGGCGTCGTCGGTCGCGGCGGATTCTGCGGCCGCCGCTCCTTTCGTGGGCGGGGCGGATTGGCCCGTGCTCGCGGCGGTAGGATTCGTCGCCGTAGGTCCGGTGCTGGTAACGCTAGATGTAGTAGTCGTCTGGCCCAGCGGCGCCACAATTGCCGACGCGCGGGAGGCTAATGGCCGCGCCGCAGCGGGGTCCTGCAGTTCCAATTCCACGCGGAAACTCTCGTGCGGCGAATTAGACCAGAGGACGGGGGCTGGCACGGTCCACAACTCGCTGATCAGCTTGTCGCCGTCCCGAAGTTGGAACAACTGTTCGCCGGCGACCACGGTACGTTGCGCCTGAAGGCCGTAGTGCTGCACGACCAGGCTTACTACCTGAGTCGTATCGCCTGTCTTCCCCTGAAAGGAAATCCGTTTAACCCGGCCGTCGGGGCCGAAAAAGTAGGTCAGCGAACCGGCCAGATCGTAGAGCGCCGTCCCGGTTACCAGCGGCACGCGGACGCCGAACAGGTCAAGATCGGCCAACGCCGTCGACTTGCGGGCCCAGCGCTGGTAAACCCACTGCTTCGTAACATCGAAGCGGAATACTTCGCCGATCGAGTAACTGCTCCCGCCTGGTCGAGCAGTCGGCGCCGCTATCGGCGACGTGGCAGGCGCGGCGACGGGCACAGTCGTCGCCGCTGCTGTGGCAGACGGGGGGACGCCGAGGTACGCAGGGCCCATATGCTCGCCGGCCGCCGACCCCTCCGTCGGCTGGGCGAAATTACCGGCCGGCGCCTCCGTCGCGGCGGCCGATGTCCCCGCGGCCCACTGGGGCGCATGGCTGGCAACATAGGGTCCAGCCGCGGAAGCGGCTAGAAGCACCGGCATGGCCATCTTGCGGGGGATCATCGTCAAATGTGCGGCGCCTACTGGCGATACTGCAAACCATCTATCATCGTCGGCGCCGGCGCCGCGCAGGCTGGCGTTTGGCGAACGGCGGCCGCCAACTTGCCGGGACGGGTACCGTCAGGTTCTTCGCGCCGTGCGGAGTAACCGTTGCAATGCGAGCTTCCATGGCCGAGTTCTTCGACTACCAATGGCTCGTTGAAAGTTCGGACGCGGCATCGCTACTCGCCGAACTCGCCCTTGATACCCGCCCAGCGCTTGCCGTGATTGAACGTCTGCGTCGAAACTTACCGAAGGAGCGGGCGCAATTGGTCGTCGAGCAACTCGATTTGCGGCGCCGCGCGGCTGCCAAGTTTGGGGATTTCGCCGATCGAATGTTCTTCACGCCCGTCCATTTGGAACAAGCGACTGACCGCTGGATTGCCCGTTATAAAGCAGCCCGCTTGGCGTCGGTCGCCAGCGGCGGCGTGGTACACGACTATTGCTGCGGCATCGGCGGCGACGCACTTGCGCTGGCCGCTGCAGCTCCCTGCACCGCCTACGATCGTTCCGCCGTCGCCAGCCTGCTGGCTGCCGCGAACGTGCGGCGGATTGTCAGTGAACAGGCGTCCTTCGCGGCGCAGACCGCCGATGTCGCAGCCTGTGCGCCGCACGCCGACGAGCCTTGGCACGTCGATCCCGATCGCCGTGCCGGCGGCGCCCGAACGACGACGCTCGAGCACTTCTCCCCCAGCCAACTGGTCATCGACCGCTGGCGAGCCCGCTCGGCAAACGGAGCGGTCAAACTCGCGCCCGCTTCGCAGGTTCCCCCCTCGTGGCTCGCCGCCGGCGAGGCGGAGTGGATCACCAGCCGTCGCGAGTGCCGCCAGGCAGTCGTCTGGTTCGGGCAATTAGCTCGCCATGCGGGCTTCCGGCGGGCGACGATCATCCCGGCGGGCGACGGAGCAGCCGGCAGCAGCTTCGCCGCCATACCAGCGGCAGCGGCTGAAGTCGCCCTGGCCCCAGGGCGATTTCTGTTCGATCCTGACCCGTCGCTGCATGCCGCCAAATTGATTGGCGCGCTGGCCAACGAGCGGAATCTGGCGACGCTGGGACGGGGCGGAGCGTACCTGACCGGCGACGCGTCCTGGCGGGATTCGCTGCTGCAAATCTTCGAAGTCCTAGATTGCCTGCCGATGCGCTCGCACGATCTGGCTAAATATCTAGCGGGTCGCGGCGTCGGTCGCGTGGAAATCAAGAAACGGGGCGTGGCCGTCGATCCCGACCGGCTCCGCCAACGCTTAAAGCTCCGCGGCGACAATGAAGCGACGATCGTATTGACCAGAATCGAACAGCGGCAGATCGCGATCGTCGTGCGGCGACCGCCCCGCGGGCCATAATTGACCTGGTCGCGCCGCCAGTCCCGGCGCAGCGGGCGTCGCCTTCGACGATTCCCGACATACGCGCGGCGTGTTACAGTGCTCGTCATGCCCAACGCAGTCGTGATTGCCATCGACGGACTTCGGGCGTCCGCCCTCGGGGCCTATGGCAATTCCTGGTATCCGACCCCCGCCATGGACGAACTGGCGAGCCAGGCGCAGGTCCTCGACTGGATGTGGTGCCCTGGACCCGATTTGGCCCAGTTCTACGCGGCATGTTGGCGGCTCGGCGAGGCATCCACGCCCCCGACTGGGAGCGAACAGCGCGATTCGCGCGGGACTGGCGATTCGTCGCTAGCAACCCCCGGCGATTCCGCGACGTTGCCGCGGCTGCTCATCGCCAGCGGCGTGCAGCCGGTTGTGTTGACCGACGTTCCAGAGATAGCCGCTCTGGCCGAACGAGTCGCGTTTAACGACGTGCGCCTACTGGAGCTGAGCAGCTCATCCACCGCCCAGACGGTCGAGCAGACCGAGCTGGCCCGGCTGTTTGCCGTTGCTGCAGACGAATTGGCCCAGTGGGGCGCCGGCCATTCAGCGGCTGAGCCGCGTAACGGTCGTTTGCTTTGGCTCCATGCGCGCGGTCTTCACGGACGCTGGGACGCTCCGGCCGAACTGCGCGAGCAATTGCGCGAGGAAGGCGATCCGCCGGCTGCGACATTTCTTCAGCCGCCCGCGGCCGTCCAGGTGAAAGACCACGATGAACTTCTGGCGTATCGAGCCGCATACGCAGCCCAGGCTCGGGTGCTGGATGAATGTCTGGGCGGACTGCTGACAGCGCTCGATGAGTTTCAACTCGCTGTCAGTACGCTGGTCGTGCTCGTCGGCTGCCGCGGGTTTGCGCTGGGCGAACATGGCGCCGTCGGGAGCGACGTCCGCAGCCTGTACAGCGAATTGCTCCATATACCGTGCCTGGTCCGCGACCCGCGCGCGTATCCGCCGCCGCGCTGCCCGCACTTAGTTGGCCCGGAACTGGTGCTCGCCATGCTGCACAATTGGCATCAGCTTGGAGGCGATACGTCGCCGGCAATCGACGCCTCTCTGCGGCCGTGGAAGTGTGCCGCGGGGGACGACGGGGAGCGTGCCATCCGCACGCCCGCTTGGATGCTGCGGCAATCGCCCCGACTGGCTGCCGAAGCGTCTGGCGTGACCGCCGCTCGTCAGCTTGAACTGTACGTGAAGCCGGACGACCGTTGGGAGGTCAATGAAGTGGCCGACCGGTGCGGTGACGTGGCGTCGCGGTTGCTTGCAGCGCTTGATCAGGCGGCGCCTTGCTCGGGAAGCGCTCTGCCGGCGCAAGCTATCGTGTTAGACGACGATCTCATCAAGCCTGCCCGCTGAGTTGGCCGGGGCTGCCTCTGCCGACCGAGCCAGATGCTCAGCGCGTAGCCCGCGAATAGCGCTTGTTCATGCTGGCTAGCGGCGCTGGCGCGAATCGAGCACGCGCCGGTCTGCGCGAAGCGTCTTCTGGAAAGCCGGAGTGGGCAATGGCGCGCTAACAGCGGCTCCTGGCGTCGGAACGGCCCGACCTCGATGGCCCGGCGTCGCCGGATTGATGGCCGCCGTTTAGCGGTAAGTGTTCGCTTGTCAAGGACTTGCGTCGCTTAAGGTATGCTCTGGCGGCGGTCGGTTGCCGGTTCTACAATCCGCGCCTATTTTCTTGCGGCCTGTCGTTGTGCATAGGCGCAGCGCCAGGCTCGGCGGGTCTGCGCAGTCGCGGTAAGGTATGGCTTTTTTCGGACAAATAGGTCCGGGTACGCGCCGGTTTGGTCGCGCGCCCTATGTCCGCGGCGCGGCCGTTGCGCTCGCTGTTCTGGCAGCGCTATGCGCAGCGCGTGTTTCAGCCGAAAGCCTGAAAGTTCGTCTGCGGTTTGCCTGGGGCAACAGCGGGCAATCGCGGTCGACATGGCACGGCCAGATTACCGGCCAGGACGTGTCGTTCGAATCGCTGCAGCCCCTGGGCGTGGAACCCGACGAAGCGGCCGCCGTACGTCTGGAGGGTGGGCGGATTGTCGTGGCGCCCCTTGTGCCCCGCAATTTCGACGCTTGCGACGTCTACGCTGAGGGCGACGAGGCGGCCGTCGTCAAGATCGAACTGCAGAACGGTCAGTCGCCCAATCCGCAGGTAATCGAAGCGCCCCTGGCTCAGCTTGCCCGGGAGCAGCTACACAAGCCGCTCGACGAATTGGGAAGTTATCTGCTCGTCGAGCGGGCTCCGGGCGACCGGCTTCGCGTGCACATCCAACGCGATCACCTGGTGTTTTCGCCGGGCGAAACGCTACGGCTGGAGGTTTTCGCCGACGTCGAGGGCGGACCGTCGGGCGTCGCCATCGAGGCGGAGCTTCACGCCCAGGCCGGCGGCGAACGGCTGTGGGACGCCGCCCAGCCCTGCCCGGACAAGTCGAGCAGTCCGCTTGTACTTGAAGTCCCCGCGCCTGCAGCCGAAGGCGCTTTCCGCTTAACGCTAACCGCTAAGCGCCCCCACGGCGGCCTCGCCGGGCGGTTGGCGCCCTGGGAGCCCGCGACAGATCTGGCAAGGCGACAAATCGGCCTCGTCGTAGTCGATCCCCATCGCCGCCAGCCGCGGTTAGTCGACAAGTGGGAGGTGGTTGACTCCGTCGACCCAACCGACGCGACCGGCTCGCCATGGCTGCCGAAGCTTGCTCATCTATCGCTGGAGAGGCTGCCCGCGCTGAGTAATTTCCGCCCGCTTGGAAACGTCAAGCCGACGGCCGATCCGCCGGGGTTCGCTGGTTATGTGCAGTTGCCGCCGAAGCAGCATGTGCCCGCGGCGGCCGGCGACGAGCCGGCCTGGCAAGCCTACCAGTTGAGCGTTCGGCGAGTAGGCGAACCGCACGCCGTGGAAATCGAATTGCCTCAGAGCGAGCGCCAACACCTGCTGGCCAGGATCGTCGAGCCCGACGCCGCCGGCAACGTCAACGGCGGCGGCCGCGCCTGCGGCGTGTATTGCGATCGGCCGTCGACGACTAGTGGGGATGGGGGCGAGACGCATCGCATCGTGTTTTGGCCCCGGACCAGGTCTCCGCTTCTCTTGCTGGCGAATCGTTCAGCAACCCGTAGCGCCGCCTACGGCAAGATTCGGCTGCTGCGCCGCAGCGCAAGCGAAACTGCTGACGCCGCCGCCGTAGCGCCTGCGCCCGGCGCCGAGGCCCGGGGCGATGAGCGGCTTGTCGCCGCCTATCTGGGGATGCCCGCCTTTGCGGAGGCATTCGGCGCCGCGGAACAGTTCGACGAAGGGAGCCAGATGAGCGTCGATACGTGGCAAACGTTTCTCGACGCCGCCAACCGACTCGCCCAACAGTTGCAGGCCGACGGCTACAACGGAGCGGTCCTGTCGGTCGCCGCCGCCGGCGGTTCGCTTACGCCGATCGCTGGCCTGGGCAGTTCGCCGCGGTACGACTCCGGGCCTCTGTGTGCCAGCGGGGCCGATCCACTGCGAAAAGACGTGCTGGAGCTCATACTGCGTGTCTTCGATCGTCACGGGCTGCGGCTGATTCCTGCCTGGCGGTTGGCCGCGCCGTTGCCGGCGCTCGAGGCCGTACGACCCGCAGACCCGATGGCGTCCGGGTTCGTCTGGGTTGGCCGCGACGGCGTCTCTTGGAGCGAGCGCCATGCAAACGCGGTCGGCGCGCCGTATTACAATCTCCTCAATGCTGATGTGCAGCGCGAGCTGCTCGCCCTGGCAGATAAGTTCGTTGCGCGGTACGGCAAGCATCCCGCCTTCGGCGGCGTTGCGCTGCAACTGGACGGCAAGGGATACGGCGTTCTGCCCGGGCTCGCGTGGGGTCTGGATGACGCGACGATCGATCGATTTCAGCGCGACGCGCAGCTCAGCCTCGGCGCATCCGGACCCGATCGTTTCGAGCGCCGCGCCGCGCTATTGCTCGGGCCGCATCGAGCGGCTTGGGTGAAGTGGCGCAACGACCAGGTTTCGTCGTTCTATGCCTCCTTTGCCCAGCGTCTCGCCGGCGAGCGCCCGGAACTCAAGCTGGTCTTGTGCACGGAGGAATTGTTCGCCGGCGGCACCGCGGCAGAGTTCCTCCGCCAGGCGGTCGCCGGCCGCGCGTCGCTGGATGCCGTGCTCAATGAGCTCGGCGTCGACGTCCGTCGTTTGGCGGCCACGCCGGGCGTCGTGCTGCTGCGGCCTCGCCGGCTCGACGCGGTCGAGTCGATCGACTGGGTTGCGCCCGACGACCGCGTCAATTCAGCGCCGGAGCTCGATCAGGCGTTTGCCAGGTTTCCGCAGGCGGGCGAACTGCTCTACTATTGTTCCCACAGTGGGCGGCTGCCGTCGTTCGACGAGCAAAGCCCCTATGGCGCCGCCAAGACGCGCCTTCTGCTGAATGGTCCGTCAGTATCTAGCGGCGACGCCTCGCGACGGTGGCTCGTCTCCACGCTGGCGGCGCGCGATTTTGCAGTCCTGGTCAGCGGCGCCGAAAGTTGGCCCCTTGCCGATAACGAGCGTTACGCGCGAGCCCTGCGCGCGGTGCGCCATTTGCCTCCCCCCAGTGCGGAGGTTCGCACCGATCGCCGCCAGCCAGTTACGCTGCGCATCTACCGCGACGCCGAGGCGACAAGCATCTTGCTGATGAACGAATCGCCGTGGCCCGCCAAGGTAAAGCTGCCGCTTGAAAACGAAACGGCGACCGTTTGGAGAGAGTTGGGGGGATCGGACGAAGAGCCGGACGCCGCAAGCCCGCTCGAGCCCGGCAAGCAATACTGGTCGGCTACGCTACCAGCCTACAGCCTTGCTGCCCGCCGGTACGCATCCACGAATCTGCAGGTAGGGACGCTGGCGTTGGAAGTCGACGAGGCGGCCCGCAACGACCTCGTCCAGCGCATCGCCGCCGTCGAGCAGCGCTTGCAGAATCTCGATGCCGAACGGCCGTACAACCAATTGCAGAATCCGCAGTTCGAGCTGACCGGCGAAAACGGTCGAGTGCCCGGTTGGCAGCCGCGCGTCGGGGCCGCAGGCAACGTCGAACTCCAAGAACTGCGGCCAGACGACATCGCTGCGGGCTCCGGACGGGCGCTGCGCCTGACGAGCGAAGACGCCGTCGGCGTAGCCATTCAGAGCCAGCTCTTCCCGTTGCCCGCGACGGGGCAGTTAGTGGTGCGCGCCCGTGCTCGCACCGCCGACATGGCGCCGGGGGCCCGGCTCTACGCCTGGGTGGACTACCAGTCGGGCGGCCTTTGGCGTCAACGCTACGTGTCGCTCGGAGGAGGCGGCGCAATCGGCTCGGATTGGACGGAATGCGAATTCGCCATCGACGATTTGCCGCTTGGCTCGGCCGGGCAGATGCGCGTGCAATTCCATCTGGCCGGGGCCGGCCAGGCTTGGATCGACGACGTTCGGCTCTACGATCTACGATTCCCCAAGTCGCAGCGCGAGGCGCTCGCTAAACGTCTCTACGCCGCCAAAACCGCACTGGAAGAAAACCAGTTCATGGATTGCGAACGGCTGATCGACGGCTATTGGCCGCGCCGCCTGGTCGAGTACCTGCCGCCCGCCGGCCTGGCCAGTCGTCCGGCCGAGGCGGCAGCGCCCCCCGCGGTCGCCGACAAGGCCCCCCCCGGGCTCAACGGCCGTCTCCGCGGGTTAGTGCCGCGCATTCTGCGCTGACTTCGCTGGCGGCGCATCACGCCTGGCGAGCTGTGCTAGGCCAACGGGCAAAACGCGCTCTCGGCAGAGCCGGACTGGCCGTCGCCCCACGCGGGCTCGCCTTCGTCGCCCAGGGCGGGGCCATGATGATGCACCTGCTCGATCACCCGCATCGAGCGCCATCGGCCCGAGCGATATCGCAAGATGTACACGGCCGCCAATCCCCAGACCCACACGGTGATGTACCACCACGCGCCGTAGACGTTCATATTGAAGGCCAGAATGCCGGCGAGCGTACCGCCCGCCAACAGCGAGGCCATGCACATGCTCACGAGCATGACGAACCGGGTGTCGCCGGCGCCGCGGAGCACGCTGACGAAGATGATCACCGCCGCGTCGAACAGGTTATACGCGGCCACGAACCGCATGAGCTCGACGGTGAGCGCGCGAACGGTCGCCGCGTCGGCGGTCTCGCCGGCGTGGTCGAGAAAGAACCCTTGCAGGAACATGCCTGGCGTCAGGATGAACAACAGCGAAATCGTTCCCATATACGCCAGGCACAGCCCCAGCGCCGTACGCGCGGCGCGGGCCGCCAAATCAGGCCGATCTTCGCCCAAGCGCTGGCCGACCAGCACGGCCGTCGCCATGCCGAACCCCCATACCGGCATAAAGGCCACCTGGCTCACCCGGAACGCCAGGCTCGTGGCGCCCGCTTCTACAAGCCCCAGCCGATTGACCAGCAGCATGAAGACGGCGAAGCCCCCCACGTCGAGCATCATCTGCACGCCGCTGGGGCCGCCGTAGCGAACGAGCCGCCGAATCAGGGAATAGTCGGGTCGCACGGCGGCCGTTGCGAAGCGCCGGCGGTTACTGGGCGACAGCACCAGCCCCGCGTACATTGCCGCGCGACACCACTGGGCGAACACCGTCGCCGAGGCCGCGCCGCCCACGCCCCACGACGGTACGCCCCAGCCGAGCACCAGCACGCAGGCCAGCGCCAGGTTGATCAGCACCGCGCCGCTGTCGACCAGCATGACGACCCAGGTCCGGCCGCGGCCGCTATAAAACGCCTCCAGCGATTGCGCCGCCAGCATCCCCGGCGCGCCGTAGCACAAGATCTGGAAAAAATGCGTTTCAATCTCCGCCAGGTGCGGCTCATGGCCAAACAGCCCAAACAGTCGCGGGGCCAGCGCCTGCGCGGCCGGGATGACCAGCACGAAGGCTAGCGCTAGCCACACGCCCTGCCAGACCACCGGCCCGATCTTTTCCGGTTGGTCGTCGCCGAGGTACTGAGCGACGAACGTGCTGCCGTACGAACACAGCCCGTAGAGCAGGCTGAGCGCCGCAAACCAGATAATGCCGGCCGAGTAGGCCGCGGTCATCGCCGTCGGCGACACCTGCATCAGGATCGCCGAGTCGATGAAGTTCATCAGCGTCCACGACAGCGTCGTGACGACCATCGGCAGCGCGATCTGCAGCACGTCCCGGGCGCCGGCGGGACGCGACCACCAGGATGATTCGTCGTATTGTCGCTCTCCGAGTTGAACTTCCATGGGCCAGTCCCGAAAGTACAGACAGTAACGTCGGCGGCGCGCCGCGGCGCCTCCCTCGCTCCGCGAAAACTGCGCGCCGTTCAACTGAAACGGCAGGGTCGAGGACACCCCACGGCTAAGGGAGGTTCACGGCCCGGCGGTTCAGCCGCGTCGCTAGAGCTACAACGCCTCCCCGCCACTTGCCCAATTCGCCGCGCCGCAACTGCTGCGCCCCGAACCATTCACCCCGCGCAGCTCGCCAGCGGATTGGGCTCTTCCACCGCCGGATGGACGCCGGGCTCGTCCACGGCATACCACTTGGCGAGCACCTCGCGCCAGCCGCCAGCCTGCTTTACTTTGGCAAAGTCCTCTCGAACGTCGTGGTGCTGGGGATGTAACTGCGAGTACTTGATGCCGAATTTTCGCATCGTCGGCACGCACCGCTCCGCCCCGTAGAGTTCCTCCGCCAGCCGGTAGTGCTCGGCAATCACCTCGCGCTGTTCGAACAGCGTGGGCGGATCGGGCATGGGCAGCCCCGCAGCCAGCGCCTTAGTCTGAGCAAAGATCCACGGATTGCCGATGGCCCCGCGGGCCGCCGTCACGCCGTCGATGCCGGCATACCGAAACATATCGATGCACGCCTGGGCGTTGAACAGGTCGCCGCTTCCCAGCACGACCCGTGGGCCGGCGTACTGTTTCAGCTCGCGCAAAAACTCCCATCGCGACGGCCCGTCGTACCGCTGCATCACCGAGCGGCCATGAACCGTGATCGCGACCGCGCCGCGCTGGTAGGCCCCGTCAAAAATCTCGAAAAACTTCTCGCGGCTCTCGGCCGTATCATCGATGCCGCGGCGCATCTTCACCGTGACCGGGATATGCGGCGGCACGGCGTCGCGCACGCGGGAGACGATGTCGAGCGCTACGGCCGGCTGACTCAAGTGGAATCCGCCCCGGCAGCGCCCCAGCACCTTCTTGACCGGGCATCCGAAGTTGAGGTCGATGACGTCGAAGCCCCGCGCAACCAGGCGCTCGGCGGCGGGGCCGAACTGTTCGGGCTCGGCGCCCATGAGCTGCCCCCCGACCGGATGCTCCTCGTCGGCCACGTTCATGATGTGGCTATTGCGTCGCCGGTCGCGGACCTGCAGCACGAAGTAATCGAGCATCACCTCGCACAGCGTGTACGGGGCCCCCAGTCGCCGGGCAATCACCCGCATGGCCGTGTCGCTATAGCCGGAAAGCGCCGCCTGCACCACGGGAAAATCGAGCCGCACGGTGCCCAGTCGCAACTCGCCGAGCTTGCATTCCCGGGCCCGCGAGCGCAGCCCGTCCGCCGCGGCGTCGCCGCGCATTGCCAACAGATTCCGGTCGCCCTCCCCCTTGTGGGGAGGGGCTAGGGGAGCGGGTAGCGCCACGTGCGGTATTCCATCGGGTGAAACGGCTCAAACCACCATTCTTGACCCCGCGCCGGCCGCGTCAACCGCTGCCAGCGCCCGCGAGATTTCGCTCTGTACATCGGCGTCCCCCTCAACCGCGCGCCGCTCTAGAAGCAGCAGTCGGGCCTCCGCGCCGCCAATTCGTCCTAGCGCCCACGCGCACGCTCCGCGCACGACCGGTTCGGCATCATGCAGCCCAACGCCCAGCACTGCCGTCCCGGCCTCGTCCCGCTGATTGCCCAGCACAATCGCCGCGTTGCGCAGCAGTCCCCGGCGATGCGGCCTGAATAGCGCCGTCCGCTTAAATCGTTTGCGAAACCCCTCGTCATCCAGGATGAATAATTCCGCCAGCGGAAGCGGGTTCATCGAATCCACGGGTTGCAGCCGCCGCTCGTCGCTCGTCAGTGCGAACCGGTTCCACGGGCAGACCTCCTGGCACACGTCGCAGCCGAACAGCCACTCGCCCACGCCGGCGCGCAGCTCGGCCGGCATCGCCTCGCGGAGCTCGATCGTCAGGTAGCTGATGCAGCGCGAGGCGTCGAGCACCCGCGGCTGCACAAACGCCGCCGTGGGGCAGGCGTCGAGGCAGGCCGTGCACGTGCCGCAGTGGTCGCTCTCATGCGGGGCGTCGTACTGCAGCACGGCGTCGGTCAACAGGGCTGCCAAAAAGAAGTAACTCCCCCCTTGCCGGTTGAGCAGCAGAGTGTTCTTGCCGACCCAGCCCAAACCCGCCAATTGGGCGAACTCCCGCTCCGGCAGCGGGGCGGTGTCCACGACGCCCCGCGTCGCCGCCGCTGGCGACAGCTCGCGCAAGTAATCTGCCAGCCGGTGGAGTCGCTCGCGGATGATATCGTGATAGTCAGCCGCCCCCCAGGCATAACGGGCGACGCACCCGTCCCCTGCCGCCGGCTGAGCCCGCTCGGCCGTGCGGTAAGGCATGCCGAGCATGAGGATGCTCCGCACCCCGTCAAGGACATGCCGGGGGTGTGAGTACGCCTCCTGCCGCTGGGCGATGTAGTGCATCTGGCCGGCATAGCCCCGGGCGAGCCACTCGGCCAGCCGACCGGCGCCCGCGGGGGGGACGGCCGGGCAGGCGCCCGCCAGCGGAAACCCCAGTTCCTCCGCTTTGTGCTTGAGCGCCGCCGTTAATTCCGCCCGGTCCATGGCTCCATCCTACGAGTCGGCGCGGCCACCGGCGACCCGCCAGCGGCTTGCAGGCCCGGCCCGTCCAATTACGCTGGAACTTAGGCGCTGAAATGCCGCGTCTCGTCCTGCTGCCGGGCGCCGAGGCGCCACTGGCGCAAGCGCCAGTGCCAAGCAGGTACAAGCGCCCCCCGCCAATTACCCATTGCCCGACCCACCGCGTAAACAGCACCTCCTCGAAAGGCCGACCCATCTATGAACCTCAATAAGACTGCCTTGGCGGTCCTCCTCGCCCTCTCCTGCCTCGCCGCGACGGGCAACTCGGCTCACGCCCAGTGCGGCTACGGCGCCGGGTTCTATGGAGGATTCTGGGACATCGGCCGGCTCTACGGCGTATTAGCGGACGAAGTTCCCTACTACGCCGCCTTCCCGCCGGTGTACTACAGCTATCCGGTCGCCCGAACCTACGGCTACAGCCCGTTTGCGTACCCGCCGGGCGTGATGACGCCGGACATCGACGTGGTAGAGCCGGCGGTCATTGAAAACCCCTACTTCAACGGCGAGCAAGTTCCCCAGCCTGGCTCGGACGAGACCAGCGGCAGCGCCCCGCCGGTCGACCAGACCACCTCGGCAGCCCGTCGCGGCGCGCCGCTGGTGATCATCAATCGGCACGTCCAGGGCGCCAGCACCTCGATTAGCGCCGCCCCGGCGTCGTTCGCCCAGCGCTGAATCGAGTAAACGCCTTATATCGCCGCTGAATTCGATTATGCGAGGCTCGGGGCCGTCGGTCCGCCTCAGCGCCCGAGCCATTGGCATTGCTCTGGGCGTGGTGGCCGCAAGCCGCTATCATCCACGTTCCGCGTGCATGGAGGCCTAGCGCTGCCCTTCGCGCCACGAACCTTCAGGCAGAAAGGAAGCTGCCGATGCGGTGCGCCACCGGTCTACTCATTCTGCTCAATGTCCTTGGTCTGGCTGGCTGCCGCAGCCAGGCCACGCCGCTGGCCAATCCCTTCCTGACGCCCGATCGGGTTCCGCCGCCTTCTACGCAGATTCCGCCGCCGGGCGCCGCCCAGCCCTACTACCCTGGCGATGCTGCACCCGCCGCCACGATGACGGCGCCGCCGGCGGCATATCCGGCAAGCCCCGTAACCCCCGCGGCGCCCTACTCGCCTACGGCTCCCGGAGCGCCCTTTACGCCGGCGACGCCGGCGACCGGCTGGCCGGCTTATCAACCGCAGGCGCAAACCGCCGCGCCCGCGGCGCAGGCCCTGGGCGTCACTACCGGCGACGTCGTCCATGTGCCGGCAGATAACCAGCGGGTCCGATTCGATCCCTCGCTCATCTCCGCGACGCCGATTTCGACCGCTACGACCACCGGCCCCCCCCTTCCCGGCCCGGAGCATCCTGGCGCGGTCCAGCAGGCGACGTTCAACCCGCCGGCATTTCAACGGCTCCCGCCGCAACAGGCGACGCCCGCACGATTCCTGGCCTCGCCGCCATCGGTCGTTGCTGCCGCGGCTACGGCTCTTCCGGCCGTGAGCGGCGACGACGGATTTCGCCCACGGTCGTCCGCTCTCGGCGAGGCCGCCGACGCGGACGCGATCGCCAAAGGCTTCCGCCCCCCTTCGTTGGGCGACGGCAGCTCAGCCGGCGCTACCAAGACCTCCACCGAGCGGTTTGCCGTCGGCCCGGCCCAGCAGTGGCTCCGCGGTCAGCTTGAGTACTGGCCCCAATCCGGCGAGTGGAGCATCCGCTACATGCCCGACGGCCAGATCGACCAGATCGGCGGCCGGATCGCCATCGACAATCCGCAGGTGCTCGCCAACCTTTCGCCCGGCGAGTTCATCATGGTCGAGGGCCAGGTTTTTGGCCGTCAGCTCGACGAAGATTACTACCGGCCCGTGTACCGGGTGACGGTGGTGCAGCGTCAACGGCGATGAAGCAAACCCGACGCGGCGCCCGCAGGGGGACACTTCGCATCAATCGCCGCCCGAACTGCCGCATTGGTCCCCGCGGGGTCGCTTGCCGCGGCTGCCCTGGGGCGCTACTTGCACTGGTTATTGTCGCGTCGACCGCGCCGGCAGAGCCCAGCGACGCGGACGTCAAGCAATTGGATGGCCGCTGGCAGTTCGTGAGCTTGGCGTGCAACGGCCAACAGGCGCCCGCGGCGGGCCTCGCCGACGCCCAGGTCGCGTTCGGCGGCGGGTATATGATCTATTCGACCCAAATGAGCGGCCGGCCGGTCCGAGTGACGTTTGAGATAGCCGTAAACGGCCTCGCCGAACCTCGCCAGATTGACCTCGCGCCGCTCGTCGGCAAGCAACAAGGGCGGCCCTGTCGCGGATTATATGAAGTCAGCGACGATACGATGACCCTCTGCGTGCCGGACCGCCCCGATCTTCCCCGGCCCGAATCCTTCCAATCGCGCCCCGGCTCCGGCCTGCACCTGTGAAGGCTGAAGCGGGTCGCCGAGTGAGCTACTACTGCAACAAGGGACCCTCTTGCTTTGGCGTCGCAACGCCGCGCTCGTATACTTGCATTGGCAACTCGCTGGAGTTCAGCATTCATGAACGCCCGCGAAACACGCGAAATAACGCGACAAGGCTGCGGATGAGAAACGACAATTCTTCTGGTACCTACGTTTACCGAGCCGCTGGTGCTGTCATACGAGGTTAGTTCTAGGGACGAACTGGTTTTGTCGCACGTGCCGTGCATGAACCAATGCCTTGGGCTTTGTTGAACGTCATCAAGAAACGGAGGTCGCAGATGTGGCGCAATGGATACCGTTGGCAGGCTTTTCTTGGCGTGCTCCCGGTCTTTCTCTGGTGGGGCCCGCGTTTTCTTGAACCGCGCACGGAGGAGAAACCTGCCCAGGACGCCGCACGCGTCGCTCAGGCGACGGATGATGCACAAGTCGTAAGGCGAGTTTACGCGGTCGGCGACCTGGTTGTCGGCTGGCCGTTAACCGAGAAGTCGTCGGTCGACTTCGAGTCGCTCGTCGAGCTCCTGGAGACGACAATCGCTCCGGGGAGTTGGGACGATCGTTGCACTGTCAAAATTGACAAAGCTCATTTTCTGCTGATCATCACGCAGACAAGGGGCGCCCACCGCGAGATCAACAACCTGATGTCGCAATTGCGTGAAGTGAGTGAAAGATATCTGCATCGCATAGATAGCGGCCGTTGCGGGCATTGCAGCCAGGCGCCGCTGCCAGAAGATGGGAAGGCCTGTGTTCACTGCGGTATCAGGCATTGCGATCCGTTTTAAGGTCAACTGCGCCTCGATGCACTTCCGATCTGCCCATTTATCCGGTCAATTCCGTCGCGCGGCGGTTTGGCGCCTTTTCGCGTGTTTCGCGGGCCTATGATTCTGTAAGTAGCAAAGTCAGGCATCACCCTTCCACACAGTCGCCGCTTTGCTGATGTCCGTCGTAAACGCCCAAACCGCCCGCGACGGCAACTTCTCTCGCGTGCCGCAGGGCCTGCTGCGGACGGTTCGCGCGGCCAGCGGCGATCGGCTCGCTCGCTGGGCTGCCTATTTGCCCAAAATCGCCGAGCGGGAGCCCGAGCTCCACAAGCTCTCCGATCCGCAACTCCGCAAGGAAAGCCTCGGTTTACGCTACCGCGCCCGTAGCGGCGAGCCGCTCGATCGATTGCTGGTCGAGGCCTTTGCCCTGGTGCGCGAGGCAGGCCGCCGCAAGCTCGGCATGCGGCACTTCGACGTTCAGATCCTCGGCGGGGCGGCCGTGCATCATCGCTCGATCGTCGAAATGCAGACTGGCGAAGGCAAGACGCTCACCGCGACGCTGCCGATGTACCTGGCGGCGGTGGCCGGCAAAGGCGCCCACCTGGCCACCGTGAACGATTATCTCGCCCGCCGCGACGCCGAGTGGATGAAGCCCATCTACGAGGCCCTCGGCATGACCGTCGGCGTGATCCAGGCCCAGCAGCCCCAGGACCATCGACGCAAGGCCTATGCCTGCGACGTTACCTATGGCACCGCCAATGAAATGGGCTTCGACTTCTTGCGCGATCGGCTGCTGAAGCGCAGTCTCGCCGCCGGGCAGCAGGACCTGTTTGGCCAGATGCTCGGCAAGGCGGGCGGCGGCAGCGACGAGCCAGTGCAGCGCGATCTTCACTACATGCTGGTCGACGAGGCCGACAGCATCCTCATCGACGAGGCGCGGACCCCCCTGATCATCAGCGCACTGCCGGGCGAGGACGAGCAAATCGCCGCGGAGGCATACCGTTGGGCTGCGGAAGTGAAGACCGAGTTCGTTGAAAACGAGCATTACGACTACGATCACGACGAGCGCACCGTCGAGCTGTCGCTCGAAGGCCGACAGCTCGTACGCAGCCTGCCGAAGCCCGCGGCGATGGATCGGCTGCCGTTGTCGACGATCTACGAGTATGTCCAGAGATCGATCAAAGTCGATCGCGAGATGTTTCTCAACCGCCACTACGTCGTCCGCGACGGCGAGATCGTCATCGTCGACGAATTTACCGGCCGACTGGCCGAGGGTCGCAAGTGGCGGGCCGGCATTCACCAGGCCGTCGAGGCCCAGGAGCAGGTCGAGATCACCTTCGCTACCAATCAGGCCGCCCGCATCACGGTGCAGGACCTCTTCCTGCGCTATGACCGGCTGGGGGGCATGACGGGCACTGCTTCGACCAGCAGCCGCGAACTGCGAAAGATCTACCGAGTTCACGTCGAGCCGATTCCTACCAATCGCCCCCCGATCCGCAAACAACTGCCGACCCTCGTCTTCGGCACGGCAGCGCAAAAATGGGACGCCATCGTCCAGGACGCCCGCGAGCAACTTGCCGTTGGTCGCCCGGTGCTCATTGGCACCCGCTCGATCGACAAAAGCGAACACCTCGCGGAACTGCTGGTCGCCGCCGGCGCTAACCCCACGGTGCTCAACGCCCGGCACGTCGCTCGCGAAGCCGAGATCGTCGCCGAGGCCGGTCAGCGCGGCAAGTTGACCGTCGCCACCAATATGGCCGGCCGCGGCACCGACATCCGCCTGGGCGACGGGGTGCTCGAGCTGGGCGGCCTCCACGTTATCTGCACGGAACTGCACGAGGCTCAGCGAATCGATCGGCAGCTCATTGGGCGCTGCGGCCGGCAGGGAGATCCGGGCACGTACCGGCAATTCCTGGCCCTGGACGATGAGATTCTCCTGGCCGGCTTCGGTCCCAAGAGATCGGAGCGGCTCAAGCGGCTCGGCGAAAAATCAACGGGTCCCTTGAGCGGCCTGGAAGGCGTCTTTCGCAAGGCGCAGCGGCGCGTGGAACGCCGCCACTTCCGCGACCGCAAGATCATGCTCTACCACGAGAAGGAACGGCAGAAGATCCAGCGGCAAATGGGACAGGACCCGTATTTGGACACGCCGGGCTAAGAGCGGAGTGCTAATGCGTTCGCCAACGGCCGGGTCGTCGATGGCCGTGCGCAGTGGAAACGATCAATATGTCGGATTCCCGTACGTCAAACACAACCACATATGGAAATCGTTCAACGAGCGCTCGGCGGAAATGGCGGCCTCGCTTCGAACCTTCGTAATTCCCGAAGCGCTAAGGCGCTGGCACCGCTTCTTTGATTGTCGCCATTACTTCGTTGTAGAACTCGTCGCCCAATCCGTCGCGGCGCTGCTCATACCACTCGATGCGTCGAGAAGTTCCGCCTCAGCCTCGGGCGAGAAGACGTAGTTCACTTCCTCCGACGCTCCCGAAGCGCTTGATGGACATGGAACTCCACTGCCTTTGCGGCGACGACCTTCGTTTCGCCTCTGTCCAGCGCGTCGACCCGCCGGTCGAGTTCGTCTAGAAAAGCGGCATCGTTCTCATCCATTGTTCCAGGGTGCTTCAGGCTGCTGAGCAGCTCAAAGGCCAAAGCAGCGCGGTCGCCGTCCGAAAGGGAAACGGCCGCGGTGAAGATCTCGGGGACGGTGGTGATCATAACGTCATTATGCAAGCGAACCGTTCGCGCGGCAAACCCGATCAGCGCCGTCGCGATAGTTCAGTGTGCAAGGGCCAACCGTTCCGCCTCCACCCGCACTACCACGCACTTGAACGCCGGCGTTTTGCTGGCCGGGTCCAGCTCGCGGCTCACCAGTACGTTTGCCTCCGGGTAGTACATCGCGGCGTTGCCGGGGCGAATATCGGCAAACGGGTGCACCCGTACGCCGTGCATGCTGCCGGCTGGGCCGTGGACGGCGACGGTCATCGACGGATCCAGCCGCAATCGCTTGACGTCATCCGGGTGGATAAGGATGACGTCCCGCCGCTCCACGCCGCGGTACAAATCGTACTCTTCATACACGACCGTGTTGAACTGGCCCTCGCTGCGGATTGTCATGAGGCGCAGTTCGTCCTCGGCCGCGCCCTGCAAGGGGGGCAGCCGATGTACGTGCAGATTGGCCTTGCCGCCCGGCGTAGCGAACGTCGCCTCGTGGAATGTCCGGCCGCCGATCTGGAATTCTTCCTTGGTCTTGTCGATTTCGCCGATCTTCTCGAAGCCCGGCACGATGGCGGCGATCGCCGCGCGGATGCGCCCCGTGTCCTGCATCGACTTCCAATCGACCGCCTGCAGGGCCGGCCTTGGGCCGGAGCTCGCGCTGCCACGGGACG
The DNA here is from genome assembly GCA_020847515.1 of Pirellulales bacterium. Taxonomy (GTDB): domain Bacteria; phylum Planctomycetota; class Planctomycetia; order Pirellulales; family Lacipirellulaceae; genus Lacipirellula. The sequence continues at coordinate 25,117 of JADLBW010000231.1, read as the reverse complement.
GCCCTTCGCCCGTCAGGCACTGACCGCTCATCGACGCCACGCCGCTATCGCTGCCGCCGGCTGCAGCGCCGACCAGCTCGCGCGACGTCATCGACGCCGCGATAGGCCGCGGCGCGGTTTCGCGCTTCTCGACCTCCGCGGCGATGCTCGCAATAACTTCGACCTCGCTCCTCGGCCCGGCATGTCGCCGCGCCCCCCCGTCGCTCAGCCTCACGAAGTTAAACATCGACTCCTGCGTCGTCGCCTGCGGCTCCTCGTCCCGGGCGAGCACCGGCAGGATGATCGTCTCTTTGGCCAGCCCGAAGGCGTGCCCGGTGTTGAGCGTCGTGCTCAAGTACACCAGCATGTCGAGGTTTTGCAGCGCCTCCCGTGCGAAGCGGGCGTCGGGATTCGAGCCGAACAGATTGCCCCCCAGGCAGAGGCCGAACTTCAGCTCGCCGCTGGCGGCGCCCTCCATGCAGGCCATCGTATCGCGGCCTGGCGCCGTCGGCAGCCCGACGCCGAAATGCGTTTGCAGCCGGTTGAAGATCGCATCGCGCAACTTCGGGGCGACCCCCATCGAGCCGATTCCCTGGACATTGGAATGCCCGCGAATCGGCAAGAGTCCCGCCCCGGGCTTGCCCAGCATGCCGCGCAGCAGCGCCAGGTTGCCGATGGCCTGCACGTTCTGCACGCCATGGGCATGATGCGTGATGCCCATCGTCCAACTGAAGACGACGTTCTTCGCCTTGGCATACGCTGCAGCGATGCGCTGAATCTCGTCGCTCGAAACGCCGCTCTTGGCGACGATCTCGTCCCAGCCGACGTCGGCCAGGCGTGCTCGCAACTCCGGCCAGTTGTTCGTATGTTCGCTGAGGAACGCTTCATCCTGGGCGCCTAATTCGACGATTCGCTTGGCGATGCCCGTTAACAGCGCCAGGTCCCCGCCGATATGCGGCTGAACATACTGCGTGGCGATCTTCGTGCCGAACAGCAGGCTCCATACGTCGCTCGGCACGGCGAAATTCACCAGCCCGGTCTCGACGATCGGGTTGATGACCGCCACCTCGCCGCCGCGACGGCGCAGCGCCATGAGCGAGCGCATCAGGCGCGGATGATTGCTAGCCGGGTTGCCGCCGATGACAAATGCCATGTCGGCCCGATCGATGTCCTCGAGCGTGATTGTCGCCGTTGCGTTGCCGGCGACGCTCATCAGCCCCACGCCGCTCGCCTGGTGGCAGTAGTAGCTGCAGTTGTTGACGTTGTTCGTGCCATACAGCCGCGCGAACAGTTGCAGCAGGAACCCCGCCTCATTGCTGCTGCGGCCGCTGAAATACCAGAAGGTTTCATCGGGCTCCAGCTCCGCCAGTTTGCTGGCGATCCGTCGATTGGCCTCCTCCCACGATATGGGCTGATAGCGCCGCAGTTCCGGCGTGTAGAGCACGGGCTGCGTCAAGCGGCCGCAGCTTTCGAGTTCGCGGGGGGAAAGCGCCCGCAGCTCCGCCGCGCCGTACGCGTTCCAAAAATCGGCTGTGATCGCTCCTTGCATATCGGCGACCATCGCCTGCAGCGACTTCTTGCAGACTTCCGGGAAGTGTCCCAGCTCGTTGACCATCCCGCCGCGCTGTCCGCCCATCCCCAGGGCGCACGTCTTGCACGCGTTCTTGGTCCGCATCGCCTTCCAGAGCTTCCACAGGCCGCCCGCTTCGCGACCCTTGCGCAAGGTGTAAGTGATCGCGGCCATACCGCCGCCAGATTTAGGTTTTCTCATGGGACGATCCGCACAGCTTACGGTGAGACGAACGGGCGCGACGAGGCGACAAGCGGACCCCAGCGGCAGTGCACAGAGTATGCGCTCCGCCGGCGTTTTCAACGGCAGACGCCCGGGCGGCCGATAGTGCGGGCGCCGCATATAGCATACGCCCAACCCCTCCAGGTTGACAGGCGTTGCGGGCGGCCATATGCCGGCGACGGACGGGGGGCTAAGCTGGTATGCTTTTTAAGTGCCGGTACTGACGCCGGTTGCTTCAACAGAGATCTTGCCGCTAAGCGCCGACGATGGACGCCATTGAGATTCAGCCGGTAACCGGGCCGATTGACGCCACGGTGCGGCCTCCGGGGTCGAAGAGCATCACCAATCGGGCGCTTGTTTGCGCCGCGCTGGCAGACGGACGATCTGTCTTGTGCGGCGCCCTCGATAGCGAAGACACCCGCGTCATGATCGCCGCCCTGCGGCGCCTCGGCATCCGCATCCACGCGGAAGCCGACCAGCGGACGCTGACGGTCCACGGCTGCGGCGGCTCGATCCCGCAGACAACGGCCGATCTGTTCGTCGCCAATAGCGGCACCACCATGCGCTTTCTTACCGCCATGGTCGCGATCGGCCAAGGCGAATACCGGCTCGACGGCGTTGAACGGATGCGCCAGCGCCCGATTGGCGACCTGGCCGCGGCCCTGAACGCCCTCGGCGCCCAGGTCGAATGTCTTAGCCCTCACAACTGCCCGCCGGTGCGCGTGACGGCCCGCGGCCTGCGCGGCGGCGCGGCGAGCGTTCGCGGCGACATTTCCAGCCAGTTCCTCAGCGGGCTGCTCATGGCGCTGCCGTACGCCAGCTCCAGGACTGCGCTTGCCGTCGAAGGTTCGCTCGTCTCAGTTCCATACGTCGCGATGACCGACCGCGTCATGCAGAGCTTCGGGGGGCGCTGCCGCATCGCGGACAACTACTCTTCCATCGAAGTGTCCAGCGCCGATCGCTATCGGGGCCGGGAGTACGACATTGAACCCGACGCCTCGGCCGCCAGCTACTTCTTCGCTGCGGCAGCGATCACTGGCGGCCGCATCACGGTAGAAGGCCTCGGCCGCCTGGCCCTGCAGGGTGACGTCGCCTTCTGCACGTGCCTGGAGCAAATGGGTGCGCGCCTGTCGTACCAATCCGATTCAACTACCGTCGAAGGTGGCCCGCTTCGCGGCATCGACGTAGACATGAACGGCATCAGCGACACCGTGCAGACGCTCGCCGTGACGGCCCTGTTCGCCGATGGCCCGACGCGGGTCCGCAACGTGGCTCACATTCGCCACAAGGAGACCGATCGCATTGCCGCGACCGCGCGGGAATTGCGAAAGCTAGGCGCCCGCGTTGACGAATATGACGACGGACTGCTGATCGTTCCGCCGAGGAAAGAGGACCTCCGCGGCGCCGCGATCGACACCTACGACGACCACCGCATGGCTATGAGCTTCGCCCTCGCCGGATTGCGAACGCCGAACGTCGTCATCCGCGATCCCGGTTGCACGGCGAAGACGTATCCCGAGTTCTTCGGCGATTTGAACCGTGCGGTGCAGACGGCGCATTGACGTCTGCAAGTCCGCTACGGGCTACGTCTGGCTTGCTGGCGACTTAGAGGCGTCCGCCAAGCGGATACGGCCATCCGTAATTCACCCGGCGCTGCGCGAATGCATCTTCAGCGCGCTCTCGATCAGTTCGTCGGCCCGGGCCAATAGCGACAGGCTCGATTCCATGGGCGGATACGACGCGGACGCCGGATCGCACGCCTCGAACCTGGCCGTGCAGTGTTGACAGACCACGCGTTTGCCCATGTACTCCACTCGAATTTGGAGGTTTCTGCCGCAGGTAGGGCACTCTTGGACAAAGTACGTGGCAGCCATATTCACCTATCTCCTTCTAGGATTGCCCGCTACAGAAGGGCTTCTACCGCGCAAGTGTTCAAGGTATCGCCAGAGCGGGGCGACTTCAACGCAATTTGCGACTAAATCCCCCGCCGCAAGCCTGAAGAAACATCTTACGCAGAGTCGTTAAACGGCGGTCATAGCGCCGATACGAAAAACAGCCACGCCCCCCGATTGCGGGGTATCGTTCGCAGCGCGAGCATCTCGCATCCGTACTGCTAGCGTGGTTCGCCGTGAGGGTCCCAAGCAGCCTGCAACTGATATGCCGGGCGTACCAATGGCGCCGAATACACGGGCTGCGCATTGACCCTGCTGCCGTCGTTTACCTATAGATACCTTTGTCGGTAGATGGGTTCGCCAGTGAGGCGTAAACTTCCCCAGTTTGCCGAATTCGCGCCGTGGCGGGCCAAAACGGGCCAACTGCCGTGGTGGCCGACGCGATATCACCGGGCTAGAAGCGAAAAACTCTTAGCCCTGCAATACCGGGTGCGTTATGATGTAGCCGGGCCGCTCCGGGGGGAGCGCCCTTTAGGTGCTCGCCTGCCGCGTCTGGCCATTGGGCGATCTGCGCGGCAGTTGCGAGCGCAACCCGCCCTTTGTGGCCGGGAGTCGCTCTTATATGGCCAATCGAGTTTTCGTGTGCGCGGTGGTCGCGTTATGGCTGGGCAGTATGTCCTGGCTGATGATCGATAAGGTCCTGCCTTCGTTCCACGAGGGCGAGCCGCCGCTGGCCGCCGGATACCAGGACGGGATCCCCGTCGCCTGGAAGGTCTTTTGGGGGGATCGCCAGGTCGGCTATGCGGCCAGCGTCCGTATGCCGGGCGTTCTCCATACCACGAACATCCAAAACCGCGTGGTCCTGGAAGACGTCCCCCTGCTGGATCTGCTGCCGGCGCTGATGCGGCGAGTCGTGGGCGATATCGGACGACTGAAGTTCGACGCGTCGACGACCTTGGAATTCGACTCGCTCGATAACTTTTCACGCTTTACCAGCAAGGTCGCGCTCAACGACATCAGCCCGGTGCTCGACCTGAGCGGCCACGTCAACGGCGCCTTTCTGGAATTGAAGGTTCATTTTGGCGAAGTGACGTACGAGCCGCGCATTCCGATCGGCGACAAAGGCGCCCTGAACGAGGCCCTGCTTCCCGACGCGAAGTTGCCGTACTTGTACGTTGGCCGCCGATGGTCCGAAGAGGTCTACAATCCGTTTCGCGCGCCCAGCGCCCCGGTCGAGACGGTCGACGTAGAGGTGACGGGCATTGAAACGATCGACTTCGGCGGCGAGAATCATCGGACCCTGCGAGTCGAGTTTTTCGGCCCGCCCTCGCCCGGCGTCTCGGAGGAGGCCCGGCTGCAGGCGATTGCCTGGGTTCGCGCCTCTGACGGCATGGTCCTGCAGCAGGACGTCATTATTTCGACGTCGAAACTGCGATTCATTCGTATGAGCGACGAACAGTCGATCGAGATCGGCAAGAATTTGTTGAGCAAGAGTCTGGGGCCGCGCGAGCGGTATGCTGGCCGCCGAGGCCGTTGGCGCGGCGGCACGCCCCCATGGTTGCGGAATCTGCCCCCGGATCAGTGGCCGACGACCCGCGAGGAGAACCGAGAATTGTTCGAAAAGTGGCGGAGCGAGCATCCTGAATTCCCTGATCGCTGGCCGCGCCGAGCGGAGCCTCGAGCCGGCGACGCCGCAGATCCCGCTGGCTCACCAGCGCCGTCCGCCCCCTCGGCGCCGCCGGCGCTCCAGCGCTGAAGCGTCCTGAGCCCGCCGGCCGCCCGCGCGCCAGCGCAGAAACCGATCGCTCCTCATGCTTACTTTGCTCCGCCACGGGACGGCTGCCCCCGCGTAGATGCTTCGTTTCGACCACGTAACGCGAACCTACGGCAATCGCGTGGCCGTGGACGCTCTGAACCTCAGCCTCCAGCGCGGCGAACTATTCGCGCTGTTAGGCCACAACGGCGCCGGCAAGACGACGACGATCAAGATGCTCGTCGGACTGCTGAAGCCCACCAGCGGCGCCATCTACGTGGGCCCCTACAACGTCGTTGAGAACCCCCGCGAGGTAAGCCGCCTCATCGGCTATGTGCCCGATTTGCCGTTCCTCTACGAAAAGCTTTCCGGCCGTGAATTCCTGCGGTTCGTGGCCGATATGTACGGCATGCCCGACGCCAGTGCGCGGGCGGCCATCGAGCGCGAAGCGGAACGTTTTCAACTGGTCGAATTCATCGACCAGCTTACCGAAAGCTACTCCCACGGCATGCGCCAGCGAACTGTGTTCGCCGCGGCCATGATTCACCAACCCGAGATCCTCGTCGTCGACGAGCCGATGGTCGGCCTCGATCCGCATAGCATCCGCCTGGTGAAGGACCTGCTGAAAGCCTACGCGGTCTCCGGAAAGATCGTCCTCATGTCGACCCATACGCTCAACATCGCCGAAGAGATCTCGGATCGAGTGGGCGTGATGAAAAGCGGCAAGATCGTCTTTGAGGGGAAGCTGGAGGAGCTCCGCCACGCGCTGCCTAGCGGCGGCAGCACGCTAGAATCGCTGTATCTCGCCTTGATGGAAAACTAAGGGAGGCCCGCCGCGGCTTCCATCGCCACAATTGCCAGGGTAGATGCGGCTGCAGCGGGCCAGCGAGGCAAGCCGATGCGTTTGAAGTTTTCAGCGGCAACGTTCGCCCAGCCTCCCGCAGATCTAGGCAGCTCGATCCGCCGCACGGCCAGTTAGTTCCGCGAAAAATGGCCCGCGCGGCCGACGCCAGCGGCAGGCGGTCGCCAGCGAGGCGATCGCCCCGGATATGATTAGCGTATGCGTTTTTTACAATCTGCATCGTTGCCCGACCGATTGTCGCTCGAGCCGTCTGCGCAAGACTCGCACGGCCTGGGCGGCGTTGCCGTCGACGCGGAGCTGGCCGCGCTGTGCAGCGCGCTTCCCAGCCATGAACGCGAAAGCCAGATCTTCTGGCGGCTGCGGCTGGCCGTGCTGCGGGCCCACCTGCGGCATGTACTCGCCTACGCGCGATTGCGCACGTCGCTGGTCGTCGGCCTGAGCCTGTTCTTTTGGTTTGGCTTGTTCATGCTGTTTTACAAAGGCTTCGACTTCGTCATTCGCTATGTCGAGTCGCCTGGGTCGCGCTACCATTCCGACACGATGCTCTTCGTGTTTCCCCTGTTCTTCCTGTCGCTGCAGGTGATGCTCATCTTCTCGTCGGGCATCATCCTCTACAGCGGCTTGTATCCGTCGCGGGAAATGGCCTTTCTGATGACCCTCCCGGTGCGCGACGAGCGGCTGGTCTATTACCGCTTCCAAGAGGCGCTGTTTTTCAGCAGTTGGGGGTTCTTTCTGTTGGCCAGCCCGATGCTGCTGGCCTACGGCCTGGTAGCCCATGCGCCGTGGTACTACTTCGCCTATTTGCTCCCCCTGATGGCGGCGTTTGCGTACATTCCCTGTTCGCTGGGCGCGATCTGCTGCCTGGTGCTGATCTACCGCCTGCCGGCGCTGCGACGCATCATCGTCGGCGCCGTGGCGATCGTGATTATTGTGCTAGCCTACAAGTCGATCTGGACGACGCTCGACTTCTCCCAGAACGAGCTGCTCGGCAATTCCTGGTTTAAGGATACGCTCAAGCGGTTTCGCTTTACGCGCGGCGAATGGCTGCCCAGCACCTGGCTCAGCAATGCGCTGATCGAGGCGGTCCGCCGCGCCCACAACAATCCCCGCGACCTCCCGTGGTTCGAGGCGGGCAAGTACTTCGTCGTCCTCGTCTCCAATGCGCTGGCCCTGCACTTGTGCGTCATCTGGCTCGGGAAGCATCTGTTTCGCTCGAGCTATTGGGAACTGCAGGCCCGCCGTGCAAAAAAGCCCAAACTTACCCTGGCCTGGGTCGATCGCCTTGCCGACCGGCTGCTGTTCATGTTTCCGCGGCAAACCAAGCTGCTCATCATGAAGGATCTGCGCCTCTTCCGCCGCGATCCAGTCCAGTGGTCGCAGTTCCTCATTTTCTTCGGCTTGCTGTTGCTCTATTTTGCGAACGTGGATCGCTTTCGCGATCATAAGTCGGACATCAACGTCCTCACGTGGGTCAATATCGTCAGCTTCCTGAATCTGGCCGTCGTGGGGCTGATCCTCTCGACGTTCACCACCCGGTTCATTTATCCGCTGATCAGCCTCGAAGGCCGGCGGTTCTGGATACTCAGCCTGTTGCCGGTCGATCGCGATACGATCCTGTGGGGCAAGTTTCTGTTCGCCGCCTGCGGTTCCTGGCTCCCCTGTGCGGCCTTGGTCGGCATCAGCGACGTTATGCTCGACGTCTCGCCGATGGTCGTCGCCGTCCATCAACTGATTTGCCTGCTGCTGTGCGTCGGGCTGGCGGGGATGGCCGTCGGCTTCGGGGCCATGATGCCGAATTTTCGCGAGCAATCGCCGTCGAAGATCGCTGCCGGGTTCGGAGGAACGCTCAACCTCGTCCTCAGCGCGCTGTACATCATGGCCGTCGTGCTACTGACCGCCCTGCCCTGCCACTTTTTCCTCCTGGCGGGCAAGACCGATTTGCCGCCCAGGTTGCTGCAACCCTCGTATCTGCGGTTGTGGCTGCTGCTGGGCATTCTGTCGTCGGTCGTCCTGGCGGCGGTGGTGACGATCCTGCCGCTGCGCGGCGGCCTACGCTCCTTCCGCCGCCTTGAGGTATAACCGCCATTGCGCATGTCGCCCCGACCGCGGCCCGGCTCCGCATCTCGGGTCGATTTCCAGTAGAGTCGGCGTGCCATCTGTCATGCGCTGCAGGTCCGACGGGCAGTCGTGGCTACGCGTTACGGTCTCCGCGGAATGCCCCGTCCGCAGAACGGAGACCCCGACGCCCCTGCGTTAACTCCGCCCGGCGTCCTCGGTTTTACCCGTGTACGCAGGGCTGATCAATTTTTCAAACCGGAGGATAACGGCGCCATGTCCACGTCCGCGCGGGCATGATGATTTCCCGCAAAGCATGGCCGCATCAGGGAACTCCGTAGCCAAGGCGCCCGCCAATTTTGAAGAACATATTGGCCCTGCCCCTGTGCGCCGCCGCCTAGGCGTCCTCCGCCGTTGGCCCTATAATTCAGACGTTTCCCGCCAGCATGGCCCGCCTGTTGATGACCCGCCCGCTCGAAACCACTCCGCTCCGCATCGGCGCCGTTTCGTATCTGAACACCGTGCCGCTCGTGCGCGGCTTGCGGGAACTTCTGCCTGCCGCGGAACTCGTTTTCGATCACCCTAGCCGGTTGGCCGATCGGTTGGCCTGCGGCGACCTGGAAGTGGCGCTTGCGCCCAGCGTCGAGCTGGCGCGCCATCCGGAATGGTCGATCATCTCGTCGGCGTGCATCGGCTGCCGCGGGCCGGTGCTCAGCGTGAAGGTGCTGTTCCGCACGGCGCCGAGCGAGGTTCGCACGCTCGCATTGGACGAAGGCTCGCGCACCAGCGCCGCCCTTGCGCAAATCCTGCTGGCCGATCGCTATGGCGTTCGCCCGCGGCTCCAACAACTGCCTGTAGAAGCTTCGCCCGGGGAGTCGGCGGCCGACGCCGTACTGGTTATCGGCGATCGCGCGATCCGCTCGGACTACGCCGGCTTCGGCGGCGCCTGGGATCTCGGCCAGCAGTGGGTGGCGACCATGCGGCTGCCGTTCGTCTTCGCCGCATGGGCGGCTCGCTCCGGCGTCGACTTGGCCGGAGTGGAGTCGGCTCTCGACGCCGCCCGCGATCGCGGCTGCCGGGAGTTGGAATCGATCGCTCGCGAGCAGGCAATGCGCATGGGCTTGCCGCGCGACTTGGTCCTCGGTTATTTGCGTGATAATCTGAACTTTTATTTAGACGATCGCGAGCGGCAAGGGCTCGACCGCTTCTTCCGCCGTGCCGCCGCTTTGGAACTGATCCCGATCAATTCTCGACTGCGCTTCCATGATTGCACTGCCGAGCCTAAGTAACTTGCTGGACAAGGCCGTCGCCGGCGAACGGTTGACCCCCGACGAGGGCTTGCGGCTGCTCGAATCTCGCGATCTCGCGGCGATCGGCCGCGCGGCTAACGAGGTGACCCGCCGGCTGCATCCGGAGAACTACCGTACCTACAACATCGACCGCAATATCAACTACACGAACGTGTGCACCGCTGTGTGCGACTTCTGCGCGTTCTACCGCTCGCCGCGATCGAGCGAAGGCTACGTGCTGTCGCAGCAACAGATATTCGCAAAGATCGAAGAGACGATCCAACTGGGCGGCGAACAGATCCTGCTTCAGGGCGGTTTGCATCCTGAATTCCAGCTTGAGTGGTACGAAGACTTGCTCCGCGCGATCAAGGCCCGCTTCCCGCAGGTCAACGTCCACGGGTTCAGTCCGCCGGAGATCCATCACTTCACCAAGGTGTCGAAGCTGCCGTTGTCCGTGGTGCTCCAGCGACTGAAGGCCGCCGGGCTGGGTAGCCTTCCCGGCGGCGGGGCCGAGATCCTCGTCGATCGCGTCCGCCGCGCCATCACCCGCGGAAAGGTGCTCACCGACGATTGGCTGAACGTCAATCGCGTCTGGCACGGGCTCGGCGGCCGCAGTACCGCCACGATGATGTTCGGCCACGTCGAAACCCTCGCCGAACGCATCGAGCACCTCGACCGACTCCGCCGGCTTCAGGACGAGACCGGCGGCTTCACCGCGTTCATCTGCTGGACTTTTCAGCCCGAGCATACCGAGATGGCCCACGTCCCGCCGGCAGGTTCGTTCGACTATCTCAAAACCAACGCCGTCGCGCGGCTGTATCTCGATAATTTCGCCAACGTCCAGTCCAGTTGGGTCACGCAGGGTCTTAAGGTCGGCCAGCTAGCGATGACCTGCGGCGCCAACGACATGGGCTCGCTCATGATCGAGGAGAACGTCGTCGCCCAGGCCGGCACGGTCCATCACCTGACCCTCGAGCAGATTCGCGGCGCGATCGCTGAACTGGGCTTCGCGCCGCGGCAGCGAAACGTGTTCTACCAGCTTGTAGACGAGGCCCGCGAGGCGGCGTCGCTCGACCGGCACAGCCGTCCCAATCTGCACCCGCTGCCTATCGTAAACTGAACGGGTGCGGTTACTTGCGTCGACAGGCGGGCGGGCCGCTGGTAGGCTTAACGAGAGGGGCGCCGAAGAGTGCCCGCGCGAGGCCGCGCTTCAAAGCCGGTCGAGGATGCCCCCCGACGTTGCCGGCGGGTAGTTCCAGTCGTGCGAAGCGCGCACCGGACGCACTCTGCTAACCTACCATGATTGAAGCCCGCCACCTCGCAAAGACCTACTCCGATTTGCACCGGGGGCATTTCGTGGCCTTGGAGGGGGTGTCGTTCACGGCCCGGCCCGGCGAAGTGTACGGCCTGCTGGGACCCAACGGCGCCGGTAAAACGACGGCGCTGCGCATCCTCAGCACGGTGCTGCAGCCCACCCGCGGCACGGCGATCATCAACGGTTACGACGTCATCACCCAGCCCGCCCAGGTGCGGCAGACCATCGGCTTCATGTCGGCCAACACGGCCGTCTACGATCGCATGACCGCCTGGGAGATGGTCGAGTATTTCGGCCGCCTTTACGGCCTGCCGGAGGAGCGGCTTCGCCAGCGCATGGAGACGCTGTTCGATCGGCTGCAGATGCAGGAAATTCGCGATCTGCTCGGCGCCAAGATGTCGACCGGCATGAAGCAAAAGGTCTCCATCGCGCGGGCCATCGTCCACGACCCGCCGGTGCTGATTTTCGACGAAGCGACCAACGGCCTCGACGTATTGGTGGCCCGCTCGTTGTTACAGACCGTGGCCGAGCTGCGCGATCAAGGAAAGTGCATCGTTTTTTCGACGCACATCATGCGCGAGGCGGAGCGCCTCTGCGATCGCATCGCCATCATCCATCATGGCCGGCTGCTTGCCGAGGGCTCGATCGACGAGCTTCGCGACCGCTACCGCCAACCGGACCTGGAAGAGATCTTTTTTGATCTCATCAGCAACCAAGAACGAGAATTGGCCATGAGCAACCGCTGATTACGGCTCTCAGCCGCCAGCCGCTAGCCGACGCACGCCCCCTCATGCAATGGAAGAACGTCAGCCTGATCTACCACCGCGAAATGCGCGACCAGTTGCGCGATCGGCGGACGCTATTCCTCATCGCTGTGCTGCCGCTACTGCTCTATCCGCTGCTGGGCGCCAGCTTCTTTCAGCTTACGCAGTTCCTGCGCGATCACACCGCTAAGGTGCTCGTCGTCGGCAGTCGCCAGTTGAACGGCGTCGACTGGCTGCCGCGACTGTTGAGCGGCGATCGATTCGACGTCCGATTGTTCGAGCATCCTGAGCAGGTCGATAGCCTGGAAGTCGTCTATCCGCGCGACTTCCCCGCGCTGCAGCACGATCTTCGCAAGGGAAGGTCGCTGGAGCCAGCCGACGATCCGCACGCCGACCTGGGCGTGGACGACGCCGCCTTCGATCGCGCCTCCCGCCAGCTCTTGGATTCCGGTCAGGTCGAAGCGGTGCTTATCTTCCCCAACGGATTTGCCGAGCGCCTGCGCGAAGTCCATCGGGCCCTCATTGATCGCAAGTCCGGAGACGCCGCCGCCCTGCCCGAGCTGATCAGCTCCTACGTGTCGGCCAACGACAAGTCGCAGCTTACCCAGCTTCGCGTCGAGCAGGTGCTCCGCCGGTGGCGCAGCGCCGTGACCGAGGTAAACCTCACCGCCAGCGACGTCCCGGTCGAAGCGACCAACCCGTTTGAGCTGCGGCCCCGCGACATGGCCGAGGTCGAACAGCGGCAGGCGGCCGTATGGTCCAAGATCTTGCCCTTCTTCGTGTTCATCTGGGCGCTTACCGGCGCGTTTTACCCGGCGGTCGATCTGTGTGCCGGCGAAAAGGAGCGCGGCACGCTCGAAACGCTGCTGACCAGCCCGGCCCTGCGCCGGGAGATCGTCTGGGGGAAGCTGTTGACGGTAATGACGTTCAGCTCGATTACGGCGCTGCTGAACCTGGGCAGCCTGGGACTCACCGGCAAGTTCGTCATCGATCAAATGAGCCAGGTGCCGGCGTTCGGACAAGATCAGACGCTCGCGCTGCCGCCCGCGACCTCCCTCTTGTGGCTGGTCGCTGCGCTGGTTCCGATTTCGGCCCTGTTCAGCGCATTGTGCCTGGCCTGCGCGGCCTTCGCCCGCAGCACCAAGGAGGGCCAGTACTACCTGATGCCCCTGATGCTGGTGACGATGCCGCTGATGATGCTGCCCATGTCGCCCGGCGTCGAATTGAACCTGGGCAACAGTCTGGTGCCGCTTACCGGGTTGACGCTGCTGCTCCGCGCCGCCATCGAGGGCCAGTATCCCGGCCCCGTGCTGTTCCTGGCGCCTATTGGCGTCACCGTGCTTTGTTGCCTGCTGGCGATTCGCTGTGCCGAGGAGCAGTTCAATCGGGAGTCGGTCCTGTTCCGCGAAAGCGAACGCCTGGAACTCGCGCGCTGGCTGGTTCACCTGGTGCGCGACCGCAGCGAGACCCCCAGCTTCGCTCAAGCCGTGCTTTGCGTAGCGATCATCTTGGTAGTTCAGTTCTTTCTCAGCGTCGCCCTATCGGCCCAGCAAGCAGGCGGTCTCGACTTTCCCTTGCTCGCCAGGGCCCTGCTCATTAGCCAACTGGCGTGCATCTTCGCGCCGGCGCTGCTAATGACCGTGATGCTCACCCGCAAGCCCGCGCGGACCTTGCTGCTGGAGCGAACGCCCCAGTGGTCGCATTTGTGGGGCGCCGCGGGGTTGGCGCTGCTGATGCATCCGATCGTCGTGCGGCTCGCCGAGCAGATCGCCAAGATCTATCCGATACCCAAAAATACGGAAGCCGCCAGCCGAGCCATCGAGTCGGCGCTGGACGGCGCTCCTCATTTCCTCGTCGGCGTGCTGCTGATCGCCGCCGTTCCCGCCATTTGCGAAGAGCTGGCCTTTCGCGGCTTTATCCTTTCGGGTCTTCGGCACATCGGCCACAAGTGGTGGGCCATCGCACTGTCGGCCGTGGCCTTTGGGCTCGTCCACCCGTTTCTGCATCAGAAGATCAACGCCTCCTTGATGGGCATGCTATTGGGCTACGTAGCCGTGCAGAGCGGCAGTCTGTGGCCCTGCATCCTGCTGCACGGCGTGCACAACAGCCTTCAACTGGTGATGCAATCGCTGGCGGCCGACGTCCAAGCCGGGCGCCGGCCCGCGTTGGCGCCCGTGTTGGGCGGCGCCGAGCCGCTGCTCTATCATCCCGCAACCGTCGCCCTCTGCGCCGCGGGCGTTGCGGCCATCCTGTGGTCCTGGCGCGGCCAAAGCTATCGTCCTACGCCGGAAGAGCAGCTTGAGCAAGCCCGCCAGCGCGGCGACGCCCCCTGGGCCGCGCTATGAACTCGTGCTCGCTCCGCGCCCGCTGGCTGTTGCCGATCGACGCGCCGCCGATCGCCAGCGGATACGTGACTATCGCCGAGGGCCGAATCCAGGCGCTGGGCAAGTGGAACTCCGCCGTCGGGCCCGCGGAGGATCTCGGCGACGTCCTCCTCCTACCGGGCCTGGTGAATGCCCACACCCACCTGGAATTCAGCGCCCTGCCGCGGCCGCTTGGCGCCCGCGGCATGTCGCTCCCAGCCTGGATTCGTCTGGTGATCGCCGACCGCAACCGGGGCGACCGCGATGCGCCCGCGGCAATTGCCGCCGGCCTTAAGGAGAGCCTGGCGGCCGGCGTCACGACGATCGGCGAGATTTCCGCCTCGCCGACCGCCTGGTATGCCGCCGCGCAGCCGCCCCGGCTCCTGCTATTCCAAGAGGCGATCGGTTTCTCAGCGGCCCGCGTCGATTCAGTCATGGCCGACCTCCAGCAGCGGCTCGCGGCAGCGCCAGCCGCCTCCGGGCTCAGCCCGCATGCGCCCTACACGGTCCATCCCGAGCTACTGGTGCGCCTGACGGGCCTGGCGGCACTTAGAAGAACGGCCGTTGCCATGCACCTGGCCGAGTCGCGCGAGGAGCTGCAACTGCTCGCCAGCGGCGACGGGCCGTTTCGCGACTTGCTCATCGAGCGAAGCATGTGGGACGAGCATGCGATTCCGCCACGTTCGACCCCGCTCGACTATCTTCGCCTCCTCGCCGAGGCGCCGCGGGCCCTGGTGATTCACGGCAATTATCTCGACCATCCTGAAATCGCGTTTCTCGCCGAGCAGCGCCAGCGAATGAGCGTCGTCTACTGTCCGCGCACCCATGGCTATTTCCAGCATGATCCCTATCCGCTGGACGCGATGCTTCGGGCCGGCGCCCGCATCGCCCTGGGGACCGACAGCCGGGCGTCGAATCCGGACCTCAGCGTCCTCGCGGAATTGCGTTACGCCGCGCGACTGCATCCGAGCGCCGCGCCGGCGGCGCTCGTTCGCATGGCAACTTTAGACGGGGCCGAATCGCTTGGCTTGCAGCGCGATGCGGGCAGCCTGTCCATCGGCAAGCGGGCCGATCTTCTGACGATTCCCTGCGCCGCCGCCGCCGATCCGTACGAGCAGGTCCTTTCATCATCGGCCCCGCCGGCCGGAGTGTGGCTTGCGGGACGCCGTTTAACAGCGATGGCGAATTGAAGACTCGCGCCGCGAGGCCGCGAAGCCTCGCGCTTGCAGGGACCTGCTTCTCGCGCCCTTTTCTCGCCCTGCCGCGTCTCGCGGCTGCAGTGCTGCGACATCACGCGCCCGCCAGAATCGCCTTCTCCAGCTCTTTGAGGAACTTTGCCAGGCCCTGGAGCGTTTCCACCGGCCATACAAGCTCGGCGCTGCAGCGGCCCTCGGCCACGCCGACGGAGAATGCAACCGGCGGCGAAGCCGGAAACTCCGGCAGGTCGGGCGCCTGTCGGCCGCCGAATTGGGCGGCAAACGTGTTGATGACTCGTTCGACCCACACAGCGCATCCCTGCAGATTGATCGCTCCTTGCCAGGCGGCAGCGGGATCGAGCAACTGAGTAGCCGCCTGTAAGGCGGCCGAGTTTGCCAGTCCACCGTCCCCCTTGAGCGCCTGCTGAACGGCTGCAGCGGCCTGTTGCTCATCGGCTATCGCGATGACGATCGTCTGCTTGTCGGCGGCGACGGCGTAGACCTTCAGCAGCCCGTCCTCGCCGAACATCGCCTTCATCAACCGTTGGACGTCGGGCACATGTTCGTCATACGCCGCCTTGGCTACGTCGGACGTCGTCAGCACGGCCTGCTTCCCCGCGACTTCCGTCTCCGCGATCTCGTACGTCAATTTGATGTCGCTGGTCGACTGCTCTAAGAGTCGATTCCAGGTCTTCACGGCGCCGACGTAGGCCTTGAGATATGCTTCCGAATCTGCAACCCGGAGCACGCCGTACAGGTTGCTGTAGAGCGGCTCGTCGACCGTGCCCGGCTGCATGATCATCGACAGGCCCTGAAGCCCCTGCATCGAGTCGCGCCACGACTGTTCCAGCTCAGCCCATTGCTGGTCGGTCAGCTTCTCGAATCCGTACGCGGCGGGAAACGCCTGGAACAGTTGTCGCGCCAGCTTCGCTGCTACGTCGGTCGCGCCCGGCGGCAGCGGGCCCCCTAGCGCGACGACGAATACCTCATCCGCTAGTCCCGCGAACGGCGATTGCGCAGCTCGCGGCGCCTCGGCAGCGGCTTCGCCGTCGGCCATCAAGACTTGCGCTGCGAATCTGACGTTCGCGTCGCCGTCGATCGCGATTCCCGCGGCGGCAGCCTCGACCCTCGCGCCGAGGTATCCATAAAACGTCTCCGTAAGGGCCAGCCCCAGGCGGGCCTGCTCCACCAGGTCGGCGAACTGCGCGTCTCGGAGCTGGGCCTCCAACTGGGCCCTTTGCTCCGCTAGTTCCGCCTGGCCTTGCGCCGTCAGCAGATCGACGCCCTGCGGCGTGATCACGACCGCGACGTCGACCTTGGCGAGCCACTCCGCGAGCCGCGCCAGCGCCGCATTGGGCTGCCCGCCCGACGACGTCAGCTTTTCCAGGCGGTCGCGATTTTCGACGTTCATCAGCGCCACGTAATCGCCGCACTTGGCCGCCAGCACTTCCTGACCGGCGATAGTCACGCGGCAGATTTCCCCGGTCGCATCAGCGCTGATCGAATGGGCGAAGGCCGAGTAATCGTTGACGGCCATCAGCAACAGCGGCGCCGGCTCGCCGCCGCCTTCCTCGCCCGGCATAATCGCCAACAGCGCGTCGCCCCGGTCGTTAAGGCCAGCACCCAGGCCGGTCGCCGCCTTGATTAAGGGCAGAGGCGCCGGCAGCGGCTGCGGCGAAAGCTCCTGAAAGATCTTCGCTACGCGTTCGATCTTCGCGCTCGTGGCCGCCAGATCGCGCACTACCGCCAGCCCCAGCGCGTCGTCCGGCACGTAATCCAGAATGCCGTCGGCCCGGGTCGCGCTGGCCACAATAGCGGCGCCGGCCACCAGCACGACGCCGCAGAGCGAACGAATCATGGAAGTTTCCCTTACGCGATTGCCGGCGCCGCCCGGCCGCCAGCCCATAGCCGCCAGCCGGCAGCCCCTGGCCGCCACCCGCCCTGCCCGCGGCGAAAACTCGGCCGCATTATCAGCTTCTCAAGTGCGCCGAACAAGTCTTACGCGCTCCCCGACTACCGGAAGCTTGCGGGCTAAGCCGCCCGTCGGCGATGCCATAGATAAACGCCCAGTGGAGCGTCAGACCCGCCAGGACGGCGACGTGGAAGACCTCGTGCCATTGCACCACGCCGGGCACTAGGACCGGCCAGTGCAGCACGTCCAGCACGGCGCCGATGGAGTAGGCCACGCCGCCCCACAGCAAAGGAGCGATGAAGGCGAAGCCGAAGCGCCGCCATAACGCGATCCCGGAGATCAGGCCGATCCAGCCCATTCCCAGGTACAGGCCCGTGCCGACGATCTCCGGCAAGACGCCGAAGAACACGCTCTTGACCGTGATGGCCGCCGCCGCAAAGGTCCACACCGCCACGAGCATCCCCCATCGCCAGGGCCCGCGAAACAGAATCACGTGCGGCGGCATGAACGAACAGGCGATCAGCACGAAGATGGCCGCGTGATCGAGCACCCGCAGCACCTCCCGCGGCGTGCCGTCGCGCTGCAGCAGATGGTATACCCCGCTGATCGACAGCAGCAGCACGGCGCCGAAGGAGAAGATCGCCAGGCTCGCCATGCGGGCGGCGCTGCCCGCGCCGCGCCGAACCAGAAACGTTCCCATGACCAGGAATACGCCGGCGCCCACCAAGTGTGACAGACTGCTCACCGGATCGGCAAAGCCAGGAATGGAAATCAGCGGCATCGCAACTCGCTGTTCACGCTCCTTAGAGATTATCGTCTCGACCTCGTCCCATTCTACTATTAGCCGCGCCCTCCGCGCGGCGACCGCACACCAGGGATATCCGGCGGCAACAAAACGCGAGCCGCCGCTGTCAACTACGGACTGCCTGGAGCGCGCCGAACCTCAAGCCAAGCAACTGCGGCGCCGCCCGCGGCCGTCTTCCCGCCGACCCCGCTTGCACGGGGCGCTACCGGCCCACCTGCCGCTTGGCTTCGGCTACCATGGCCGCGGCGGTGACGCCGAACTTTTCGTACACCGTTGGCGCGGGCGCCGAGCCGCCAAAGCCGTCCATGCCGACGAAGCCGCCGCCAGGGCCGATGTAGCGGTCCCACCCCTGCCGCACCCCCGCCTCGATGGCGACGCGGGCGGTCACCTCCGGCGGCAACACGGCATGTCGATAGTTATCGTCCTGCGCTTCAAACAACTCGAATGACGGCAGGCTGACCACGCGAGCGGCGATTCCGTCGGCCGCAAGCTCCTCGTACGCCGCACAAGCTAGCGACAGCTCGCTGCCGGTGGCTAGCAGCAGCACTTGCGGCTTGCCGCCGACGGCGTCGATCAAGACGTAGCCGCCCCGTTCGACGCCCTTAGCCGGTGCATATTTGGTTCGATCGAGCGTGGGCATGTTCTGCCGCGTCAGCACCAGGGCCGTCGGATGCTTATGATCTCGCAGGGCGATCCGCCACGCGTAGATGGCCTCGTTAGCGTCGCCAGGTCGAATGACGTTCAGTCCGGGAATTGCGCGGACCGCCGCCAGGTGCTCGACCGGCTGATGGGTAGGCCCGTCCTCGCCGACGCCGATCGAGTCGTGCGTAAACACGAAGATCGACGGCACGCTCATCAGTGCCGCCAGCCGCATCGACGGCCGCAGATAGTCGCTAAACACGAAAAAGGTCGCCCCGAACCCCCGCAATCCGCACAGCGTCATCCCGTTCACAGCCGCCGCCATGCCATGCTCGCGGATGCCGAAGTGCAGGTTGCGACCGCTGTAGTCATCGGCCTCGAAGCTCGTCGATTTGTCGATCAGCGTCTTGGTCGACGGCGCCAGGTCGGCCGAGCCGCCCACCAGCCACGGAATCCGCGCGGCCAGGGCGTTCTCCGCCTTGCCGCCGGAAACCCGCGTGGCCATGCCTTTCGCGTCAGGCGGAAATTCCGGCACGGCGGCGTCCCACCCGGGCGGCAGCTCGCGGCGGAGCATCATTTCAATTTCAGCCGCCAGCCCCGCGTGTTCCTTTTGATATCGTGCGAATGACTGTTCCCACTTTTCGCGCGCCGCCCCGCCCCGCTCGCCCACGGCGCCCGCGAAGTGCTCTTGCGCCTCCCGCGGAACCAGGAACGACTGGTCCTCCGGCCACCCATAAGCGGCCTTGGCGAGCTTGATCTCGTCGGCCCCCAGCGGTTCGCCATGCGCCGCGGCGGTGTGCGCCTTATGAGGTGCGCCGTAGCCGATAATGCTGCGCACGACAATCATCGTCGGGCCGTCGTCGTGCTGCAAAAACGCCTCGTACGCCTGCCCCAACGCAACCAGGTCGTTGGCGTCGTCGACCTCGACCACGTGCCAGCCCAACGCTCGAAATCGGGACGGCACGTTTTCGCTGAACGCTAGCTCCGTCTCGCCTTCGATGGTGATCTGGTTGTCGTCATAAATCCAGCACAGATTCGATAGCCGCAGGTGCCCCGCCAGCGACGCCGCCTCCTGCGCGACGCCTTCCATCAAGTCGCCGTCGCTGCACTGCGCGTACACGTTGTAATTGAACAGCTCAAAGCCCGGCTTGTTGTAGCGGGCCGCCAGCCATTTGCCGGCGATGGCGAATCCGACGCTATTGCCGCAGCCCTGCCCCAGCGGGCCGGTCGTGGTTTCCACCCCGGCCGTAAAGCCATATTCCGGATGCCCGGGCGTCGTGCTGTGCCACTGCCGGAACTGCTTGATGTCGTCGAGCGATACGGCAGGCTCGTCAATCGGCTGACTGTTGTTCTCCAGGCGGCGAACCCCAGCCAAATGGATCAGCGAATACAGCAGCATCGAAGCGTGACCGCACGCCAGTATGTAGCGATCGCGATTCGGCCACAGCGGCTGTTGAGGATCGTAGCGGAGGAAATCGGCCCACAATTTATAGGCCACCGGCGCCAGCGCCATCGGCGTGCCGGGATGCCCCGAATTGGCGGCCTGCACCGCGTCCATCGCCAGCGTGCGAATCGTGTTGATCGTAAGTTGGCACAGGTCTTCAGAAGTTTTCGGCATGATCACAACGATGCGGCTGGCGGCCCGGTCAAATTGGCGTAACTACCTATTGCGTAAGCTGCAAATATAGGTGACCGGCCCAGACCGCTGAAGGGGGCGCGCAACGCCGGGTCGGGAGTCTTTTGCGACTGGCGGCATTGCCTTGGCGGAAACTCTCAAATCGCCACAGAGTCCCGACCCGATGGGCGCCCCCGTCGGTGCGGCCCCTCGACTCGGCTAGCAATACACCCGCTGGCCCATATCGCAGCTTTGTCGGGCCTTCGATGCGATAGCCAGGGCCCGATGAGCGTCATCCAGGCTTGCCGTCTTGAGCACCAGGCTTTCCACGGCGCGGTGGAAGTGCATCAGCAGTTGTTCGCCCACCGGCCGCTCGTGGTCGAGCGTTTCAAGATGTTGCCCGGCGCTGTCGAACCAGGCGACGGTGTTGGGCAGATCGACGAAGGCGATGCCGTTGTCGCAGACGACTTTCAAGTCAGCCGGACGGCGATAGGAAATCGATTCCTCGCACGATTTGGGGACGTACTCGCCGCAGGCGATCATCGCCATGGCCCCTTTGCCGCTCTCCTGATGGTCCGCGAAATCGAGGCTCAGCGAAAAATAGTCGGCGCAGTCTTCGCTGCCCCGGTTGTGCGAAACGGCGATGACCGACGTCGGCTCGGCGTCGACGACATAGCGGCACCAGTCGATCAACTCGACCATGTCCAATTCGCACTTCGTGCCGAACTCGCCCGCTGACGCCGTCGTGCGGCGGCGATTGCAGAATAGCAGCCGCGGACGGCCCAGTCGGGTGGCGATCAGCTCCTTCAGCCGTAGCGTCGCCGGCGACAGCCGGCAGGGAAACTCGGCCATGAAGGCCACGCCCGCCTCGCGCACCCGGTCCCGCAGAATCGCCGCCTCGTCGTCCTTCAATTCAATGGCGGCTGCGCAGTAGATCGCCTTGCCTTCGTCGCAGGCGGCATAGATCGGCAACGGCCCGAACCATTGAGGCGACAGCAGCAGCACCGCGTCGATATCGCTGCGGGCCGTCAACGCGCGAAAGCCGTCGTGAACGCTGGCATTGAGCTGCCGGGCCGCCTGCTGCGCTCGATGCTGGACCGGGTCGCACACCGCCGTGACGTCGAACCGATCCGACAACGCGCGGAGGGCCGGCAAATGCCGGGACTCCCATAGCGGCCCGATGCCGACGACGCCGACGCGGATTCTCATAACGGTGTAGCGGGGCGCGGCGATAGGGACGGCAGTTGCACCAGGCGAACGACGCACAGCGCCGCAAGCGGCGCTAGCACAGTCAGTATATCGGCCGCCAGTCGCCGAGCACAGGCGAATTGAAGCCCTGCCAACAGGGGCGGTACGCTTTTGCGACTGGCGACTTACCGTCATGCGGTCGCTCTCTAGTCGCACAAGCGTCCCGACCCGTTGCCGGCCCCTACGACGCCGCCGGCGAAAGCCCGCGGGCCGCCAGCAGCTCGTGCAACAGCTCCATCGGCAGCCCGACGACGTTCGATTCGCTGCCCGCCGTCAGGTGCAGCCATCCCGCCCGGTCTTGATAGCCGAAGGCCCCCGCCTTGCCCCGCCACAGGCCGCTGGCCAGGTATTCGTCAAGCCGCTCCTCGTCGATGTCGTCCATCCGCAGCTCCGAGGTCGCCAGCCGCACGTCGGGCCGGCTGGCTTCGGTCGGGGCGAGCGGCTGCCAAACGCACAGGCCGCTATAAACCCGGTGGGCCTGGCCGCGGAGCAGTTCCAGCATGCTGCGGGCATGCGCCTCGTCGCGCGGCTTCCCCAAAATCTCCCCGCGGCACTCGGCAACCGTGTCGCAAGCGATGATGATGCAGTCTTCGTCGAGCGCCGCCCGCGCCTTAAGCTGGGCAGCCGCGTCGAAGGCCTTGCTGGCGGCCAGTTCGGCGACCAGGGCCGCCGGACCGCCGGTCGAGCAAATACCGCACTCGACGGACTCGACCGAGTCGCGCGGAACGACGATTTGGAATCGATAGCCGGCCTCCCGCATCAGTTCCTGGCGGCGCGGCGAACCGCTGGCGAGAATAAGCCGAACGTCATTCATGGCAAGACGCGCTGCGATCGCCGCCAACCCCAATTACCCGTCGCTCGCCCCCCAGCCGCTGCTCAACGAGCAGCCGGAGCGCCAATTCTGATGATCCGCGCCACGAGGAACCCGTGAGCCGCCCCCAGCCGATCGACGTGATTTACCAGGACAATCACCTGCTCGTCGTAAACAAGCCGGCCATGCTGGCCACGATGGGCGTTAGCGACGGCGCACCCAGTCTGCTCGCAGCGGCGCGGGAGTACATTCGATTAAAATACCAAAAGCCGGGCAACGTGTATCTAGGCGTGGTCAGTCGGCTCGACGCCCCTGTGACGGGCCTGGTGCTGCTGGCTCGCACGTCGAAGGCCGCGGCGCGACTCGCCGCCGCCTTCCGCTCCCGCGAGGTGGAAAAGCGTTACCTGGCGGTCGTCGAAGGCTCGCCCGCTCCGGCCGCAGGCCTGCTGGAGCACTATCTCCGCAAGGACGAGCGCCATCGAAAGGTGCATGTCACCCATGCGGGCCACGCGGAAGCACAGTTGGCCCGGCTTGAGTATCGCGTTGTCGCCGCAAGCGCGACCGCGTCGCTGCTGGAAATCGCCTTGGAGACCGGCCGAAAGCACCAGATTCGAGTGCAGTTGGCCAAGATAGGACACGCGATCCTCGGCGACCGTAAATACGGATCCGCGTTGCCTTTTCACCGGGGTATCGCGCTGCACGCACAGCGGCTGGTAATTGAGCACCCCGTGCGCCGCCACGAGTTGCGGCTCGAAGCCGCCTTGCCGCCAAGCTGGCGCAGCGACCCCCACGCCTCGCGTTTCCTAGGACAGCTCGGCGGATAGCGCCCGCCCGCCGGGACGGCCTAACCGCGGATGAGCGTTTCGCCGGCGCGCAGTCCCGCCCAGTCGCCAAAGCCCCCCGCCCCCTTTAGACTATTGATTCCCGCGCCGCTAATGAACCCGGTGTAAATTCGGCTATCGGCTATCGGCTATCGGCTATCGGCTAGCGGCTATCGGCCAGCGGCCAGAATTAGGCCTTTTCCCTCTGGCCGTCGGCCGCTAGCCAATAGCCAACAGCCAGGCACGGTTCATTAGTCGCGCAGTTCTCAATAGAACGCGATTACGGCCGCGCCCCTGTTCGCGCCGTTGGCTACGCCTCAACCGAGGGATTGATCTCACTGAATTCCTCTCACCGCACGTGGCGCTAAGCTTGGCACAAGCACCACATTCCATCCTTGAGCAAGCCGGGCTGGCCAGCGGATTGCTGAGCCAGGAGCAGATCGACCGCGCCTGGCACGCTATGGTCGATCCGCTCCGCTCCGGCGTCCATTCGCTGAACGACCTCTCCGACGACGTCCTCAGCGAGCGGCTTGTCGAACTGGGCTACCTCAACCGCTGGCAGGCCGAGCAACTGCGCCACGGCCGAACGAAATTCACGCTCGGCCCCTACCGCATTCTCGACGCCATCGGCCACGGCGGCATGGGCTACGTATTCAAGGGAGAGCACGTCCTGTTGGGCCGCATCGAAGCCATTAAGGTTCTGCCGAAGAACCAGATGGACCCGGCCTCGGTCGCCGCATTTTGCCGCGAAATTCGCTCTCAGGCGCAGCTCGATCACCCGAACCTCGTACGGCTCTCCTTTGCCGACAAGGAGGGCGATACCTACTTCCTGGTGACCGAGTTCGTCCCCGGAAGCGATTTGCGCCGCCTGGTGCGGCACCATGGGCCGCTGGCCGAGCAGCAGGCCGCCGTCGTCATTTCGCAGGCGGCCGAAGCCCTGGCCTACGCCCACGATCGCGGGCTGGTGCATCGCGACGTGAAACCCGGCAACCTACTCGTTACGCCCGCAGGACGAACTAAGCTCACCGATCTCGGCCTCGCGGCATTCTCGTCCGACGCGGCGCCCGCCTCCGACAGTGGCCCCAAGCACATCGTCGGCACGCCCGATTTCATCGCTCCCGAGGCGATTATCGCTCCGGGCGAGGTCCGCCGCTCCAGCGACATCTATTCGCTCGGCTGCACGCTCTACTACGCCGTCACCGGCAAGGTGCCCTACCCCGGCGGCGCCACGCGCGACAAGCTGAGACGCCACCTGGAAGAGTCGCCCATCACGCCGCTGCGGTTCGCTCCGCAGTTGGACGCGGAACTGGTCGATCTCGTCGCCGCCATGATGCGCAAGCGGCCCGACGAGCGGGTTGGGTCCGCCCAGGAGGTCGTGGCGCGGCTACGGCGATGGACCGCCGCCGCCAGCGAAAACACCTGGAAGCAGATCGGCCTGTACGCCGCCGAACCGGGCGAGCCCTCGCTCACCCGCGCACCGCTGGCTGACACCATCGTGGTCGAGGCCGAACAGGTCGACACCGGCGAACAGACGCCCAGCGACCGCGCGGCGATCCGGCAAGACGAGCCCTTCGCCGGCCAGCCGCTGGAAGACGCCCGACCAGTCGCCGCCGACGGCCGCGCGGCGATCGAGCACCGCAAGCCCGACGTCGACGCGTCGCCGCAGTTGGACGGTATCGGCATGGGGTTCTGGCCCGCGGCGTTAGTGGCCGCGGTCGTCCTACTGGCGGTCGCCGGTCTGGTCGCGTTCGGCCTGTAGCCGCTTACCTGCCGCTGCAGAGAATCGCGTGGGGGCGGTCTCGCGGAGGCCGGCAGGGCTTCGCTAGTGATGCGGAATCGGCGTCAGGGGTCGCCTCCGCCAGAAACCTGTGGCGAAGCCGTCTGCACGGCTTGGACCCATCCTGAATTGCCTTCCAACGGCCAACCCCGCGACGCTGCGGCCGGGTCGCCGCCGGCTTCAGCCGCCTGTTCCTGCCGTCGCGGGCGTCGGCGGCGCCGCCGCCGCC
>JADLBW010000230.1 GCA_020847515.1 Pirellulales bacterium | reverse complement strand
GCGGCGCGGCGCTGTAGGCGATCGGCGTCAATGCTCCGGCGGCGGGCATCAGCCATGCGCTCGCTTGCACGACGCAGCGCTGCCGAAGCACATGATCGAGCGGGCGGTCCTGCTCGCTGGCGGTCGCATCGCGCCGGATCTGAAACACCTCGGCCCAAGGACGACCGCTGGCTTCCGCAAGGTCGCAGCCGACCATGTCCGCGGCGGCGGGATTTAGCTGAGTGATGCGCCCCTGAGAGTCGACGACCAGCACGCCGTCGGCCATGCAGGACAGGGTAATGTGGAGTTGCTCGCGCTGGGCGACTGCTTGTTCGTGTTCGTCCCGGGCGCGTCGCTGGGCCGCGGTGCGAAGTTCGCTCAGCGCGCCTACGGTGACGCCTACCACATAGTAGGCGAGGGTCGAGACGACCTCGTTGAAGTCGGGGTCCCACAACAGGGGTGGATCGCGAAACCAGCGGCCATGCGCGACGTGCAGTGTCAACGAGCACAGAAGGGCGGGTCCAACGCCGCCGAGCCAGGCGCCGAGGATGATGGCGCCGAGGAAGACGACGACGCTCTGGGAGCCCATCAGCGGCTCGATCCACGTCCGTAGGGCGACGGCAGCGACCACAATAGCGATCGCAGCCACGTAGCGCTGCCATCTGCTTGAGAGTGCCTGCATACCTCGCCAGGGCGGGAGGGAATTACGGAAACCGGTCAACCGGCGCCGGCGCTGCTGTCATTGTGTATTACGCCGTGGACGACGTAAACGCAAAGGGCCTGCGACGGCCAAAAAAAGACTTGCACCGCCGCCCGCGGAAAGGCCCTGGGCCGAAAATGGCCCGGCAGGGGCAGCCGACAGCACGGTGCTGCCATGCGCACGCGTGGGGCGAGAAGCGGCGCCGTCGCGGAAGAGAGCGAGTCGCTGCGTCCGCGGGAGCTTCGGGTATTGGAGAGGGGGCGGGCTTAGTTGGTGATCTCGATGCCGGTGTAGAACATGATGCCCGGCGAAAACGCCGCCACGGCGGGGAGCGATCCCTGAGCGGGCAGGCGGAGATCGAGATGTTCCAGGGAGTTCTTGTCCAAGAGGTTTTCGACGCCCGACACGATGCTCACCTGGCGGGAGACGTTGTAATAGCCGCGGAGGTCGACGGTGCTGAAGCCGGGGGTCGGCTGTTCGATCGGGATCAGGACCGTAGGATCGAAGGCGTTGCGGATGACGCCGGCGCGGTCCTGACGGTCGACCATGCGGAGGCTCGTTTCCAGGCCCCAGGTCTGGCCGCGGTTGCCGTCGTGGAGCCGGACGCCTACGCGGCCGATGAGCGGCGCCACGCCCCACAGCGGGGCGTCGATCTGCTGGTCGGTTCCCTGCACGTAGTTCATGCCGGAGAACAGCGTAACGTAGTCGGAGGAATCCGCTTCGCCGTACAATTCGAAGCCGGCGAGCGTCGCCAGCTCGGTATTAGTGCTGTACAGCAGCCGGGCGCCGTCGGGCGAGCTGATGACGTTGCCGCGGTAGGTCGAGAAGTCGAGCACCCAGCTATTGAACAGGGCGGCGCGCCCGCGGTAGCGATCGTAATCGGCGGACACGGACCAGTCGATTTGCCAGAGCCGCTCCTTGTTGAGGTTGGGATCGCCGATGACGCGGCTGAAGCCGCTTTGGATGAGGCCCAGAAACACGCCGTCGGAATAGCGCTCGACCAGGGTCGGATTGCGCTGGGCGTGGCCGAAGCCGAACTGCGAAGTCCAGTTGGGGGTGAGCACTACGTCGTTGAGCAGGTAGAAGCCGTAGAGGGTGTCGGCCTGCGACACCTGATCCTGCGTGATGTTGCCGCCCGGACGCAAGTCGCTGACGCGGGCGTCCATGTCGACGAAATCGGCGCGGGCGCCGAGCGTGGTGGTCCAGTCGTCGGACATCGGCAGCACGAGCTCGTTGAACACGCCGGCGTTGTTCAGCCACGATTTGGGCAGGTTGGTGAAGAACTGCACCTGACCGGTCGGCGGGCCGAATTGAGTGATGGTGTAATCTTCTTCGATTTCCTGGTCCTCGAAGCGGTAGTCGGCGCCGATGCGATTTTGAACGTCGCCCAGGTCGCCGATCGTCCACATGCTGCGTCCGCCGGTGAGCATGCGATCGCCGAAAGTGAAGGCGGAGAAGTCTTCGTTGCCGGGTATCGCCGCTTGAACGCGATCGCGGACGGGCGCCTTGCTGGCGTTCTGGTTGTCGCCGTGGTAGCGGGTGCGGTTGTACCACACGCTGAAGTCGGCCTGACTGAAGATGCCGCCCGGGTCGGTGTCTACGTAGCGGATGCTGCTGGAGTCGTTGCCGAGGTAGTCGATGTCGAAGAACTGCAGGGCGTACTCCGCGTCGTTCTGATCGAGCCGATCGTAACGCACCTCGACCTTCGACGAAGGCGACAGGTCGAAGCCGATCTGGCCGAGGAAGGACTGATTGTTGTAGCTGGAGGGAATGAGCGTACCGTTGCCCGAGCGATAGTCGCTGCCGGTGCGGCTGCCGTAATGGCCGATGAAGCCCCAGTTGGTTCCGCCGCCGTACGTCGTGACGCGGCCGTGCTGATGATCGCCGTTCTCGCGGTAGGTTTCGCCAACGGTGGCGTGCGATTCATAGCCGCACTGGTAGCGCGGGGTGCCGAGGGTTTCGACGTCGATGAAGGCGAAGGCCGGTCCGAACCGCGAGGCGTAGGGGCCGGGGATCACGGCGATGTCTTCAATGAGGTTGGGATCGAGCTTGCTGATCGGCGAGTCAAGGTCCTGGCGGACCGGCGACCAGACGCCGCCGACGCGACTGAGGATCTGGCCGTAGCGGAAGCCGCGGACATGGGGGTCGTAGGAGACGGGGTTGCGGCGCTGGAGGGTTACGGCGTTGGTGGGGCCGGAGTCGCGGAGGATGGTGGCGGTCTCAGGAGGCGCCATGAGATTGGCGGCTTGCGCGGAGACGACCGAGCCGCCGGGCGCGGTTTGGGCGACCTGGACGCTTTCGGTGGTCGGGTCGGCGGCCTGACCGAGCTCGGGAAAGCCGGCGAGGCTGGTGAGAATCCCCACGCTGGAGCCGAGATCGGCCGAGGGCGTCTCGACGGTGCTGGCGGGACTGGGGGTTGGCTGGACGTCGAGCGGCTGAACGGGCTCGGGCGCCTGGGTCAATACGACGCCGTCGGGGCCGGTCGGATTCTGCAGAGCGAATTGCACCCCGCCCGCATTGGAGACGAAGGCCGCTTGCTCCAGGCGTACGCGATAGGCGGTACAGCCGGGACAGTTACAGGTCAGGGCATCGCCCAAGCAGTCGTCCGCGACGATCCAGTCGCTCGAAAGCGACGCGGAGAGGCTCGCCGGCGGCGCGGAAAACGCGTCGTCGGCAAGCAGTACAACCAAGAGCGCCCATAGACCATGCTTTAGCCGGCTCATACTTCCCCCGGGCCGTCAAAAGGTCCGGCCGGGCAGAGAAGCCTATGCATCCCTGCCGGCCCGCACGAGCGAGTCGCGGCGAACTACCGCGGCTCGATGCTAGCTGTAGACCGCCGAGCCGCACTTTGCGCAAAATGCGTCAAAGGCGGTAGAACCCGAATAGGAGATCGACCTGCCGTGCCAATTGGCTTGAAAGAATAGCCAGCGGCGAGGAGAAAGTAATGATCTCGCTAGCAGCAAATAGGAGGGCCGCACTAGGATCGCTTACTAAAAGCCGCCAAGTAAAGCGGGTACTTCTGAGCCCAGTCTGGCGGTACGACGCCGGGAAATTCTTTGGCAAGTTCCTTGGGCGCCAGTTGCAACGAGCGTTGACCGGATTGCCTGATCAGTTCGTCCTTCGGGTAGTGTGAAATGAGCGTGACGTTCGCCTCCACTAATCTCCGGCGGAGTTCGAATGTGCGCGCCAGGTGATTGAATAGCGCTTTGCGAACGCTGCCGGGCAACGCCATGACGGCGTCCCAGTCCATGCCGCCGTCCTGCAATTGCTCAAGCGGCTGGGCGGCTGTCGCCATCAGGGCCCGGTCTTTGATGGCCAGCGCCTGTGCACATAGATCCGCGGCGACTTTCTGATGTTCCAAGGACTCGCTCAATTTCTGCCTCTTCAGTTGTATATCTTTTTGCTCTTTGATCTGAGCGGCAGCCAAATCGGCGAGTGCGACGGCTCGAAACACCTGGCATGACAGCCAGTTGTAGCGCAGATCTTCGATATCGAGAAAGGTCGATTCGTCGCGGGCCAAGTCGTTAACCAGTACATCGATGGCGTCGATTTCGGCCTGTTCCCAGGCGTCGGGCTGCAATGCAGCCATCTTGCATATGCGGCAACTAAGGTTGTAATACTCGGACGACGGAAATTCTGCAGAGAACCGCGCGCGCTCGTTGTCCCAACGCTCAGACGTCCAAGGCTGGCCTTGATCCTTGTTGCACCTGGACAATTGCACCAGAGCGTCGAAGATCAACTTGGGCGGCAACTGGACGCCTTGAGGCTGCTCGAGTTCCAATACGCTCTGGTACGCGGCCGCGGCGGCGTCTAACTTGCCGCTGTCTTTTTGCAGGCGCCCGAGCACCAGTTGATATTGCGCCCATGATTCCCAGGCGCTCGACAAGCGGGCCCACTCGACCGCGTTCAGTAAGTCGGCGTCGGCGCTGGCAGTAAGCGCTCGCCGCTCGGCATCGTCTGAGGACCGGGCCGCTAGACCGCGGTATGCCAGGCTGCGGAAGTAGCATAATTCAGCGATATTCGCCCCGTTGTGCGGGTCAAGGTCTTCAACGACCGTTTCCTGAGGATCTAGAAATACCAGGCTGGAGGCGTCGGCGCGAGCGGAGTCGAGCTGCTCAACTTCTTCGCTCGGGCTCTGCAGGGCGCCGCTATCCGCCCAGCGTTGGCGGCACCGTAGCAGGGAGCGTAGGGCGGATAAGTGCTTTTCATCATGCATTGAAACGGGCCCGACCGGCTGGGTAAGCTCGACGGCCTTTTGGAAGCTTTCGCATGCCCGCTGGTAGTTTTCTTCGGCGTCGAAACATTGATAAAAGGCGAGGTCTTCAAGGGCGTTGCCCAGGGCCAAATAAGCGAAATGCGGGTTCTCGCTCAATTGAAGTTTGACGGCCTGCTGAGCGTCGTCCCGCGCTGATGTCAGCAGAGCAACGGGATCGGGACCGCCGTGATTGGCGAATTCGACGTTGATCGTGGCGCGGGTAACCAGCCATGCTGCGAATTCGGCAGGCGGCTCGCTGGCTTGTTGAGCGATCGCGATCGCTTCATTGATGCGAGCAAGGGCGCCGGCGAGGTTGGTCTTGCGCTGGTCCGTCGAAAACCGCTCGTCCCGCGCCAAGGTTAATCGTCCTAACGCCTCCAGCCCGTAGGCCCGAGCCAAAACGGCAGGTTCTGAAGGCGCGGCGCCGATGGCGCGCATCGCCAATTCGGTCATGTCCTTGCCGGAATCAGGATGGGTGCTACGGACGTCCCACAGCGCTCGTCCTTGGGCGATTAGGGTTTGGGGATGAGGCTCCGCCGACAGGTCGTTCGCTCGCTGAAGGTACTGGTACGCCCATTCATCGGGGCTGTCGCCGCGAAGGCGAAGCGGATCGGCGATGCACGGTTCTCGGAACATGAAGCCCGCGGCTCGATAGAAGCGGGCCAGCGGACTGGCCGAGGCGTCGCTTTTGGGGTCGTCGGCCCGCTTGTTCCACATGGCATCCGCGGCTGGCAACACCGGCTTTATAAGATCCGATTCAATCCTTTTGAGACGAGCTTCCGCCAACGCAGCCGGGTCGTTCGCCGGCGGAAGGGCGTCCAGATAGAGCCGCTGGAGGGCTTCGGCAGCGCTTTCGAGCAGCGACTGCGGGGACGCCTGCGAGACGACCTGAGCCTTGCAACGCGCGGCGTAGACGGTGCCCAGCAAGGGTTGTAATTTGGCGTCCGGCTCGGCGCTTTGAATCAGTTCATTGGAGATGCTGAGCAGCTCGGCGGCGTTCGCCGGGTCGACGACTTCATCCCATGCGGCCACGGCGGCTGCCAGGAGGTAGTCTTGTCGCACGGATTGCGGGCCGGTCAACTTGCGGACGAGCGCCAGGTTCTTAAACGCCTGCGCAGCGTGTCCGCCGAAGACGGTGCTGGAGCCGTAATCGTTATCCGTGGGACGCTTGTCGCCGCTCCAACGGCTGATCGCTTGAAATAAAATGGCGCGAGCTCGGGTCCTTCGTTCTGACGACGCGAGCGGAGAATCGGCAGGCAACTGCTGATCGGCGCCAAGCAGCGGCTGATAGGCGTTAATCAGCTTGTCGGAGGCTTCGCTCCAAACCGCAGTTTGGGCGCTGCCGGTTTTCGCGGCCGCGGATTTTTCAAGCGCCAGCGCCTGAATGTAGAGCGCGTACGGCTTGAACTGGGGCTCTGACAGCCGCTCAACGTAACGATCTAATGCTTCGTCCGCGTCCTTTCCCGCATGCAGGAGGCACTCGGACTGCATGACTTTGATCAACGCCGCTCGCTCCGACGTGATCTTTGTTTCATCGATGGTGTCCGGGGACGAGAGCTTGTACTGGTCCTGTAGCAGGGAGGTAACCCGTTCCCAGCGATCGAAGTCTGGATTGCCCAGTTCGGTTTGAAGGTCCGCTCGGGCCGCCGGATCCACTAATGCCAGGGCCAGCCGTTCGTCCCGCGCTCGCTCGCCGTCGCCGATCTGATCGAGCTCGCGCCGGGCTTCACTGAATTTGCCCTCGCGCCGGAATTGGGCGGCGCGCCCCAGCGACCAGGCGTCGGGGTCCTGAGCCGCGCTATAGCTGGGCAGCGCTGGAATTCTTCGGACGGCGTCTCGGAGTCGGCTGTCTTGGCGGAGCCAGTCGAGGTCCATTCTGCCGTCGAGCGACTTGAGCACACCTGCAATTTGGTCCTTTTCCCATTTGCTGATCGAGGGCCGGTCGAGAATATTCCTAACATCGGGATAGGCCTCGAATTGTTCCGTAAGCGTACTGATTTGCTCGGCGGGTTTCTGTGTAAGCTGAAGCTTCTTATCAGCTTCGGTTGCTTCAAAGAGATAGCGAAGCACGACGACATAATCCCGCTCGATCGTTTGTTGGATGGCGTCAAGTGGCGGCAGCTCGCTAAGCAGTTGTGACCAATCTGGCTTTGCCGAGCGCGCGTCGACCCTGATGCGCTGCACGGTAAGGGCCGCTCTGTACCGTTCGCATTCGGGCAAGGAGAGCGGCTTGACCGCGACTGCCGTATTGAGGACGTCGGCCAGCTTCGTGACTTCGCCGTCGGACAGGGGGCTGCCCGGAATCCACTTATCGCAATTATTTCGAATCGTCTGGAATCGACCGTCGAGCTCTTTCTCCACGCGCTGGCGCAGCGGTTCGAGCGGAGGAGGGGACATCTCGTCGAGCTGGCCGGCGAACTTCGCGCCGCGAAGCTTCGCGAGGGCCGTCATCAATTGCTTCAGGGTGTTGTCATCGACCTGCGGTGCGCTGCTGATGTGGCTGTTGATC
>JADLBW010000229.1 GCA_020847515.1 Pirellulales bacterium | reverse complement strand
GTCGACCAAGGGGTTTGCGTCTCGGCCGGTCACTGCAATCCGACGATCGACGAACTGTCGGCCGCCATCGACGCCGGCCTGTCGATGTTCACCCACCTGGGCAACGGCTGCCCGCTGGCGATGCACCGCCACGACAACATAATTCAGCGGGTGCTGAGCGTCGCCGACCGGCTGTGGATCTCGTTTATCGCCGACGGCGTTCACATCCCCTTTTTTGCCCTGGCCAATTACCTGCGGGTCGTCGGCCTCCAGCGAGCGATCGTCGTCAGCGACGCCGTCGCCGCCGCCGGCATGGGGCCGGGCGTTTACCGATTGGCCGGGCAGGAGGTCGAAGTCGACGAGCATCTGGCCACCTGGGCCGCCGATCGATCGCACCTGGTCGGCTCGGCCTGCACCTTGGAACAGATGGCCGCGAATCTGCGCGGGCCGTTGGCCTTGTCTGAAGACGAAGTCCTGCGACTGACGTCAGAAAATCCTCGCGCGGCGGTGCGGCTAAAGGCCTGAGGCTTGAGGCCTCAATCGCTCGGCAGATTTGCGGTAGGACGGGCGCTTCGGGCAATCGTCCGACGAAGGGGCGCAGGACGCGCAGTCCCGCGGGCCGCGCGGCGATCATGCCATGCGGCTTCGGGGCCGCGTCAGTGAGCGGCGTGCATCGGCTCGCCGAACTGCTCGGCGTCGTTGCCGGAGGCCGCCGTGCGGGTAGGCCCGCTGCGGGAGGTCGATTGATATCCCTTGCGCTGAACCGCGAACGGGTGATAGCTGACCCGTTGATGGTCGTCCAGGCCGATGATTTCGACCAGCAGTCCGTCTTCTCGGAATTCCCGCTGCACCTCGTCGAGCTTCGTCATGACCGTGTGATCGACCAGTCGCGTGTCGGATAGATCGATCACCAGGTTCTTACGATCTCGACGGATTCGATCGATGCGGCGCTTCATCGGAATCCAGTTGCTGAAGATCGCCGCGTGGCGAGCTTCGATCTGATAGGTGTCGCCGTCCAGTTCCTGCACCGACAGCAGCGGCTTGAAGAACGACCGTAGCGGCACGCCGTTGATGGCCAGGATGATGAACTCCACGATAATGCCGATGCCGATGCCCTGCAGCAGGTCCGTCGCCATCACGGCCACGATCGTAGTGGCGTAGATCAGCAGTTGCTCCGGCCCGATCTCGTACATGTGCTTGAACTCGTGCGGATGCGCCAGCCGGTAGCCGGTGTAGATCAGCATGGCCGTAAGCGCCGCGATCGGCACCATGCCGATGATGAACGGCAGCAAGGTGACAAAGGCGAGCAGGAAGGCGCCGTGCCATACGTTGCCAAAACGGGTGCGGGCGCCGTTGTCGATGTTGGCCTTGGTGCGGACGATTTCGGAGATCATCGGGGCGGCGCCGATCAGGGCGCAGCACGTATTGGCGATGCCGACGGCGAGGTTGTCGCGATCGAGGTTCGTCTTCCGCCGGTAGGGGTCGATCAGGTCGGCCGCCTTGGCGGTGAGCATCGATTCCAGCGTGCCGATCAAGGCGAACATGACGACCCATTTCCACGCCTTATATCCAGCCAGCGCCGAGTAGTCCGGAAACGTCAGCGCACTGAAGGTCTTTCCAAACGACGGGACCTCGACCAGCGTGTCGGATGGGACCGGCTTGGCCGGGGCGGCCGCAGCGTCGCGGGGCGCGGCCGGCTCGACCGCCGTGTGCTCGTGCAGGCTGATCTTATGGGAATGCGTGTGATCCAGCTTCAGGGCCTGGGCCAGCGGTATCGAGACCAACAGCACGACGATCGCCGCCGGAACCGGCTTGAGCGCCGCGACGCGCTTGGCGATGAGCGGCCAGATGAACATGATCAGCATGCTGACCACGCCGACGATCGCGATCGACGGCTCGAGATGGGCCACGATTTTCGGTATGCCGACGAGCAAGGGAATCGGCTCGCCGCCCACTTTTACGCCGAGGGTCGGCGGGATCTGCTTGGCGATGATAATCACGCCGATCGCCGCCAGCATGCCATGCACCACCGACGACGGAAAGAAATCGCCCAGCACGCCGACGCGGAACAACCCGAACAGGATCTGAATGACGCCCGCGGCGACGCCGACCGCCAGGGCCGCCCGATAGGCCTCCATGTTGACCTCGCCGGGAATGACGGCCTTGCCGGAGAAATCCGCGACGCAGCCCGCGGCGATGACGATCAGCCCGGCGGCGGGGCCCTTGATCGTCATTTCGGAGTTACTGACGAAGGCCGTCAGGATGCCGCCGATGACCGCCGTAAACACGCCGGCGATCGCCGGATAGCCGTAGCTCAAGGAGATGCTCAAGCACAGCGGCAGCGCGATCAGAAAAACGAGAAATCCAGAAACGATGTCGTACTTGAAGTATTTGACGAAGCCTGCAAGGTCGCCCCGCGGCAGGTCGGATTCGGCGGACATGGTACTCTCCCAACAAGGTGTATGAGCGGCAGCCCGTCGCTTAAGAGGCGCCGGGTGCGCTGCTGTTTGCGCTATTCGTCGATGGTCGATGCTAAAGGCGCCCGGTGGGCCAACTTCTCCGCGTCCGTCGCGGCGGGGCGCGGCGCGGTGTCATGGAACCGGAACCAGGCGTGTTGTTCGATGGGCGAGCCGCCCGGACCGAGCGTCGCGCGGCGGGCGTCGATGATGGCGCTGGCGGCATGGTGGCGGGAAGTAAGGCCCGGCTGCGGGAAGATCCCGCCGCCGAGAATCAGCAGCGTCAGCGTCAGCACCGCCATCCGCTCGGGGCCGCGGCTTTGCAGCGAGACTGAGGGGAAGTAGCGCTTGCCGGTGAACACCCGCAGGTACGCCTGCAGGACGGCGATGCCGTTGAGCGCCGCCGCCAGGACGACCGCCATGCCGACCAGGGGGTAAGCGTCGACGGCGCCCTCGACGAGCAGTTCCGCCCCCACAAAGCCGATCGTGCCGGGGAAGCCGATGCTGGCCAGGCCGGTGATCAGGAAGAACGCCGCCAGCGTCGGCGTATGCTCGTAGAGACCATGGAACTCTGAAAGCAACAACCGGCCCTTGCGGGCCTCGATCGCCCGCAGCGTCAAGCCGAAGCCGGTCAGCGCCAGTCCGACGGAGATCCACAGACAAAAGGCGCCGGTGAGCCCGATCGGGGTGGCGATTTCCAGGCCCACCAGCACCAGCGATGAATGGCTGAGAAACAGATAGCAGAAGAACCGCCGGGCCTCGCGTTGCACCAGCGCCATGCCGGCGGCATAGACGGCTGTGACGAGCGAAATGACCGCGATGCTGTGCAGCGCCCAGTCCGGGGCGATCGGCAGCAGCAGCCGCACCGCCGCGTAGACCCCGACCATGGGCGTTACGAACAATAGCGCCGTCCCGAAGGTGGCGTGCTCGAACAAGTCGGTCATCCAGCAGTGCATCGGCACAATGCCGCTGCGAAGCAGCACGGCCGCCAGCAGCAGCGCGATGGCCAAGATCGGCGCCGGGCTTCCCGGCGCGGCGCGCTCCACCAGGCGCCAACCCACGATAAGCATGGCCACGAAGGCGCCCATATGGATGGCGAACACCCGCAGCGGCCGCCGCCGGGCGTGCAGTTCCCACAGCGGCGGCGCGACGCCCAGCGCCAACAGCGAAATGATGCCCCAGGGAGTGCGGCAACTGAGCGTCGCCAGCAGAATCGCCTCGGACGCCAGCAGCCAGCCGAACGAGAATCGGCGCACCTTCGTGCGCAAGGTCGCCACCGAGGTGACGAAATACAGCAGCGCCGCCATCGGCAACAACGGGGCGCTCAGCTCGTCGATGACCAGCGGCTCGAAGCCGGCGAGGCGCCAGGGAAGCGACCAGCGATCGTGCGCTGCGAACTGATCGAGGGCGCTGAAGTCGAGCCAGGCGCCGACGGCGCACGCCAGCGCCAGGCCGCTGAAGAACATGGCTTGCCGTTGGGCCACTTCGGGATCGCGCAACCGCGCCACCCACAGCGCACCCAAGAGGGGCGCGGCGATCGCAATCTGCAGCCACGGCAAGTGCAATTCGATCATCGAAGTTCCTCGGCGACCCGGCCGGCGAGGTCCAGGGAGTCGGACTCCCGCGATTGTTCGCCCGCCAGGAAGTCGGTCCAGCGGCGCTCCATGGCATCGCACCATTCAAAGACGCGGGTGAAAGGGCGAACGAAGTAGTCGGTCAGCATCGCGTCGAAGAAGCCCCGTTCCAGCGCGAATCGATAGAGCCGCCGTCGCATGCTTTCCGGCACGACTTGCTCCCACATCGTCGGTTGGCGGGGCAGACGCCCGCCGATGGCGTTCTCCAGCGTGTGGTAGTCCAGCAGCAGCGTCGGGGCCCGTAGCAGTTGCAGCGTCCGCAGGCAAGCATGGCCGATCATGTGGACGAGCGCGATATAGCGCAGGCCGCAGCCGATCTCGGCGACGATGATGCCGACCTGCGTCAGCGAGGCGAAGGCGATCGCGCTTTTGACGTCGCTCTGCACTCGGGCGGTAACCGCGCCGAACCAGGCAGAAACCAGTCCCAGCGCCACCACCGCGATGCACAACAGCAGCGATTGCTCCAGCAGCGGACTGACCCGCAGCAGCAGGAAGGCGCCTAAATGGACCGACAGGGCGCCGTAAAAGATCGCTGACGAAGGGGTCGGCCCCTCCATCGCTCGCGGCAGCCAGCCGGAAAACGGAACCAGCGCGCTTTTTCCCGCCGCGGCGACTAGCAGCAGTAGCCCGATGAAAAGCGCCTGGTTCGACGTGAGCAGGGCCTGGCCCTCGGGCCAGGGCCCGCTGCCAGTGAGCCGGACGAAGTCGCCCCCCGAGGTGAGGTGGTGCAAGGCCACCGTCGCGATCAGGAACGCCGCGTCGGCCACGCGATAGACGGTCCACACCCGCAGACCGTTCCTGACCGGGCCGGATCGTTCATGAAAAAAGCCCACCAGCAGCGCCGACGACAGTCCTACCAGCTCCCAGCCGGCGAACAGCGTCTCGATCGTGCCGGCCAGCGAGGTAACGACCATCCCGAGCAGAAACACGGCGAACAGAACGAAAAAGCGGCCGAACCCAGGTTCTCGATGAAGGTACTTCGAGGCGAAGGCGCTCGTCACGCCGCACAAGGCGAAGGACAAAATCACAAAAGGGACCGACAACCGGTCGAACATGAATTTGAACGTGAAATGAAAGTGCTGGCCGGGCAGCACGATCCAATCGCCCATCGTCAGCGTGACGAGGCGGCGGTCGGCGGCGAGCATCAACGCCAGCACGGCGACGGCGCCCAACAGGCCGAGAATCACGGCGGCCTGCGTCAGCCGGCTGATCGTCTTTTCAGGGAACGGCCTGCCCAGAAGCGCCGCGGTTCCCAGCAGCACCAGCAGCAGGGCCGGCGCCGCGACCACCAGCGGGCCGAAGACGTTGAACAGATGACCGCTGGTCATGCCCAGGCTCCTATCTCCGCCTCCGCCGCGCTGCCCCGCGCGGCGGAGGGAAGGTCGGCCACTTCGGCGTAGCCGAGGTTGTCGCGCCAGCCGCGGTACCAATCGACCGAGGAGTAGACCTGCGGCAGTTCATGCGACTCGGGCTGGTAGGGTTCAAATTTGCCGTTACGGTACAGGCGGGTCGTCTTGTCCTGGGGATCGAGCGTCGCCAGAAATACCCACTCGTTGTTACACAGGCGAGCGATCGTCGGGCTCCCCTTGATGACTTGCTCCATCGTCTCGGGCTTCGTTTCGATGATGAACAACTGCCGCACCGGCTCGTGGATCTCGATCATCTGCACCGACAGCCCCGTACGCAGATCGGTGAGCGCCCCTTCCATCACGCCTAGCAGCGAGACGATGTTGTGGGGCAGCTTAGACCCGCAGCCATAGCCTTGCGGATCGACGCACGAGAAGTAGTATTCCAGGCTGATGCCGGCGCACACCGGGATCACCGCGGCCAAGATGCGGGCCAAGATCGTTCCCTGCTGGTCATCGAGCGTCGGATCGTAGGACGCCAAGAAGGTGCGCCGGTCCATGAACAGGCCGCGGACGTTGTCGCGCCGCCCGACGAACGTGATCGCGTTGGTGGCGTGGTTATATTCCGGTCGCGCCTGCGAGAGATCCTCGGCCCGCTCCTCGACGTGGGCGAGGGCCGCCTCGGGCGAAATCGCGAGGCTCGCCGATTCGAACCGCCGGCAGCGTTCGTGGGCGTTTCGGCGACGGGTTTCGTCGATCGCCCGGCGGGCGCGGGCAAACACTTCTTTATGAGTCAGCGGCAACCGCTCGAGTTCAAAAAAGGCGACCTGGTCGTTGCACGTATTGTGGTACGCCCCCAAAAAATACGTCGCATGCGGGATCCGCAGGCCGCGCTCCGCCAGGATGGCCCGCACTCGCGGATCGTTGGCCATTTGCGAAAAGGCCCGCGCGTTAGGACCGCCGCGCCCGCCGCTGCAAGCGCCGCAGTTGTAGGCGCTCTCGTGCGGGTTATTGAGGCTCGACGACCCGTGCCCCGTCATGATGACCAGCGGAGCAAAACGCGACGTAAGGCCCGTGTCGCGCAGCGACCGCTCGACGATGTCGGCCATCTCGCCCACCGAATAGCCGATGTGGCCCTCTTCCGGTCCAGGCGTCGGCTCGCTCCGCTCCAGCAGCAACTGCGTGACTTCCGGCGGCCGCACCAGCGTGCCGAACATGCGGCGAAGCTGAGCGGCGGTGCGCGGAAATAGGATGCGCCCCACCAGCGGCGCCGAGGCCAGCGATCCGACGATCGCGGTAAAGGCGCCCCCCACCAGCGAACGACTCCCCCGATGGATGTAATGGGACGCCGAACCGAGCCACCGCCGCGCGAGCGCCCGGCGCCGGTGCGCTTCCTCAAACGTGAAGACCGGCAGCTCTTCGACGTAGTGCTTCGGTTTGATGACCACCGGGCAGAGCGGCCGGGCATGGGCGTCCGACGCGCCGCGGTAATACATCGCGACGTTGAAAAACGCGGCGTACCCGAAGGTTTCGCAAGCCGGGTGCACTTCTTCCAGATGCCGGCGGAACGATTCCTCGCGGTCGTCGATGCAGAAGAACATCTGGAAGTCGGGCGTCGGCTGCGGTCCGGCGGCCGCCAGCCGGCGATACGCCCGCTTGGCATGCGCGGCTACGGCGTCGAGCGTCTGATTGAGGTACCGTCGCTCATAGGCGTAGTGCAACGTGCGGCGGCGCTCCAGCTCGGAGAACGCCTCGACCTCGGCGGAAAGCTTGCTCCAGGTCTTCGACGGCAGTCGCTGCAAATCTTCCGGAGACAAGCCCAGCGTCTGGGCGAGCTGGAAGAACAAGAACGCGCGCTGGACCTCGCCTGAGTTGACGCTCAGCGACCGGCGACGCAGGGCCGTCGTGCGGAGATCGCGCAGGTCGCCGCGATAGCCCATTTGTTCTTGAGCCACATATACGGCGGCGAACCGATCGAGGATCAACCGCACAGCCAAAAACTCGGCGAGCGTCCCCTGCGGCGCGGGGCGGACGGCCCACTCGGCGTTGGTCTCCATCTGCCAGATCATGCCGGCCCAGCCCCGCAGCGCCATCAGCGTCGTGGCGATGAACTCCTCGCGCTCGTCGGCGCCAACGCCCAGTAGTTCCAGCGATTCCTCGATCGACTCCAGAGGCCCGACCGCGTCTTCTTTCAGTCTCGCGACCTCCGCCCGCAAGCCGCGCAGCCATCGCGGGGCCAGGCAGCCGGGGGCGCCGTACAGCTCGATGAACGACAGGTAGAATCCCTTGTCGCGCTCGGGTAGCGGCCAATGGGCGAACCCCTGGTCGAGAAAGACTGCACAAAACCTAATCAACATCTCATGGACCAGGTCGTCGCAATCCTCGTCCACGGCTTCCAGCAGTACGTCGCGATGGCGCAGCGGCGGGCGGCCGACGCGGGGCGAGGCGCTGACGCTAGCGCCGTCGACGCACAGCCGCCACATCAGTTGCAGCGTGAAGGCCTCCCACGTCGCTTCGCTCCACTCCTCGATGCACGCCTTGCCGAAGCTGTCCAGTAGCTCGCCGACGACGGCGACCAGCTTCGGCGAGTAGCTCGCGACGGTGGCGTGGCTATGACCGTTGCGGAACTCGCGCATGATCCAGCGACGGGTATGCTCGATGATTCGCTTGCGAACTTCCGCCGGTACGTCGGGCCTGAAGGCGCGGGCGGCGTCGGTTTCGGCGATAATCCAGCGCAGCTCTTCGCTGGGCCCCGTATACAGCGAGTGCTCGAGCATGGCCAGCCGCAGGTAAAAACGGGTGCCCAGCAGACCGATCAGTTCGTCTCCGTTGTCGCTCAGGTCGTCTTGTAGCACCGCGGCCAGGTCTTCCCGCCGAATGCGCCCGCGGGC
The DNA here is from genome assembly GCA_020847515.1 of Pirellulales bacterium. GTDB lineage: Bacteria > Planctomycetota > Planctomycetia > Pirellulales > Lacipirellulaceae > Lacipirellula. Next base: position 3,428 of record JADLBW010000229.1, on the reverse strand, counting down.
CAGTTCCTGCCGGTACCGCTCTTCGGGCAAATAGGGCTGGCACTGATACGTCTCCACCGAATGCACCAGCGCATCGGCGAACTTCATCTCCTCCAGGGCGTGCAGCGTATTGTGGTGGACGAAGACCGAGATCGGGCCCTGCGACGGCAGAAGGTGGGCCGCTTGCTCGATAAGACGTTCGAGCGACGCGGTCGAAGGGGAGCGAGCGACCGCAAGGTTAGAGCGCTCTAATACAGTGGTTGCCACGTCGGTGATGCCTCCAGACAGGAGGACCAGGGCGGGATGCGACGTCGGCTGGGCCGGCCAAGCCGTCCATGGATGGAGACGCCGCTGGTCAGCGAGAACGGCGTCCCTCGGCTGACTGAAACTGGTATACTTTCATTGTTCGCCAGCGGCCAGCTACGTCAGATTACAAATTTGTAACTCGCCGAAGCGGGGCTGGCGTCGTCGCCATTAACGACGGCGGCGCAGTAAGATGCATTCAGCCTTCGCCGGTAAGACGGGCGACGTTTTGAAAAGGTTCAGGCGTCGCCGCCGACGCCGGTCTCGCTACGTACATGGCCCGCCATGGACGTCTTGGTTGTGGAAGATGACGAAGTGTTGGGCAAAGCGCTGCGTCGCGGGCTGGAAGAAGCGGGCCACCGCTGCACCTGGGCCAAGAACGGCGAAAAGGCCTTAGGACTCGCCACGGCCCAGAAGTGCGACGCCCTGGTGCTCGACTTGATGCTGCCCGACTGCCAGGGCCTCGACGTGCTGCGCGAAATCCGCGCCCATGGCATCCGGACGCCCGTGATCATTCTCACCGCCCTGGGCAGTGTCGAAGAGCGGGTTACCGGCTTGAACGCCGGCGCCGACGACTACCTCATCAAGCCCTTCTCCTTTCCCGAACTGCTGGCCCGACTCTCGGCTGTTTCCCGGCGTTCGCTCAATCTCACTTCGCAGCACCTCAACGTCGGACCGTTGTCGCTCGATCTATCCACGCGGCGCGTCGCCCGCGACGGGCACGAAATCGATCTGACGCCCACCGAATTCAGCCTGTTGGAATTCTTCATGCGGAATTCCGGCCAGGTGCTGACCCGTAAGATGCTAAGCGAACACTTGTGGGATTCGGATTGGGAAGGCGTCACCAACGTGATCGAGGTCCATATCACGCGGCTCCGCGGCAAGATCGATCGCGACTTCAACCCCCCGCTGCTGCAAACCGTCCGCGGGCGGGGTTATGTATTGCGGGCCGTATAACGCCATTGCCGCCGATTACAGCGGGCTTCGAGAACGCGCTGCCGCCAACTGCGTATGAGTACGCCCGTCTCTCCTTCTGCCGCCATGCGAACCGCCCCGGGGCAGATCTGGCGGACATTGCGCTTTCGCCTGGCGGCCTGGAACGCGGCGGTGGTCATTCTGACGGCCATCGTGACGTTCGTCGCACTGCGGCAGGGGGTGCGACGGGCGCTGCTGCACGAATTGGACCAGGTGCTCATCGACGACGCCCGCGAAATCGCCCTGGCGGTCGCCAGCAGCTCGGAGGAGGGCGCCGCCGAATTGTACGAAGGGCTCCTGCGGAAATCCCGCGGACACCTGCATCGGGGCTGGTACGTCAAGCTGCTGGATGAACAACGAAACCAGATCTGGGCCACCCCCGAAGCCGGGCCGGCGCACGCTCCGCCGCTCACCATCAAGCCCCTGTCGCCCATCTCCTTCGGCGGGTATCGCATCGTCTACGACACGCTGGCCAGGCCGGTGCACGGCATCCATTCGATTCGCGTGGGCGCCAATCTGCGCTTTGTCGAGCAGGACGTGGCCCGCATCGACCGCGGCGTAACGATGGCCGCCGGCGCCGTGCTGATTGCGGCGCCGCTATGCGGCTACTGGCTCGCGGCGCGAGCCGCCCGGACGATCGGCGCCATCATAACGACCGCCTCGCGCTTGCGGCCCAGCCATCTGGATGAACGCCTGCCGATTCACGGCGCCGGCGACGAGCTGGATCAACTGGCTCATACCGTTAACGGCCTGCTCGATCGCATCGCCGCCTACTTGAACACTAAGCGCGATTTCCTGGCCAACGCGGCCCACGAGCTGCGTACGCCGTTGGCCGCCATTCGCAGTTCCGTCGAAGTCGCGCTTAACGGCGACCGGTCCTATGAAGAGTACGAGGACCTGCTGGTCGACGTCATCGACGAATGCGGCGCCCTCGAAACGCTCGTCAACCAGTTGTTGCTGCTGGCGGAAACCGAGGCCGACCTGCCGGCGGCCAAGTTCGAACTCGTTGAACTGCAAGCTCTGGTGACAAAAGCCGTCGATATGTTCAGCGGCGTCGCCGAGGCCGGCGGGGTCTCGCTGCGTCTGAAGGCGATCGATCGCGCCTGCGTCTACGGCAACCCCCAACATCTGAGGCAAGTCGTCAATAATCTGATCGATAACTCGGTCAAATACACGCCCAGCGGCGGCCAGATCAGCGTAGAACTGGCCGCCGACGCCGCCCGCGGCCGGGTCGACTTAAAAGTCGCCGACACCGGCCCCGGCATACCGCAGGTCGAGCAACGGCACATCTTCGAGCGGTTCTACCGCGCCGAGTCCGCGCGGTCCCGCGGCGCCGGGCCCCGGGGTACCGGTCTTGGACTGAGCATCTGCCAGTCGGTAGTCCATACCCACGGCGGAGCCATCGAGTGTCGCAGCGAACAGGGACGGGGCGCTTGTTTCATCGTCACGTTGCCGCTGGCGACTCCTTCAGACGCCGCCGACCTCGGCAAAGTGGTCGCAGTGAACCAGTAGTCGGGCGTTCTCAGTCACGGCGATCGCGGCCAGCCTGGTGCGCCGCACGGGGCGACCTCCCGAACGCGACACGGCGATGTTAAAGCGTTGTACCAGAGATATTTACGCAGGCTGCGGCATATCGCTCACTCACTCAACTCGGACCGCGCACGCGCGGCACGGCCTGATCAAAAACTGGACTCACTTCTTTGACAACCGCTCCGGCCTGCGGTAATTTGTGACCTGCTTCATTCGCTTTCGCCGTTAGCTCGCAGTTCTGCCCGCCTCGCTTCGCTTCCTGCCTCCTAAACCCGCCTTTATCGGACGCAGTAGTCCGCATCTCGCGCCGTCTTTCATCGCTGCATCTGCCCGGACTCTGCTATCCGTCCGTCGCCCGACGTTTCGAGATCAGTCTTTCTGCCGCCCTCTCCCGACAAACGCGGAGGATGATGTCATGGCTCTCGCCGGACCCCGTTTTGGTCGTCGCGGTTTTTTGGCCGTCGGCATGGCCGGTTTCGGACTCGACCTGGCGGACTACTTCGCCATTCGCGCGGTCCAGGCCGCGCAGAATGAATATGAAACGCCGCCGGTCGTCGCCGAAAGCGTCATCCACGTTTACTTGCCGGGCGGACTGTCGGCCCAGGAATCGTGGGATCCCAAGCCCTTCGCGCCGCTCGAAT
>JADLBW010000228.1 GCA_020847515.1 Pirellulales bacterium | reverse complement strand
GCACGCGGCGCTCAGCAGAGTACCGACGCCATGAATGCCCTGGCGTCGCAGGGAGCTTGAAAAACGCCGCGGCTACGCGCTGCATGAATTGACGGCGACGTACGCTGCGGCGCCGCAGCGTAACGGTCGTCACACGGTGGAGGCCGTGCGCGCGAAGCGGCGAGTTCCACAGATACGGCGGACGCCAAGGTACAAAAGTGGCCGAACAACGCCCCAAGACGCAGCGGGACTTTGCCCTGAGCGTCGTCCAGCGGCTGCGCTCCGCCGGCTTCGAGGCCCTGTGGGCGGGCGGATGCGTTCGCGATCAGCTTCTCGGGCGAAAGCCCAAGGACTACGACGTCGCGACCGATGCGGGGCCGGAACAAGTTCGCCAGTTATTCGGTCACCGCCGGACGCTAGCCATCGGCGCCGCGTTCGGGGTGATCAGCGTACGCTACGGCCGGCTCAAGCCGATCGACGTGGCGACGTTTCGCACCGACGGCCAGTATAAGGACGGTCGCCGACCCGAATCGGTCGAGTTCACCAGCGCCGAATACGACGCCCAGCGACGCGACTTTACGATCTACGGCCTGTTTTGCGATCCGATTGCGGACCGGATAGTCGACTACGTCGGAGGACTGTCCGACCTGGAGGCCCGCGTGGTCCGCGCCATCGGCGATCCGCACCGGCGATTCGCCGACGACAAGCTGCGCATGCTCCGCGCGGTAAGGTTTGCGGCGACGTATGATTTCGCACTCGACCCGGTCACCTTGGCTGCGATCCAGCACATGGCCGCCGAGGTGGTCCAGGTGAGCGGCGAGCGGATCGGGGCCGAGATCCGCCGGATGGTGGTTCATGGCAATCGTGCGCGGGCGGCGATGCTGTTGGCCGAATCGGGGCTGTTGCGAGCATTGCTGCCCGAATTGGCGCCGCATGGCGAAGCCGCCGGCGACGAGTCGTGGCAGGCGGCGACTCGTCGGCTGCGAAAACTGCGTCCGGCGACCGTGGCCTCGGGCCTGGCGGCGATGTATTTTGGCATGCTTGATTCGGGGCAGGCGGCCGCCATTGGCCGCCGGCTGCGTTTGACGAATAAGGAGAATCAGCGGATCAGGTGGCTGCTGGAAAACCTGCCGCAGGCGCTTGTGGCCGACGAGCTACGCTGGCCGACGCTGCAGCGGCTGCTGGCCCATGAGGGAGGGCCGGAATTAGTCGCCCTCGCCGAGGCGATTCTTGAGCCTGGGCATCCGGGATTGTCTCGCATCCGGCAGCAGATGGCCCTGCCCCCGTCCCAGTGGAACCCGCCGCCGCTGGTCAATGGCGACGACCTTACGGCCCGCGGATTGGCGCCGGGCAAACACTTCACGGATCTACTGAACCACCTGCGCGACGAGCAACTCGAGGGGCGGCTGCTCACGAAGGCCGATTCGATTGCCGAAGCGCAGCAGTGGATCGAGCGGCATGCCAATCGCCAGCGGTAGACGGCCAGCGAGCGGCCACGTACCATCGGGGCAACAGCACGTAGCGGCAGTGGCTTGTTTACGTCGTTTCATGCTCTGACGAGCCGGACAAAAAGGATGCCAGAACTCGACCTTCCATTTCTCCATGCGTTCCTGGGGCTTGCCCAGGCGGGGGGCATTCCGACGATCGACGCCGAGTTTATCGCCCGGGTGATCAGCCGCATTCTGCATATTGTGGCGGCGATCATCCTCGGCGGCGGCCTGTTTTACATGCGGTCGGTCCTGGCGCCGTCCGGCGCGGAAGCCTGTTTTGCCGGCCGCCGCAGCGCCTGGGCTAAATGGGTCGGCATCGCGGCGTTTCTATTACTGGCCAGCGGGCTGTTCAATTTCTTCGTCATTCTCAACCAGTATCGCGACGCTGGGCAGACATTGCCGCCGAGCTACCACATGCTGTTTGGCATCAAGGTACTGCTGGCGCTCGTTGCGATGTTCATCGCATCGATGCTGGCCGGCAGAACCGCAGCGGCTGAACGTTTTCGCGCTAACTTGCCCCGCTGGCTGACCATCGGTTGGATAACGATACTGGCGATTGTCGTCCTGGGCGCGCTGCTCCGCGCTCATCACCTGGCCGGGCCGGCCGCCGGCGCCGCTGCTACAGTCGCGAGGCCCCATGGATAAAAAGGCCAAAAAGCGGATCGAAATCATCCGGCAGAAACTGTCGACGCTGCAACAGCAGCTCGCCGGCGCCAAGAAGCAGCCGGACGATCCCCAAGAGCCAGCCCGCATCCAAGCGGAAATCGATAAATTGCAGGCAGAAATGGCCAAGCTGCGAGAAGCCTGACGCCAGGCCCGCACGCTTGTCGCCCGCGGGCGCGGCGCCCGAGCAGCTCTTCGGCCATCTCCCGCCGACCTTCCGGACCTCATGCTCCGGGCGGCGCCGAGCAACTTCGCCCTGCTGTAGTACGACGGATGCCCCTCGTCAATTGAACTGCCGTGCGGAAGGGGTCATGGGGCTCCGCAGCTTCCCTCCCCGGCTGGTCTGAGGCGTTGGCGGCACTAGACTTACGGTACGCGTGCGCTGATCCCGTCCTCAATCTGTGCCCCTCCAGAGGCCCCGAGCCGCCGCCATGTCCGACCCTGCCGCTGCCGCCGAACTGCCCGAGGCCGAGCCGCCGTCCAGAGACGCCTACCCGCACATCTACGTGACGGATACCGACGTCGACTTCCCGTCGTACCAAACGATGGGCTTCGGCCGTTACTCGAGTTTCAAGCCGCTGGCGGTCGGCGGAACGGCCATTCTGCGGACCTGCCGCGACCGCAACCTGGGTCGGACGGTGGTGATGAAAACGCTTCATCCGCACCTGGCCAATAACGAGTACATGCAGTCGCGATTCCTCCGCGAGGCTCGCGTAACGGCGCAATTACAGCATCCGGTGACGGTCCCGGTGTACGACTTGGGGCGCGATCTGGAGGATCGGCTGTACTTCACCATGAAGAAAGTGGAGGGCGAGACGGTCCGCAGCATCATCGAGCGCCAAGCCAACGGCGATCAACAGGCCCTTGCACACTTCGATCTGGAACGAATGCTCGGCGTGCTTGTGCAGGTCTGCAACGGCCTGGCCTACGCGCACGCCCACGGCGTCGTTCATCGCGACGTTAAGCCGGAGAACATATTGGTCGGCGCCTTCGGCGAGGCCGTGCTCTTGGATTGGGGCGTGGCCAAGGTTTGGGCCATGGACCAGGACGACGAAAAAGCGCAAGTCATGCAGCACCAGGTGCTGACCGACATGAACCAGCGGCCCGGAACGCCGCTGTACATGTCCCCCGAGCAGGTTCGCGGCGGCGGCGACGACATCGACGGCCGCACCGACGTGTACAGCGTGGGGGCCGTTTTGTACGAAGTGCTTACCCTGGCCGAGCCGCTGCGCGGCAAGCAGCTTCAACAGACATTCGACTTGATCGTCAATGAAATGCCTCAGCCGCCGACAGAGCGGGCTCCGCAGCGGCCAATTCCCACGGAATTGGCCGACATCGCCATGCGGGGACTGGCCAAGAACCCGGCGGACCGCTTCCCGTCCATGGAGGCCATGGTGTCAGCCATCCGCGAGTTCCGAGGCAAGGCGCTGGCCCGAAGACAGTGACCGCGCGGGCCCGCCGTTGCCCTGGATCAATCGCCCGCGGCAGCGTCGCGAAACGTCTTGAGAACGGCCCGCGCGGAGCTCAGCCCGAGGCCGCTTCGAAGCCCATCGCCTTGAGAATCGCGGCTCTCAGCTCACGAGACTTCAGCGGCATTTGAGCCACGATCCGCTGCGGCCCGGCGGCCGCCTCGCGGGCCAGCGGGCCATGGCTTTCGCCCAGCAACAGCACCGTAGGCAATTGCGCCGTGCGTTTGTCGCTGGCCAGCTTGTTAAACGCCTCCAGCGCTTGGCGGCCCAATTGGCCGGAACTGATAAGCAGTACGTCGAACGCCTTAACGTCGTCATTAATCCGCTGAAACAAACGTTCCGGATCGTTGGTCACCAGCGCTCGATAGCCCTGCTTTTTGAACAGCTCGCGAAACACGTCCTGCATCTTATGGTCGGATTCGACGATCATCAGCTTGCGAGGATTTCCCTCGGCGTCTTGGCCTTCCAGTCGGGCAGCGTCGCCGACCAGCGAGGGATCCTCCTTGGCCTCGGCCACGCGCTTGGCGGCGAGCTTCAAGTCGGCCAGCATTTCACCGGGGGTCTGATATCGCCGCAGAGGGTCGAGCTCGATGGACTTCATCACGACTCGGGCCAGCGGCATGGGAGTCTGCGGCGCCACGTCCAGGATGGGCTTGATGTCCATGAATCGCGACTTGCTCAGCCGTTGTGACCGCTCGCGGGTTTCCGAAAGCGCCGGTCGCCCGCTGAGGAGCTGGTAATAGATGCAGCCGGCGAAGAAGATGTCGCTGCGGGTATCGTCCTTGCGAACGTTAGTGGCTCGTTCGAGGCCGGCGTAATCGATCGTGCGAGGGTTCATCGCGTCTCCTTCTTCCCCGCCTTCCATGCCGGCCAGGCCGAAGTCCAACAGCTTGGAGTCGCCGTCCGAGGAGACGATGACGTTGGACATCTTCAGGTCTCGATGAGTGATGCCCTTAAGG
>JADLBW010000227.1 GCA_020847515.1 Pirellulales bacterium | reverse complement strand
TCATTCGGGCCGATGGGCGTACCAAGGCGGGCGAGATGAGCGCGGATTTGACCATACTGTTCCGCTGCGACATCATCGAACCGAAGCGATTGGAATTGCCGGCAAAAAGGCGCGGACTTGGCGCAGCGCCTGGGGCGCGCTCGCACTGCGATGCGCGCCGTACAGAAGTTCAGCTACCACAACCGAGCAAATACAGACTTCGGCGATTGGGACAGTCGCGAGCTTAACTGCAATCGCAGTCGAGGCGCCGCGAAGCAAGGTAACGCAGCAATTGGTATCCAGCAAGAACTTCAAAAGAGTTCTTCGCGGCGTTCGTAGTCTCCCCGTTCATGCCGACGGAAACTGGGATCGGTTATGCTGCCCGCCATAGAGTGCAACCATTCGCCCCACTGTTCTGGGGTCATCGGCATCTGTTTTTCAACGGGCTCGATAGTGACGCGAACCTCCAAGTTGGCATCAGCAGGCGCTAGCGGGATGCTCACGACAAGAATGCCGTCAGGGCCCACGCGAGAGGTAACAATGGTCGGAATCAATTCATATAGCGGCAGCAGTCGGCGCGGCCCCGGGGAGGTGTTACTTAAGGCCGATCTACTAGCAACGTACGCCCTTCCCAATTGTCCAATTTTAGGCGGTCAATCTCGCTGGTAATCCATGCCGCGCGGCGGACGGCGCCGCCGTTCAGTCCAGCTCTTCCAACCAGACTCGCAGCTCATTGTCGTACTCGCTGGCGAGATCGCCTATTACCAGCGTGCGCTGAAACTCGGCCAAACCCTCGGGGCCGGTGTTGACGTCTTCGGCCGTTTCAAAGCGAAGCAGCGGATCGGGCGCCGTGAGGCGTCTGCAAATCGTCATCAACAGCTCGCTGTCGGCGACTTCGTCGGGCAGAATGCGTTCCAGCCGCTGCGGCAGCGTCCACTTGGCTTCGAGCAGTTCGCCGAGATTGCTGAGGCCCGCGAATAAGGGGCGACCGGCAAGCATTTCGATCAAGACGTACCCCAGGCTCGCGAGATCGGAACGCGGCGTGAACTCGTTCCGCTCGAGCATTTCCGGCGCGGCGTATTGCGGGGTGCAGGTCCGCTGTTCGGGCATGTTGTTCAGGTGCAGCGCCGAGCCGATGTCGACGATCTTGGCGTTGCCGGTCCGCTTGACCATGATGTTCGCCGGCTTCAAGTCGCCATGCACAATGTCTTCACGGTGCAGCGCAGCCAGCGCCGACAGGCACTGGCGAATAATCGAGGCGGCGATGCCGGGCTTGAGCCGCGGGCGGACCGGGCCGGCCGTCACAATGACATTATTGATGTACTCCCAGCGCCGATGGCTGACACGCTGCTGGACGCGGGCGAGCATCGCGGGGGTGAGGAGCCGATCGAGGTCGTAGCCGTCGACCCACTCCATTTCCATGATGCGAATGCGGTCCCGCTCGATGAAATTCTGTACGTCCAGCAGCGAATCGTGCTGGATCTTCGCGACGTCGCAGGCGACTTGGGCGATGCGATTCATCGCCATATCGTAAGACTGCTGGCTGGGGAACCGTTCGGGCGAAAACACCTTGAGCGCTACCGGCAGCGTAAAGTTGTCGCAGCCGCGCCGGTCGCTGAGGTAGACGACTCCCTGGCCCCCGGTGCCCAACAGGCGGCGGAAGCGCAAATGCTCCGTCCAGCCCAAGTGCTGACCGTCCAGCAGCCGTTCGTAGCGCTCGTAAAGATCGGTTGGGCAACGGTTTGTCTGCTGCCCGTCGAAGGCGATCGTGCGGGTGCCCTGCAGGATCGTGGTGGAGGGGTTCATGCGTATCCTTGTCAGAAAAGTCGCCTCGGCGGCGGTAGATCCAGCAGGCTTCCCATTCCATTACGGCAACCAGCCGGGGCCGCTAGCGGCGTGAAATGCCAGTGCAAATGGCGCCTCACGCCGATTCATCTTAGACGCGCGGGGCCCAAACAGCCAGTTAGAGTTTGCGCAAACCAATCATTGCGATGCGCATTCAGTGCAGACTGGTTATCGCAGCGTCAGACGGGCCGATAACGAGTCGCAAGCCTCGCGGCCCTGCAAATGCGACGCCTTAGGCGCCCTCGAGGATCGTCCGGGGGTCAGGAAATCCCAACTGCTTGTTGACGAGGTTGATCAGCGGTTTGCCGCTTCGATAGCGACGCAAATTTTCGCAAAACAGGTTCGTCATGTCGTCGATGCGGCTCGACCGCTGGCCGCCGACGTGGGGCGTGATAATGACGTTAGGCAGGTCCCACAGGGCGCTGTTGGAGGGGAGCGGTTCCACCTCGGCTACGTCCAGGCCGGCGCCCCACAGATGGCCGCTTCGCAGCACCTCCACCAGGTCGCGCTCGACGACCAGCGGGCCGCGGGCGACGTTGATCAAGACTCCCTCCGGAGGAAGCATCCGGAGGCGGCGGGCGTCGATCATTCCCCGGGTGTAGTCAGTAAGGGGCGCGGTAAGGATGAGCACGTCGACCCTGGGCAACACGTCGTCGATGGCGGTGGCGGGCAACACCGCGTCGACAAACGGCGAGTTCTGCTCGGGAAACCAGTCGGTGGCGGTGATCGAAGCGTCAAACGCCTTGAGGACCTTGGCCAGGCGATGGCCATTGCCTCCTAAACCGACAAGTCCGATGCGTGCTCCGTGCAGGTCGCGCGTGGGCCGGCGGATATACTCGTGCGTCTGCTGGGCACGAAAGAACGTCGGCAGGTTCCGCAGCACGCCCAACAGCAGCGCGAGCGTGTGGTCGGCAACCTGCTTGGCCAGTACGCCTGAGGCGCTGGTGACGATAATGTCCGACGCCACTACGCTGGGGACCAGGCAGTGGTCGAGCCCCGCGGCTGAGGACTGAATCCATTTCAGGCGGCCCCGCTGAACCGTTTCTTCCCATGGGACGGAAACCTTCGGATGCCCGCAAAAGACATCCGCCTCGGGCAGTTCGGCCGCGACGCCTTCTTGGCCGGCGTCGACGATTTCGGCCTCGGGCCAAACGGTTTGAATACGGGCAATATGCTGCGGCTCGACGGGATAGCAGAGGACGATTCTCATGGGCATAGGGAGCGTCTCGGACGCTCGCACTGCAATAGGAACTCGTGCCGTGGAACGCAACTAAGAGGTGCGCCAGACCTGGATTTCTGCAAGCTGTGGCGGCTTTTACCTACCAGGGCGACCCGCACCCGCCCTGGAGAGCGGGGCCGGTCTGCCGTAGAATATCTCCGGCCTGGCGGCGTGCAATCGCGGTTGCGGCTGGATTTGCGCAACGACTTGGCCGTAGCGATGCGACGCCCGCTTCGTCCTTGCTCGGCTCTCGGGCTACGCCGAGTGAAGCGGCCCGACTGGGCGAGCCTCTTTTCCGGACTTATGCAAATGGTCACTGCGGTGAGAAACTATGGCTTCAACTTCCCGCGAACCTGACGCGCCGCCGGCGCGTTGGGTTCGTTCTATTCCGACCGGCGTTGCTGTAGCCCTGGTAGTGCTCCGGCTGTGTGGCGGGTGGCACTTCTACCGCGAGGGCACGAAGAAGGTGGATTATGATCCGCACACAAGGCGGTTCAGCGTCTCGTTCTCGGCGGAGCCATTCTTTCGCCAGGCTGTCGGCCCGGTCGCCGAGTGGGTGAAGGACTACCTGCCGAGCGCTTATAACTGGGAGCGGTATCTGGCGGTGCCGCGGCAGGTGCGGCCCTCGACCATCGAGGAACTGGAGGCCCGGCAAAAGTGGGATCAAGAGTATGCCGCCCGGCGCAAGGAGGCGGCGGCCAAGCAGCAGCCGCTGCCAGTCGAATTCCCGCCGTACTCGCCCTACTATGCCTGGGGCGACCGGATCGCCACAAGTTGGCAGCAGGCGTTTGAACGATTCACGGCGATTGAAGGCCTGAGCGACGAGCAGAAGGAACAAGCCGCGGCAGCGCTGCGGCTGCGGCGTCAACAGCTTGCCAATTACCTGGCCTCGCAGAACGACGCTATCGCCGAATGGGAGCACGAGCTTTGGCGGCTGCAGCAGTTGCGGGCGGACGCCGGGGCAGTCGATCTTCCGTTCCTCGGCACGCGTATTGAAGAAAAGAAGGCCGAAACTACGGCCGCCAGCGGCGAGTGGATCGCCCAGGTGCAGTCGATCGCCCAGGCGTTCCGAACCGATCTGCGCGGCCTGCTTACCGACGAACAAGTGGGGAATGGGTCGATCGGCAGCCAGGTCGATGCGGCGCTTCAGGACGCCAACGAGCGGAAGCTTCACTTCGTCAACGTTGCCGTAACGATTGTCGTGACGGGCGTGGGAGTGCTGCTGCTGTTGGGCCTGTTTACCCGGCTGGCGGCGATCGTCGGCATCGGGTTCTTGCTATCGGTGATGGCCACCCAGCCGCCCTGGGTCGCTGGGGCCAACAATCCGGTGTTTTACTATCAACTGGTTGAGATCGCGGGCCTGATCGTCTTGTTCGCCACGGCGGCCGGTCGCTGGGCCGGGCTGGATTATATCATTCACGGGCTGCTCAGCGGCCGCAGGGAGTCGTAAACGTTATGAACCTCACGCCTGAACAGCGCGAAATCGGCAAGCAGAACTTCTAC
>JADLBW010000226.1 GCA_020847515.1 Pirellulales bacterium | reverse complement strand
AGGGCGTATGGAGTCTTGATGAGAAAGCTATCGGCGCCTTGTTCGAGCACCAGCTCGCTGCTGCCGAGGGTATGCAGCGGCCCTCCGAGGCGGCTGCCGGCCTCGAACAGGCGGAGTTCAACGCGCGGCAGGATCTGGCGAATCCGATGAGCGGCTGCCAGCCCGCTGATCCCGCCGCCGACGACGGCGATGCGCAACGGCCTGGCAGCGGAGTGAGGTGAATCAGCCACGGCTTTCCAACAGCGGCGACTGCGACTGGCGGGGCCGCCACAGCCTTTCTCTGGCACGCGCCGAAATGCATACCAACGCTATCCTCGACCCCTCCCCTTCGTGGGAGGGCGGGAAAGGGCGCAGCACGCTGGTACTGACTTCAAGGCGCCGCCGCCAACTGCCACTGGTGAACGCAGCTTTTGCGGCGGCGTGCGATTCAGCCTACCACGACGTGCGGCTGGACCGCCACGGCCAATAGGAACCGGGCCGGGCGCCGAATCGATACTCCATGCCGGCCGTGAACGACACGTTGTGCATCGTGTCCAAGCCGTCGCTGCCGAAGGCGAGATTGTCGATCACCTCCAACCGCCACGCCAGCCAGCGGGTCTGAGGGAACTCGACCCCTAAACCGAACGGCATGCCCAAGAGCCATGCTTCCTGGCCCGAGCCGTCGCTGCGGATGCTTCCGATTTGGCTGCCGCCCAGCCCGAGTTGGAAGTAGGGCCTGACTTTGGTGTCGCCCCACGGGTAATAGAGCAGGTCCACGTCGCCGACGAAGTAAGTGCCGCTGGTGGGCGTCGCGCCGCCCGATTCGACGATGTCGGCATCGGCCCACCCGAACCGCCATTGCAGGCCCCAGTAGTAATCGAAGTCCCACCCCAGCCGCAGTCCAACGAGGATCTCGTTCGATTGCGAAACGCGTCCTTCGACCGGGTCGTCGCTGATCAGCGGGCCGGCGAACCAATCGACGTGGTACGGCCGATTGAGCCAACTGCTGGTAGTCATGGCGATATTCTTGGAGAGAAACCGCCCCTCGGTCGAAGAGTGATGGAAACCAGCGTGCCGCAGATAGTCGAACGGTCGAAGGCCGTCGGCGGGCTCGTCGTCGCACGGGCGCGGTTCAGCGGGGTCGTCGTAAATCGAGCGGTTCGGGTCGACGAGCGGCTGCCACTGGTCGAATTCCGCAGCGGCGGGATCGGGAACATCGGCGGCGTCAGGCCTGGCAGGCATTTGCGTTTCGTGGTCGGCGGCGGAGGGCGACGCCTGGTCGTGGGCCGGCAACGGCAATTTCGAATTATCCGCGCCCGTGGATCTCGCAGCGACTAACCACAGCGTCGCCAGGCACGCAAGGGCGAGGCGCAGGCGCAAGCCACGGCCGATAGGGCGAGTGAATGTCATGCAACGGGTCGCACGTGGCGAGTAGCCGGGCCGCTTTTGATCTAGAGACAAGCCCGGCGCCAGCGCCGCGCGGGCGTCGGGGGCGGGATTATGGCGTTACCGTCCCCGAGCGTCAATTGATGCCGCCCGGAGGGAGGCGGCAGGCGAGCGGTACGCGCAATTCGTGCGCCGAGAACGAGCAAAGCCGAGGCAGTCGCTAGCGTATCGCACTGCTAGCACCCGGCAGCGAGGGCTACTGTGCCGCCACGGTCTGGACCACGGCGCCATCTTGTTTTACCGCCGCCTGGGCCGGTTCCGCCGAGGCAGGCGTCTCGGCTGGCGCCACTACCTTGGCGGAGGCCAGGCAGGTCGCTTCGCGGTTGTTGCGGTCGGTCACAATGTGAATCGGCGTTTGCAGGCGCCCGGGCTGCTCGCCGGCGGTGAACGTCACCTCGACGAAGTGGACCGCCTTCAGTTCGTCGTCTTTCTTGAAGACAAAGCAGTTCTCGCCGCAGGTGACGTCGAGAATCTTAAACGGCTCGCGGCCGCGCACGATGATCTTGCGGGTGACCGTCTGGCCAGGCTTAAGTTCGCCGAGCACCAGTTGCGACGGCGTCACGCTGAACTCCGGCCGCACATGCCCGGCGACAAACAGCGGAATCCGCTGATTCTGGGAGCGGCTGTCGTTGGTGACCACCGTGAGCTGGTCCTTGACGTAACCGGCGGGCATGCCACCCTTCAGGCGAATGACCAGGTCGTACGAAACCCGGCCGTTGGACCGTTCGGTCTCGTTCAATTCGACTTCAAAGTTGTCGTTGTCGTTGGTGACGTCGACGATTTCCCAATCAGGTCGCCCGGCGTAGCTTACAGTCAGGCGTTGTTCAGCCGGCTGGCCCTCGTTGACCTCGCCGAATTCGACCGCACCGGGGTTGAACACGACGTCGCCGCGAATCAGGCCGTGGACGTGCAGTTGGACCTCGGCGGAGTAGGGCGGCCCGAGCGTGACGGTCAGCGTCGCGCCCTTCTGGCCGACGTGGGTGCGGGTGTTGAAGCGGGCCACGACGTACGCCTTTTCATGGGACTTGAGCGTGACCGAACCGCCCTCAGGGACAGGTCCGTTAGGACCTTCGAGCGACGGCGACGTGCAGCCGCAACTGGACCGTACGCCGGTGACGGTCATGTCCTGCTTGTAGATGTTCGTGATCTCGAACTTGTACACGGTGTCGGCGCCGCGAGCCACGACGCCGAAGTCGTGATCGAGCGACTTGAACATCTTTTCCGCCCAGCTTTGCGCCTGGGTAGGGGCGACGACGAAACCGAACATCGCCAGCAGGGCCAATCCAATGTTGCGGAACACGTTACCGTTCTCCCCTTTGAGCCAGCGCGAGCGTGCGCTACTCCGTATGCTCGGCAAGGCGCTTGATAAGCCCGATCCGAATTTCAGGCGAAGTCCGAAGATCCTCGCTCTGCGCAAGGTATTGTAGTGCCTTATTGCTGACATGCGGGCAAATGCGCCTGACAGCATCGCATTTTTCTATCAATAGCCCAAGGCTGGCTTTGCATCGCGGCAGCGAACGCGGCAACCTTTAAGGGCTGTAGCGACTTGAGCATTTGCACAGTCTGGTAGTTCGATTTTTTCGCGGATGGGCGGACAAAGGTAGACAAAGGTAACTGTCCAGCCGCGGGTGGCGCCAAGCCAGCGTCTCGCCGCGCCCGGCGTCGCTGGCTAAACATAGGCGCTTCTCAGTTGGCGACTAATTCCTTGGGACGTACATCGACGGTACCCCCCTGCAAGCGTCGCGCCGTTTGCTAAAATGCGGACTTTGCGGGACCGTTAGGATCGCAGACGGGCCCGCCCAGCCTCACCCAGCAATGGGTCTGCGGGCGCACGCCCCTTGGCCGCCGACCTACCAGGGCGGTGTACGGGAATGCCCTTAAAACGCGTCGCAATTGTAGGCGTCGGCCTGATCGGCGGATCAGTCGGTCTGGCACTGCGCGAGCGGCGTCTGGCCGAGGACGTGGTCGGCATCGGCCGCCGGTCCGTCAGCCTGGAAAAGGCCAAGCGGCGAGGCGCCGTCGATTGGACGACAACCAATCTCGTTGAGGGAGTTACGGATGCCGAGGTCGTAATTGTCTGCACGCCCGTGGCCGCCATCGCCGACACCGTTGCCGCGGTCGCCAACACGGCCCCGCGGGCCACGATCACGGATGCGGGCAGTACAAAGGCGGAGATCTGCCGTGAGGTGCGGCGGGTGATGTCGGCGGAGGTGGTCGGGGGAACGCGACCGCCGGCGCCGCGGTTCATTGGGAGCCATCCGTTGGCAGGAGATCACCGCACGGGACCGGAGTATGCTCGGGCCGACCTGCTCGAAGGCCGCGTGGTAGTGGTGACGCCCGAGGATTCGACGCTGCCGGGACTGGTGGAAAGGATCAGCGACTTCTGGGCTTCGCTGGGAGCGAGCGTGGAATTGCTTTCGCCGGAAGAACACGACCGGGCTTTGGCGGCGACCAGTCACCTGCCCCATTTGATAGCCGCGGCGCTGGCGGCGTCGACGCCGGAAGAGTGGCTTCGCCTGGCGGCGCGGGGTTGGGGCGATACAACCCGAATAGCGGCGGCCGACTCGCAGTTGTGGACGCAGATATTCCTACAAAATCGGACCGCGGTGCTCGATGCGCTGCGGCGGTTCGAGCACCGATTGTCAGTATTTGACGAGGCCCTCGCTGACGGCGACGCCGCGGCGCTGGCCACCGCCCTTCAGGAAGCGAAACGGATTCGAGATGCTGTGGGAGATTGACCTGCATCCCCGCCTCGGGCTGCCTGACTCCGACGCTCGCGGCGTGGAGGCCGACGCTGCGGCGCTGGGCCTGGCGAAGTACGTCAGCGTGGCCAGCGCCAGCGGCTACCTGCTCCAGGGCCCGGAGTTGACCGCGGAACGGGTCGAGCGGCTGGCGCGGGAGCTGCTGGCCGACGCCGTGGCGGAGCAGTACGTCGTCGGCCAGGTTGGGGACGCCCGCTTGACGAACCCGCCGGATCGGAGCGGCGCGGGTTCGGACGAGTCGCTCGCGCGATCTGGCCGCCGAGAGGAAGTTCAACAGACGCATCAATTGGTGCAGGTGCTGCTGAAGCCGGGCGTTATGGATCCGGTAGCGCAGAGCGCCGAGGGGGCGGTCCGCGACTTCGGCTGGAATGTTGACGCGGTAAGAACCTTGCGGAAATACTGGATTTCCGGCGCCACCGAGACGGAAACCCGCGCGATCGCCGCGGAACTTCTGGCTAACGACGCCATCGAGCAAGTCATTTGGGGGCCGTTGCCGTTCGATCGATTGCAGGCGGGGAGCGGCTACGAGTTCCAGCTTCTGACGGCGCCCATCCGTGGATTGGACGCCGCAGGGCTGGCGCGGCTCAGCCGGGAAGGGCAGCTCTACCTGCAGCCGGCGGAAATGGCGACCATCCAGCGCTATTTTGCCGAACTGGGACGCGACCCCACCGACGTCGAGCTGGAGACGATCGCCCAGACCTGGAGCGAGCACTGCAGCCATAAGACGCTGGCCGGGCGGATTTCGTATCGCGACGGTCTGGGCGAGCGGCAGTTTGAGAACATGCTCAAGGAGACGATATTCGCCGCGACGCACCAGCTCCGTCAGCGGTGGGCAGAAGACGACTGGTGCGTAAGCGTATTCAAGGACAACGCCGGCGTCGTGCGGTTCGACGAGCGGTTTAACATCGCCTTCAAGGTCGAGACCCATAATCATCCGTCGGCGCTGGAGCCGTACGGCGGCGCTAATACGGGTCTGGGGGGCGTTATTCGCGACACGCTGGGAACCGGCCTAGGCGCCAAGCCGGTGTGCAGCACGGACGTATTCTGCTTCGCGCCGCCTGACACGCCCCATGACCAGTTGCCTGCCGGGGTGCTCCATCCCAAGCTGGTAATGCGCGGGGTCGTCGAAGGCGTGCGCGACTACGGCAATCGGATGGGCATTCCCACGGTTAACGGCGCCGTCTATTTCGACCGCCGTTATCTGGGCAATCCGCTCGTGTATTGCGGCAACGTCGGGCTGATTCCACGCGACAAGTCGTTCAAGGAGCCGCAGCCGCGCGATCTGATCGTGAGCGTCGGCGGTCGTACCGGGCGCGACGGCATTCATGGCGCGACGTTTTCCAGCGCCGAGCTGACCCATGAGAGTGAATCGATTTCGGGCGGCGCCGTGCAGATCGGCAATGCCATTGAGGAAAAGAAGGTGCTCGACGTGCTGCTAGCGGCCCGCGACCGGGGGCTGTTCACGGCCGTGACCGACTGCGGGGCCGGCGGATTCAGCAGCGCTGTCGGCGAAATGGGCGAAAAGATCGGGGCTGAAGTTCACCTGGAACGGGCGCCGGTCAAGTACGAGGGGCTCAGCTACACCGAGATCTGGATTTCCGAAGCGCAGGAACGAATGGTGCTCAGCGTGCCCGAAGCCACGTGGCCTGAACTTGAGCGACTATGCGCCTCGGAGGGAGTCGAGGCGACTGTCTTGGGCCGCTTCGAGCCGACGGGGCGCCTGACGCTGAAGTATCGCGGCACGGTCGTTGGCGACCTGGCGATGGAGTTTCTGCATAACGGCCGGCCGCCGGTGGGACGGCAGGCGGTGTTTGAGCCGAAGATGGCGTCGCCGCTGCGACCCTCAGGCGCTCCCCTGCCTGGCCCGCCGCGGCAGCCGGAAGGGAACGGGGCGGCGTCTCCTGGAAGTCATAATGATGATTTGCTCGCGATCCTGAGCTCGCTCAACGTTGCGAGCAAGGAATGGATTATTCGGCAGTACGATCACGAAGTGCAAGGCGGGAGCGTGATCAAACCGCTAGTGGGGGCGGCGTGCGACGGGCCGAGCGACGCCGCCGTGCTGCGACCGGTGCTTGAAAGTCGGCGCGGCATCGTGATCGCCTGCGGCATGAATCCGCGATATGGCGACTTCGATCCGTACCATATGGCGGCCAGTGCGATCGACGAGGCGGTGCGAAATTGCGTGGCGGTGGGGGCCGATCCGGGGCGGATTGCGATTCTCGATAACTTCTGTTGGGGCGATTGCGAACGGAGCGAGACGTTGGGCTCGTTGGTTCGGGCCGCGCTGGCGTGCCATGACCTGTCGCTGGCGCTCGAAACGCCGTTTATCAGCGGCAAGGATAGCCTTAACAACGAATTCAGCTACGTAAACGCCAGCGGCGAAAAACAGACCATCGCCATTCCGCCTTCCCTGCTCATCAGCGCTTTAGGGCAAGTCGAGGACGTAAGCCGCTGCGTGACGATGGATTTGAAAGGGGCCGGCAATCGGCTGTACCTGGTCGGCAAAACGAAGAACGAGCTGGGCGGGTCGCATTACGCGCTGGTAAAGGGCCTGGACGGGGGGGCCGTTCCCACGGTCGACCCGCCACGGGCCAAGGCAACTTTCGCCGCGATGCACGGAGCGATCGACGCGGGATTCGTCGCCGCATGCCACGACTTGAGCGAAGGCGGCCTGGCAGTCGCGGCGGCCGAAATGGCGCTGGCTGGGGGATTGGGGGCGGAACTGCGGCTGGGCGCCATGCCGGTGGATGCTGATGCGATTGCCGCCGCGGAACGGCTGTTCAGCGAGTCAAACACGCGGTTTTTGTGTGAAGTGCCGCCGGAGGATGCCGAGTCGTTCGAGGCCGCGCTGGCCGGGGCTGCCGTCGCATGGATCGGAACGGTGACCGGCTCGGATCGTCTGCAGATTGTTGACGATCGCGGCGCCACGGTTGTCGATCTACCCTTGGCGGACCTGAAGGACGCCTGGCAGCGGCCGCTGCGTTGGTGAATCGGGCCTGTTACTCCCAACGGCTGGGCGTCGGCTATGACCACTTGCGAGCCGGCGCGCAATAACCGCAAATCACCCCTTACGGATCACCGATCACCCCTCACCAGCGTTTCGTCATGTCCACGCCTCGTGTACTAGTTCTACGCGCCCCGGGCACGAACTGCGATCAGGAAACCGCCTTTGCCTTTGAGCAGGCCGGCGCCGTTGCCTGTTGCGTCCATGTGAATCGTTGGCTCGAATCGCGCTGGCTGGCGGAGGACTATCAAATACTCTGCCTGCCGGGCGGGTTCAGCTACGGCGACGACCTGGGATCGGGCAGAATTCTCGCCAACCAGCTTCGCCATCACTTGAGCGATTCGCTGGCGAGGTTTCGCGACGAAGGCAAGCTGATTCTAGGCATTTGCAACGGATTTCAGATCCTCGTGAAGTCTGGCCTGCTCGATTCGGCCGACGCCTGCGGACCTGCCGTTACGCTCACTTGGAACGCTTCGGGGCGGTTTATCGATCGGTGGGTCGGTCTGCGCGTGGCGAGCGACCGAACGCCATTCCTCGCGGGCGTCGAGCGGATGTTTTTGCCGATCGCCCATGCGGAAGGGCAATTCATCGGCCGCGACGAGCCGACCCTCGAGCGCCTGGAGCAAGCCGGGCAATTAGTGCTGCGGTACTGTCAGTCGAAAAGCTGCCCTAAGCAGCCGTTCAATCCCAATGGCGCCGCACGGGACGTGGCCGGCATGTGCGACGCCTCAGGGCGGGTGTTCGGGCTGATGCCGCATCCGGAGCGGTTCATCGACCGTACGCAACATCCGCAGTGGACGCGCCTTCCGGCGTTCGAAGAAGGGGACGGACTGCGATTGTTTCGCAACGCGGTACAGTACTTTGCCTAGACGACCTCTGCGCGCTACGAGAGCCACTGGAGGCGCGCGGCGGATCTAGTATCGCCCAGCTCAACGCTCAGCTTGGACGCCGATTTGAACGGGGAACCGTCGAATTGCCCCTCGGCCTCTCCCAGCCGGCGAAGCTGAGCCGCTAATTCAGCGTTGTCGCGGAGGGCCGTCTCGATCGCATCGGCCAGCGGATGGGAGTCGGCCACCGTCACGTCGCCCGTCCAATCATCGACCTCAAGAGTCACGTGCTCGCCCGGCTGCAGACCGAGCGAGGCCAGGACTTGTTGTAGACTCGCCGCGACATGCTCACGTAAGGTCCCTGCGCCGTCCGTAACGCCGCTTTGCAGGTCGGCGCCAGTTGGTTTGTCGGCGGACTCAAGGGCCGAGGTTAGCAGCGTTTCAAACGGGGCCGCGACGGCCTTGGCGGTTTGACGCAGGACGCTGGCGCCGCTAAGCGCCGTAGGGGCCGCGAAAACTCCCAGCAGCGAATTCATGCGCAGCTCCGCGCGACGGGGACGGGTCGGGCGGCGAGGGGGCCGCTCGTCCCGAACATCGGCGTCAGGAGGGGGCGTCGATGAGGCAATTCACGTCGAGATTGCCGTTGCCAGCAGGGCTAGCACGCTATTGGCCGCCCTTGGCCAGGCGCGCACCGCGCTCGGCGGTTTCGCGCAGGAGCGATTGCCGGGCATCAATCTGCCGACGCAGAAAGGCGAGGTCGCCGCGGCTAAGCTCGCGGTAGGCAATGCGATGGCGGCCGCCGTCGTTCGTTTTGAGCGTCGCGTGGTTGCCGGTGATCTCCACAAGCCGGGCGGGTGCGAGCGCGTCGCCGGCGGCGTCGGTCCAAAGGCGATCGGACTGGCTGGACCAACCGCCGGGCTCTGCCAGGACCTCCGCGGCGGCGCCAGGTCCGAACAGCGATTGGGCGTCGGGCTTCTGGGGCCCCTCGGCGGGGGCCTCGACAGGCGACGCTGGCTGGTTTGACTCGGTCTGAACGGGCGGCGCCTGCGGGGGCGCCGCTGGGGGCGTCGGGGAGGCTGGAGAGGCCGAGGGGGGCATCTCGGCGGCGGGCGCCGGAAACAGGTCTTCTAGGGTATTGGGCTCGGGAGTAACGGGCTGTGAACCTGCGGGCTCGGGGGCTGCGGGCCCGGGAGTTGCGGGCTCAGGAGCGGGGGCCGCCTCTGGCTGCGGGGAATACCTGGGGGCGGTCGATTCGGCGGGGGGCTGCACTGTCGACGGCGGCGGGGTTGTCGTTGAGCCTGGCGCCTCGGCGGGGGGCGCGCCGCGGGTCGCCGGGGGTAGTTCCGCGGCCGAGGGTTCTTCTGGCAACGGTCCGGGAGTTACTGGGGGGGCCGGCCTGGTCTGTTCCTCCGACGGCAGAGGGGACTTCGCGTTTGCCGGCGGCGTTGCTGCGGGCGCAGGCGGCGTTTCGCAACCTGCTAAATCCCAAGAAGCTCCTTCACAACAGGCCGTCTCCACAGCCGGTTGCGTGAACATCAGTTCGCAGCATGGCGACAGGCAACAGGGGGCAAACGCCTCGTCGCCAACTCCAGGGCGGACCATAGCAGCAGCGATGGCGACGGCGGCAATCTTGATGGCGACGGCGGCAATCTTGAGGTTCATAGTCAACACCCGGCAAATGGGAAAACGGGCCGCGACGGCCGCGCCTTGCCATCCTACTTTCGGCGGCAGGCGGCTACAACTTCGGCCCTTCCTTCGCCAGGGCCAAGCGGTGTGTATTGCGAGGGATGCGCGCCATGACCGCGACATGTCGGCCGACGCCATGCGGTATCGAGTAACGGCCGACCAGGGCAAACTTGGGCACGATGCTCGTCGTTCCGGTTGTAGGAACTGAGCCGTCGTGGCTAATGCGCGCCGGGGCAAACAGCCTGTTGAGACCGCTGTCGTGGCGTCTTTCAACCTCGCCCGAGCGCCGAGCAAAACTCGCCGCGACGCCAAAACGAGCGTTTTTCAACGGCCGCTAGGGGCTGGAGCGGCGTCGGCGATTTCGCCGGGCGACAATTCATATCGGTGCTGCAGATAACTTTCGACCGCTGCGCACTTTTCAGCGAGCAGTCGCTCTTCCATTTCGTGTTGCATAGCCGCGCCGTGCCAGGTTTTGGCGAAGGGACCGCTGAGTTGCGCCGACGGGGCGTCGGTGAGCAGGTCCTGAGCCTCGGCGTAAAGCCTGGCGCCCTCCTCCTGCCATGCGCGGGCCTTATCGCCCAATGCGACAACATGAGCGTCGACCCCGCGCCGGCTTATGCGAGCAATTTGGCGGGCCGCTTGATTATGGCCGTCGGCTCGCCGGGCGAGGTATTCACGCAGTTCGCCATCCGGCGACTGGGAGCGAGGTTCCGACCGGTTGACCACCTCCTGTCGGAGGCAGTCATTGAGAGCCGTCCAATAGGCCTGGGTAAACTCCTGCCGTTGCTGGATTGTGAGAGCTACTGCCGCCGCCGCGCTAGACGTCGCGGGTTCGACAACTGGCTCGTGCGTGCCAGCCCGCAGCGGCGTCTCGCCCTGAGGCGCGGCCGCATCACCGGCGGCGACCGACCTGGTGGCTTCAGCGCAATTCGATGCAGCGGCTGAGGGAGCCTCAACTGCGACGCCGGACTGGCTCGACAGCGGTGGCGTCGCGGTAGCGCCGCTCGCCGGCAGCGGAGCGCCGGGCGCTACGGCAAGCGGTTGATTGGGTATCGCGAGCGTTTGCTCTAACACGGTCCGAAGCGTTGCGCGGACGTCGACGCCCAGATACAACGAGCCCAGGGCTACGCCGCCGATCAGGGCGGAGAAGCAACCCACGAATTCAAGAAATGAGAGACCGGCGCGGCTGCGCCGGGCGGCGTGTGGCGAAGCGAGGGCGTAGCCAAACATATATCCCAGGCCCATAGTGTGCTTGCGAAGGATGCACAACGAGGTGGGCGGCGCCGAACGCCGGCCCAGGAAAAGCATACCTCGTGGACGCAGGGGCGCCGTATGCGGCCGATTGTAGGGGTTATACGGCGGGCGATAGCGCGCGGGGCCGCAAAGCGCGCCGCCCTGAACGGCGGCGTTCGGGTAAGCCGGCGACGCGGCGGCGGGCGCTGTTCATTTAGACGGCGGCAGCGGCGCGGCGGGCTTCGCGTTTGCGATCGTTTTCCAAAAGCAGCGCCTTGCGGAGCCGAATGTTCTTCGGGGTCACCTCCACGAGCTCGTCGTCCTCGATGTACTCCAGGCATGCTTCCAGCGACATTTCGCGCACGGGCCGAACCTGGGCGTTCTCGTCCTTTCCGGCGGCGCGGACGTTGGTGAGCTTCTTGCCGCGAACGACGTTGACAACGAGGTCGCCGGGGCGGCAGTGTTCGCCGACTACCTGCCCTTCGTACACGTCATCGCCGGGACGAACGAAAAACACGCCCCGGTCGTACAGCGCGTCGAGGGAGTAGGCCGTGGCCCCGCCGGTTTCGTTCGAGACGAGCACGCCCAAGGGGCGCTTGGGCAAATCGCCTTTTACCGGCTCATAACCGAATAAATTATGGTGCATGATCGCTTGGCCCTTAGTGGCGTTGAGCATGCGGCTGCGAAGTCCCATGAGCGAGCGGGCTGGTATTTTGAACTCCATATGGACGAAGCCGCTGGCGGACGACCGGCGGCCCATCTTGATCAGTTCGGCCCGGCGGTCGCCCATCAGGGCCATTACCGAATTCTGGTTATCCTCGGGGCAATCGACGACCAGTTGCTCGAGCGGGTCGCACTTTACGCCGTCGATCTCGCGGTAGATGACTTGCGGTTTGCCGACGCACAGCTCGAACCCCTCGCGGCGCATATTCTCGATGAGAATGCCCAGGTGCATCAGGCCGCGGCCCGAGACGCGGAATTGCTCCTGCGTAGGCCCCGGGGCGACCCGCAGGGCGACGTTGGAGCGCAATTCGCGCTGCAGCCGTTCGCCGATTTGGCGGCTGGTGAGGTACTTGCCGTCGCGGCCGGAAAACGGGCCGTCGTTCACGCGAAACAGCATGTGAAGCGTCGGCTCGTCGACGTGGACATGAGGCCGGGCGTGGGGCTCGTCGGCGTCGGCAACGGTGTCGCCGATCTCGATGGGCTCCAGGCCGACGATCGCGCACAGGTCTCCGGCGGCGACTTCGTCGACCTCGACGCGCTCCAAGCCTTCAAAGGCCAGTAGCTGAACGACCTGCTTGCGGGACACTTCGCCGAGGTGATCGATCACGGCGACGCGCTGGCGCTTGCGAATCGTGCCGCTGTGAACCCGCCCGATGGCGATCCGGCCTACAAATTCCGAGTAATCGAGCGTGGTGACTTGGAACTGCAGGAGATCCTTGGCTTTGGCGCCGTCGTCGGGGGCGGGGACGTAGTCGATGATTGCGTCGAACAGCGGCTGCAGCGAGTCGCTGGGCTGATTCAGATCCGCGGCGGCCCAACCCTGGCGCGCCGAGGCGAAGATGACTTGGAAGTCGAGCACGTCGTCGGGGGCGTCCAAATCGACCAGAAGGTCGAACACCTCGTCGACGACTTCCTGCGGTCGGGCGTCCGGCCGGTCGACTTTGTTGACCACCAGAATCGGCTTCAGACCGCGCTGGAGCGATTTCTGGAGGACGAATCGCGTCTGGGGCATCGGTCCTTCGTAGGCGTCGACCAGCAGCAACGTGCCGTCCGCCATGCCCAGGACGCGTTCGACTTCGCCGCCGAAGTCGGCGTGGCCCGGGGTGTCAATCAAATTGATGCGATAGGTCTGGCCGTCCTGAGCCTGATAGGCCACCGCGCAATTTTTGCTGATGATCGTGATGCCCCGTTCGCGTTCCAGGTCGTTGCTGTCGAGGATCAGCCCGTGTTGACCGCCGGCGAGTTTGTCGAGTTCTTCGTTTCGGTACTGGCCCGACTGGTAGACCATCTTGTCGACGAGCGT
>JADLBW010000225.1 GCA_020847515.1 Pirellulales bacterium | reverse complement strand
TCGGTCTGGACGCGGACGCGCGAGCGCAGGTCGTTGAGGACCAGCGTCTGGTGCGTCTCAGCCAGGCCCAATTCCCAGGGCAGGCCGGCGTGCTTGATGCTCGTCAGCGGCGAGGCGCCAGTCCCCCCGCCGTCGCCCGAAATGAGGATGTGGTCGGCGTAGCCCTTGGCCACTCCGGCGGCAACGGTGCCGACGCCCACTTCCGACACCAGCTTCACGCTGACGCGGGCCGCGGGATTCGAGTTCTTCAGATCGTGAATGAGCTGCTTGAGGTCTTCGATCGAGTAGATGTCATGGTGCGGCGGCGGACTGATCAGGCCCACCCCCGGCGTGCTGTAGCGGATGCGCGCGATGTAGTCGTCGACCTTGCGGCCGGGCAGTTCGCCCCCTTCGCCGGGCTTAGCGCCTTGGGAGATCTTGATCTGCAGCTCGTCGGCGTTGGCGAGGTAGTTGATCGTGACTCCGAACCGCCCCGAGGCCACCTGCTTGATCGCCGAGCGCCGCGGATTCATCGAACCGTCCGGCAGCGGGGCGAACCGCGCGGGGTCTTCGCCCCCTTCGCCGGTATTGCTCTTGCCGCCGATTTTGTTCATGGCGATGGCGAGCGACTCGTGGGCCTCGGCCGAGATCGAGCCGAACGACATGGCGCCGGTGCAGAATCGCTTGACGATTTCGCTGGCCGGTTCGACCTGGTCAATCGGAATGGCGCGGCCTTCGTCAGGCTCTTTGAACTTCAGCAGCCCGCGGAGCTGGCAACGGGTCCGCGAATCGTTGTTGACGTGCTCGGCGAAGCGGCGGTAAGCGTTGGGGTCGCCGGCCCGCGCGGCCACTTGAATGTCCGCGATCGCCTGCGGGTCCCACATGTGGCGTTCGCCTTCGGCCCGCCAGTGGAATTCGCCCGGGTTGGGAAGCACGGCCAGCTTCATCGAGGCGCGCCGCGGATAGCCTAGTTCATGCCGCCGCAGGGCTTCTTCGGCCAGTACGTCGAAGTCGACCCCCTGAATGCGGCTGGCGGTGCCGGCAAAACAGTGATCGATCACGTTATCGCGGAGGCCAAGGGCCTCGAAGATCTGCGCGCCCTTGTAGCTTTGCAGCGTCGAGATGCCGATCTTCGCCATCACTTTGAGCATGCCCTTGGCGACGCCGGTGCGATACCTGCGGACGAGCTCGTGGTCGGCCGCGGTGACCGGATCGAACACCTCGCCGTCGGTCACCGCCTCGATGGCCGGATGGTCGTCGCCCTCGCCGAGCTCCTCGTCGCGAATGCCTTCCTCGCCGGAGTCGAGCAGTCCGTCGCGGCGGGCTTGCCACAGGGCCTCGAACGCCAGGTAGGGGTTGATCGCGTCGGCGCCATAGCCCACCAGCAGGCAATGGTGGTGCACCTCGCGGGCCTCGCCTGTTTCGACCAACACGCCGACGCGGGTCCGCTTCTTCTGCCGCACCAGATGATGGTGCACGGCGCCGGTCGCCAACAGGGCGCTGAGCGGCACGCGGTCGGCGCCGATCTTCCGATCGGTCAGCACGATGAGCGTTTCGCCTTCGTCGACGGCGGCTTCCGCCTCCTGGCAGATGCGATCGAGCGCGCGAACCATGCCGGCCTTGCCTTCGGCGCGCGGCCAGGTGACGTCGATCTTGCGGGTGTGCCAACCCTTGCGATTGATTCGCTTCAGCGCCGCCATCTGCTCGTTCGAGAGAATCGGGTGCGGCAAACGCAACCGGCGGGCGTGCTTCGACGCGCTTTCCAGCAGGTTCTGCTCGGGACCGATGTAGCACTCCAGCGACATGATCACTTCCTCGCGGATCGAGTCGATCGCCGGATTGGTGACCTGCGCGAAGAGCTGGCGGAAGTAGTCGTACAGCATCCGCGGCTTGTCGCTGAGGCACGCCAGGCACGAGTCGTTGCCCAGCGAGCCGATCGGATCCTTTTCGACCTTCACCATCGGCAGCAGCATGAAGCTCATCGTCTCGACGGTGTAGCCGAAGGCCTGCATTCGCTCCAGCAGCGTCTTGCGGTTGAAGCCGTGGGGGCGCTCTTCCGGGTGGAGGTCGTTGAGATCGATCCGCTTTTCGCGCAGCCACTTGCCGTAGGGGCGCCGCTGCGCGTAATCGTGCTTCAGCTCCTCGTCGGGGATGAGGCGGCCCTGCTCGAAGTCGACCAGAAACATGCGGCCTGGCTGCAGGCGGCCTTTGGCCTTCACGTTCTCGGGCTTGATCGAGCGGAGGACGCCGACTTCGCTGGCCATGATCACGCGGTCGTCGTGCGTCAGATAGTAACGCGACGGCCGCAAGCCGTTGCGATCGAGCGTGGCGCCGATGACCTTGCCGTCGGTGAACGCGATCGACGCCGGGCCGTCCCACGGCTCCATCAGGCAACTTTGATACTCGTAGAACGCACGCTTGTCCTCGGGCATGGTTTCGTGGTTCTGCCACGCCTCGGGGACCATCATCATGACGGCCTCCGGGAGCGAGCGGCCGCTCATCAACAAGAACTCCAGCACGTTGTCGAACGTGCCCGAGTCGCTGCAGTCGGGCTCGACGATGGGAAAGAGCTTCGATAGTTCCTTGCCGAACAGCTTGCTCTTCACCACGCCCTGACGGGCGAACATCCAGTTGCTGTTGCCGCGCAGCGTGTTGATCTCGCCGTTGTGGCTCATGAAGCGGCAGGGCTGAGCGCGATCCCACGAAGGGAACGTGTTGGTCGCGAACCGCGAGTGAACCATCGCCAGGTGGCTGGCGTAATCGGCGTCGTTCAGGTCGGCGTAGTACTTGAAAAGCTGCTCGGTGGTGAACATGCCCTTGTAGATGAGGACCTTGGTCGACAGCGAGCAGATGTAGAACAGCTTCGCCTGCGCGAGCGACGCGTCGGTGCGGAGCTGGTTGCTGGCCCGCTTGCGGATGACGTAGAGCTGCCGCTCGAAGGCTTCGCCGTCGAAGTCGCCGTTGGCCGAGGCATAGTCGCCGGACGCGATGACGATCTGCTCGACCACCGGCTCGGCGGCCCGGGCGGTGGGGCCGATATCGGCGCCCGCTGCGTCGGTCGGCACGCGCCGCCAGCCGATGAGCCGCTGGCCTTGCTCGGCGATGATCTGCTCGACCACCTGTTTGCAGTAGGCCCGCTCCGATTCGATCTGCGGCAAAAAGACGTTGCCCGCCGAGAAACGCCCCGGGGCGGGCAGTTCGGCGCCCAGATCGGCCTTCACGACCTTGGCCAGAAACTCGTGGGGGAGCGCGGTCAGAATGCCGGCGCCGTCGCCGGTGTTCTGCTCGCAGCCGCAGGCCCCGCGGTGGTCCATGTTGCGCAGCACCTCCTCGGCGTCGATCAGTATCTGGTGACTCCGCTGGCCCTTGATGTGCGCGACAAAACCGACCCCGCAGGCGTCGTGCTCGTTCGCCGGGTCGTACAGGCCGTGCTTCTGGGGCAAATGAAGGAGAGGAGTGCGGTTTTCCATGGTACTACTTTCGCTAGTCTCAAGCCGATCCCTGGGAGCGGCTCCGAATTCAATGACCAAGCACCAATGACCAATGACCAAATGGCTGTCGCTTGACTTTGGTCATTGGTGCTTGGTCATTGGTCATTGATGCTACGATAGGAATCGCGTGACGACCCGCGGGCCCCTTGGTTCACGTCGTCGCTTCGTCGAGCTGGAAGGCGCTCGACGGCACGGCGTCAGCCGCGAAGTCGCCGTGCGTCTTGAGCAGACCGACGAACTGCACGGCAAGTTCGCTCAGCCGGCGGTCGCGGCGGTGGAGGATGCCCAGCGGGCGGACAAGGTCGTTATCTGCGATGGCAACTTTGGCGAGCGAACCCAGGGCGATCTCGCGGCGGACGCTCGGCTCGGGCAGGATGCTCACGCCGGCGTCGATCTCGATCGCCCGCTTCATCGTCTCGATGTTGTCGAACTCCAGCGTCACGTTCACCTCGGCATGGGCCCGGACCAGCGCCCGGTCGAGCGCTTCGCGAATCGCCAGCCCCTCTTCAAAGGCGACGAACGATTCGCCGGCGACCGCCTTCAAGTGGACGGAGGTCTCGCGCGCAAGCCGATGGCCCGGGTGGCAGACGATCACCAGCGGCTCGTTCCGCCAGGCGATGACTGAGAGCGCATCGGTCTCTTTCGGATAACTGACGATGCCGAGATCGGCGTCGCCGCCCTCGACTACCTCGCACACCCGCGCCGGATGCAGGTATTCCAGCCGCACCGAAGCCCGCGGATGTTCGGCGGAGAACCGCTGCATAAACGCGCTCATGTGGTGCAGGCCGACCGAGTAGATCGACGCCACCACCAGGCTGCGGGCTTCGACGTCGTGGAGCGTACGGACCTCCTCTTCCAGCTCGAAGTATCGCTTCACGATCTGCCGGCAGCCGTCGTAGTACCGCTGGCCTTCGGGCGTCAGTTCAAACGGCCGCTTCGAGCGATCGAGCAGTTGCACTCCCAGCCGCTCTTCGAGGGCCTGCACGACGTGGCTGCAACTCGACTGCGAGATATTGTTGTCGTCGGCGGCGCGCGAAAAGCTCCGCCGCTGGACCACGTCGCAAAATATTTTCAGGGAGCGAATATGCATGACTTGTCACGCCGCCCGGGCGGCTCGTATTTCTCAGCGGCGAGTTTTGCTGCGCAAAGGAAAGCTTGCGATGCGCAAGGAGCAGGTAATCGTGCACCTGCCATTGTTCGGCGGTCACCAGCCAAACTCTCTCCGGGCGTGGGCGTTAAGCCCTTCGGATTGCCTGGCAGAGACGACCGGCACAGGAAATGTCACATCCCCCTTGCGCCTTACCACGCGGCCAAATGCATTATGCCAATACAACCTATCGGCAGAATCGAAAAACGAAATAGTAGGATAAGCCGTAAAGCCGGTGCAAGTCAAGCGCAAGCAGCGACATCACGCGGAAACGCCCGGAAAAGGTTGGCCGGGGGAAAACGCCCGGACAAGTCCCGCCGGCTCGAAACCCCCTGCACGGCGGGCGTCGGCGCCCGCTAGATGACCGTCAACAGCGCATCATCGGCTGAGCCGACCGCCCCGTTAGGTAATCGCCACCGCAGCCGATGCACCTCGGACCGGCAGGCACAGCGACCGTCAATTCGCCGTCAATTCAGTGCTTGGTCTCTTGCCACCCTAGGGCAGTCAGCCGCTGAGAGATAAACCACGCCAGAGCCAAGAGTAGCGCCAGTCCACTCGCCGCGACGGCGAGACACAGCCGAAGGGGTCGCCAGGCGTCGCGCGCCGGTCCTGCGACTGGTTAACCTTATGAGGCTGCAGCATAGCCGCCGCAGGGATTTAATTATGCCAGGCCTGTGCTGGAAGCCAAGAAACTAGCCGAAGGCAGGCACTCAAATCCCGCTTGGGCAAAGTGGCGATCGAACGTTAACGCCTGCCGTAGCCCCTTCGTCCAGGACGAAAGTGGTCGCGATCAACCGGGGCTTGAGCGACAAACTGAGCCAATATTGAACCGCATGCTCGTGGAACTGATCACGCGCCGAGTGCAGCGCAACAATGAAGCTGCTGTCGAGAAAGACGTCTTTTATCCGCCCATGCCGTGCGGGTCGTCGTAGATATATTTGTCGAGATTCACTGACGCGTCGGTGATTCCCAGGCCTTTGGCGTCCGCCCCCCAAGTCCAAATGGGATCGCTCGGATCAAATGCTCCGCTCCGATCCTCGTCCCCCACGGTGACGGGAGAAAGAACCAGCCGACCGTTCTCTTCTCGCAGTTCGACTTCGGTCGCAGTTCCAAACCACGCCTTAGGAATGACAACGCCTTGATCCGTGACAGCCATGCGGTGGCCGTGCTCTAACATCGATACCTCTGGGCGCTAAAGGCAGTCTCTCAAATACTCGTCGCCAGCTTGCGGCTGGCCAAATAACGCCTCACGACTCAACCGTCTTGCTCCCACAAAACAGCCGGTGAAATACCGTTTCCCACGCTCACGACTCCGGCAGCTTCTCAAACTCATACGCATGCCCCCGGTCGCGCAAGACTTCGGCCTTAAGGATCTTGTCCGGGTTGCGGGGCGGCTCGCCCCGGTTGAGCGACGCTGCCACGTCCATCCCTTCGATC
The DNA here is from genome assembly GCA_020847515.1 of Pirellulales bacterium. Taxonomy (GTDB): domain Bacteria; phylum Planctomycetota; class Planctomycetia; order Pirellulales; family Lacipirellulaceae; genus Lacipirellula. Next base: position 386 of record JADLBW010000225.1, on the reverse strand, counting down.
ACCCGGCCGAACACGGCGTGCTTGCCGTCGAGGAATGACGTCGGCACGAACGTCAAAAAGAACTGCGACCCGCCCGTATTGGGCCGGCCGGTGTTCGCCATGCTCAGGCTGCCGCGGAAATGGCGGCGGGCGCCCGGCGCCCGCTGCTCGTCGCGAATCGTGTAGCCGGGGCCGCCCATGCCGGTCCCTTCGGGGTCGCCGCCTTGGGCCATAAAGCCGGGAATGACGCGATGGAACGACACGCCGTTATAAAATCCCTGCTTCACGAGCGTAATGAAGTTGGCCACCGACTGGGGGGCCTCGTTCTCGAACAGCTCGATCACGACGTCCCCCTTGGTCGTAGTGAACTTCACCCGCGGCAGGTTATCGGCCTTCGCTTCGGCCTC
>JADLBW010000224.1 GCA_020847515.1 Pirellulales bacterium | reverse complement strand
TCGCAAAAGCATCCCGACCCCGTACATTGTACCGCGCCGCTGCAGCACGCGATCGTGGACGTCAGAAGAGACGGTCGGCGCGACCAGCTTACCGAGTGGCTAGAGCATCCCGTACGCTAATAGTCTAGGCGAAACGGCGCTCGGCTGTCAATCAGATGGCCCAGGATGCGGGGGCAAAACGGGCCGGGATCCGGCCCAACGGGGTCGGGATTCTTTAGGGACGGGAGAGTATCAACGGGTGGAGGGCCGCCAGTCGCTAAAGCATCCCGACCCCGTTCCATGCTCCATTTCCGGGGCGACATAGTGTACGATTGTTCCATGCCGAGCCTCAAGAATGTGGAATTGTGGATCGCCCCGGCCCGCAGCGGCACAACCTCTGCCGCGCTGGCCCAGTACTGCCGCGTGCTGGCCCGGCGCCCGGTGCTCCAGCGGCGACGGGCCCTATGGCTGGCGCCCACGTTTGCCGCCGCCGCGGGCATCCGCGAGCGGCTGGTCGACCTGACCGGATCAGGATGCTTTAGCGACCGTGGGGGTTCTGCCGGGGACGAGCAAACAGTGGCTGGAGGATCCCGATCCGTAGGCGGAGCAGCGGGGTCGGGGTTCTTCAGCGACTGGGGAGATTCCACAAGTGGCGAGCAACCAGTCGCTCAAGCATCCCGACCCCTGGGTGGCGGACCGGGTCGGGATTCTTTAGCGACTGGGGAGATTCCACGCCACCCGAGCGACCAGTCGCTAAAGCATCCCGACCCTGTTGGGGCGCCAGTCGCTAAAGCATCCCGACCCCCTTGGGGTGGCGCCCTTGTCGACCCTGGCGTAACGACGTTTGCCGGATTTGCCGAACAAGTCGTTTGGGACGCCGAGCTGAGGGTCCGCACGCTCTCGCCCCCTCAGCGGCGGCGGCTGCTGCGGCGGGCCATCGCCGAGGCGTCGGCCGCTGGGGCCCTTAAGTTCTTTCGCGGGGCGGCCGGTTCGCTCGGGCTGGTCAGCGAGTTGAGCGAAACCATCGCTCAGCTCAAGCGCCAGCAGGTTTCGGCCGAGGCGTTTCAGCGCCAGACGCGCCGGGCGCCGCCGCGTCGGCGGGAGCTGGCGGATTTGTACCGCCGCTACGAGGCCCTGCTGCAACGGGCGGTCGCCGTCGACGCCGAAGGGCTGCTGCTGGCGGCGATTGACGGCATGCGTAGCAACCGGGCCGTCGGTTCCAAGCTGGAGCTGGTAGTCGTCGACGGCTTCAACGACTTCTCCCCGCTGCAGCACGCGCTGCTGGCCCTTGTGGCCGAACGCACCGAGCGGGTGGTGGTGGCGCTATTGGGCGATCGGCGGCCCCCGTCGGCGCAGGCGAGCCCCAGAGTGGCGCGCAACGAATTGTTCGCGATTCCCGCCGCGACGGCGCAGTTGTTCGAGGAGGGCGGCGCCGTGATTCGGCCCGCGCGCGCAGGGCATGAGCTGCGCGAGTCGACGCCGGGAGACCGCGGCGCTGGCATGCCCGCCTCGTTGGAGCACCTGCAGCGGAATATCTTTCGCAACTATCGCGACGTCGAGCCGGTGACCGCGCCGGTGCAGCAGTCGCTCGACCGGGTGCACATCGTTGCGGCCAGCGGCGTGCAGGCGGAGATCGCCGAGATCGCCCGGCGGGTCAAGCGGCTATTGGTCGAGGGCGAGCCGCCAGGCGAGGTGGTGGTCGTCTTCCCTCGCTCGCAGGACGTAGCCGATCGCGTGCGGCAAGTGTTCGACGATTTCGGCGTGCCGAGCTATCTGGACGCCTGGCCGCGGCTCGACGCGGCGCCGGCGGTGCGGAGCCTGCTTAATCTGCTGCGGCTGCATGCCGAGGACTGGCCGTATCGGCGGCTGATGCGGGTAATCGGCGACCGGGCCGTTCGCATCGAAGCCGCGTCCCCGGGAAGGCGAAGCTGGCCCGCCGGCATGGAGCCGTCGCCCGAGATTCGCTCGGCCGCCGAATTGTGCGTGCGCCACGCCCAGTTGCCCAGCGGACGAGACGAGCTGCGGAACCTGGTAGAAAGCTGGGCCGCGGGCGCCGGCGGCGCGACGCCAGTCGATCCTGTGGCGGCCCGCGCGGCCTCGGCCGCCCTGGCGCGGATCGCGGCATGGTTTGACCAGTGGCCGAAGCAGGCCGAGGTCGGCGAGTGGATCGGCGTTGTTGAGCGGATGGCCGCGGCAGCCGGACTGTTTGACGAAATGCACGCCCGCCGGACGGGCGCCCCGGCTGCTCCGCCCCGCGCGAAGGCGGGAGCAGTCGGCCAGGATGCGACGAACGTGTACGCGCGGGAAGAGGCCGAGCCCGCAGTCGCCTGCGCCGCCCTGTTTGCGGCGTTGCGGGAAGTCGCGGTGGTTGAGCGGCGCCTCGGCGGCGAGGAGACGCGGCTGGCGTACCCGGCCTTTCTCGACCTCGCGGCGACCGTGGCCGCCGAATCGTCGCTCCCCCCGCCGCACGACGCCGTCGGAAGGGTACGGGTTCTCTCGGCCGACGCCGCCCGGTTTGTTCGCGCACGCCGCCTGTTCATCGGCGGCCTGAGCGAGCAGGCGTTTCCGATGGGCGAACCGCGCCCGGACGCGCAAGGGGACGCCGCCGACGAGGTGAACGGACGCCGCCCCCAGGAGACGGCGAGCGTCGGCGACGCTCAGCCCCATAGCGAGGGGATGTTGCTGTTTTATCAGCTTGTCACGCGCCCCACCGAGTCGCTGACGCTCAGTTATCCGGCGCTCGACGCCAAGGCGCAGGCGATGCCGCCCAGCCCGTTAGTGCTCGAGTTGGAGCGGGCGTTTGCCGGCGGCAGGCTGGAGCGAACGGTTCAGTCGCTGTCGCGCACCGACGACTTGGCAGACCCGCCGCTATCGCGCAGCGATCTGCGCCACAGTGCGGTCGCCCGAGCACAACAGCGCGACCGCAAGCTGCTGGCCGCACTGGTCGGCTCGCCGCGCTACGGCGATGTTGGTCGCTCGATACTCGACGGCATGGCCGTGATCGCCGATCGCGCCGAGCGGGGTCGGTTTGGCGCCTTCGACGGGGTGTTCGGCTCCGACGCCGTGCAAGCGATTCTAGAACGGCGGTTCGGACCGGGTTTTGTGTGGAGTCCGAGCCTGCTGGAGACCTATGCGGGGTGCCCGTTCCAATTCCTGGCCCGGCATGTATTGCGGCTGGCGCCGCCGCCCGAACTGGCGTTAGAGAGCGACCCGGCCCGCCGCGGCAGCCTGCTGCACGACACGCTCGCGCGGCTGTACGGACGCCTGGCCGCCGCCGCAGGCGACGCCGGCGAGGCGATGTCGCCTGAAAAGGTCGCCGCGGAGTTCCAGCGGACGCTCGACGCCGTAGTGCACGCGCGGCCCCATCGCGGTCTGCAGGGGGCGCTGCGGGAGATCGAGCGCCGGCAAATCGCCTCCTGGGCCGCGCAATTCGCCCAGCAGCACCACGATTACGCCGCTGCCTGGCAGGGCCTCGATGCGCCGCCGGCGGCCCGGTACTTCGAGGCCCGGTTCGGGCCGAAGAGCCGTGCCAGCGAATCGGCCGACGACTCGCGGCTGTCGACCGACGCGCCGTTCGAGCTGCTCATCGACGGGCAGACGCTGCGGCTGGCGGGGCAGATCGACCGGATCGATGTGGGGCGCGTAGGCGAAACGACGGTCTTCAACGTCATCGACTACAAGACCAGTGCGAGCGCCAAGGTGAACCGCCAGAGCATCGAAGCGGGGACGCAGTTGCAACTGCCGCTGTACGCCCTGGCCGTGGCTGAATTGCTGTTGGCCGACCAGCAGGCCCAACCGCTGGCGGCCGGATATTGGAGCGTGCGGGGCAAGGGATTCAACCTCGGCGCCCATAGCGGCGGGCCGCTGTTGATCGGCGAAATCAACGACGGCTGCGTGCAGCTCGCCGCCGGCTGGACGAAGCTGCGGCAGACCCTGCTGGCCCGCATTGGGGAGATCGTCGTCGGCATCCGGCGGGGTGCGTTTCCGGTCTACAGCGCGGACAAGAACTGCACGCAGTTCTGTGAATTCAGCACCGCGTGCCGAATCGCCCACGTGCGGAGTCTCGACAAGACCTGGCCGGCTCAGCAGGTAGCCGCCGGAGAAAGCGGCCGATGAGCCTCGCCACGCTAGAGCGTCCCCTCACGCCGCAACAGCGGGCCGCGCTGGAGGCCCGCGACCGGAGCGTTTCGCTCGCCGCCGGGGCCGGGTGCGGCAAGACGTTCGTGCTGACCGAGCGATTTCTTTCGCACGTCGATCCGACGCAGGCCGACGCCGCTCAACTCGACGAGCTGGTCGCCATTACGTTCACCGACGCCGCCGCGCGGGAAATGCGCGACCGCATCCGTCGCCGCTGTTTCGAGCGACTGCAGAGGGCGGCGACCGACGACGAGGCCGCCGCGTGGCAGCGGCTGCTGCGGTCGATGGACGCGGCGCGGATCAGCACAATCCATTCGTTCTGCGCGCAGTTGTTGCGAACCTACGCCGTCGAGGCGGGCCTGGACGCGCAGTTCGAAGTGCTCGACGCGGCGGCAGCGCAACTGCTCAAGCTGGAAACCATCGACGACTGCCTGCGGAAGTTGTTGCTGGCCCACGATGACGACACGCTGGAACTGGCGGCGCGGCGGGGGCTCGATCGGCTGCGAAACGACCTGGCCGCTCTGGCCGGTCCCACGGCGATGGAAGCCATCGAGCGCTGGCGCGACGCGACGCCCGAAGACCTTGTCGCCCACTGGCAACGGTTCTATGACGAGCAATTCGTTCCCGAGGCGCTCCGTCAGTTGTGCGCCGCGCCGGAGTTGGTCGAACTGCGGCGGTTGTGCGGCGAGGCGTCGGCCAAGAGCGATCATCTAGTGGCGCGGCTCAGGGATCTGGCCGCCAGGCTGGACGCCTTGCCGAAGAGTTGTCCGGCAACGTGCGCGGAGGTAATCGCCGCGATTCGATTGCAGGCCCGCGTTGCGGACATTCGGGGGGCCAAGCATTGGCACAATATCGACGATTACGAGCCGCTCAAGCAGGCGTGCGAGCGGGTTCGCACGCTGCTTGATAAGACGGCGCTGGGCCAGCCGCTCGACTTTACCGCGGCTCAAGACGCTGCAGCGCAGGGTTTGGCGCTATTGCGGCTGACGGCTGTGGCGACCGAGTCGCTCGCGGCGATCAAGGCCCAACGAAATCAACTCGAGTTTGACGACTTGCTGGCGCACACGCACCGCTTGCTCACCGACCCGGCGCATGCGGCGATTCGGCAGCAGATTGCCCAGCGGACGCGGCTGTTGATGGTGGACGAATTCCAGGACACCAATCCGTTGCAGGCCAACATCATTAAAGCCTTTTGCGGCGACGACTGGCACGAGCGCGGGCTGTTTGCAGTCGGCGACTTTAAGCAATCGATTTACCGCTTCACCGGGGCCCAGCCGCAGGTTTCCACTAGCTTGCGGGCGGCGTTGACGCCGGCGGGTCGATTATCGCTGACGCGGAATTTCCGGAGCCAGCCGGCGATCACCGACTTCGTCAATGCACTGTTTTACGATGAATTCGAGGAATACGAGCCGCTGGCGCCGGCGCGGCCGCAGATGACCCCTACGCCCGCCGTGGAATTCTTGTGGACGCCGCTGCAGGAAGAAAGCGACGCCCAGGAGTCGGCCGCCAGCGTCGGCGCCGATGGCGAGGCGACTGGCGGCAAGACCCAAGGCGGTGCGACGAAGCGACGCCGCGCGGGCGCCGCGCGGGACGCCCGCGTAACGGAGGCCCGCTGGATGGCCCGGCGACTGGTGCAGCTACTGCAGTCGGAGCAGCCGCTGGTCGTGGGAGTTCACGAGGGCCAGCCGGCGCCGCGGCGATTGCAGTTGGGGGATATCGCGATCCTGCTGCGAACCCTCAGCGACGCCCAGGTGTACGAAGAAGCCCTCCGCGAGCACGGACTCGACTACTATCTTCACGGCGGGCACGCCTTTTACTCGCAGCAGGAAATCTACGACGTGCTCAACCTGCTGCGGGCGATCGCCAGTCCGGTGGATGAAATCGCCCTGGCCGGGGCGCTTCGCAGTCCGATTTTTTCGTTGCAGGACGAAACGCTATTCTGGCTGGTCAACGCCTCTGCCTCGCTCAACGGAGCCCTGGCGGCGCAGCAACGCGGCGGAAAGGCGGGCGCACGCGTATTGTCGGCGCTAAGCGCGGACGAAGCGGCTAAAGTCCGCCGCGCCGCCGCCGTACTCGTACGGCTGCGCGAGGCCAAAGACCGGCTGCTGGTCGCCGATCTCCTGACGCTCGCCCTGGACTTGACCGGTTACGACGCCATCGTCCTTGCCGAATTTCTCGGCCCGCGCAAGGCAGCCAATGTTGAAAAGCTCGTCGAGCAAGCGCGGGCGCTCGACCGATCGTCGCCGGGCGACCTGCAGGGGTACATTACGCAGCTTTCGGAATTTGTCTTGCGGGCGCCTAAAGAGGCCCTCGCCGCCACTCAGACCGAAGGGGACGTTATTCGCATCATGACGATTCATCATGCGAAGGGACTGGAATTTCCGCTGGTGGTCCTGCCCGATCTCGATCGGCGGCGGCACGGCGGCTCATCGCAGCCGGTCCTGGATCTCGAACTGGGCCCGCTGATGCCGACCGACGCCGAGGAGGACCAGAGCGCTTGTTCGGGACACCGCCTCTACCGTTACATCGAGAATCGCGCCGAGTTGGAAGAGCGAAAACGGCTGCTTTACGTCGCGTGCACCCGGGCCGCTGATTATTTGTTGCTGTCCAGCAGCATCGAAGATCCGGCAGCCCCGCAACGCGACTGGTTGCAACTGCTCGCCCGGCATGTGAGCCTCGTCGACGGCGCCCTTCAGCGGCCCCTACCGCCTGGATATGCTGCGCCTGACATTTGGGTAACGACTGACCTGCCCCGGATCGACGAAACCGCGCCGAGCGCTCCGCGGGGAGCGGATTTGGGCCGATTAGTCCTGAAAACCCGCGAACTGGCGACCAACGGCGCCGGCGGGACGCCGCCGGAGAGCGATCCGGTCCGGCCCGATATGCGGGCGCGGCGGCAGTTTTCGTTTTCACAGCTTTCGGGTCAGCTTGCCCTGGAGCGGCCAACCGTTCTGAATGCGGCTGACAAGGAACGCTCGACCGTCGAGCGCCCCAGCGATCGCGGGGAGCTTGGTTCATTGGTCCATGCCGTTTTGGAGCGGATCAATCTGCAGCGTCAGGACGACCTCGCCGATTTGTGCGAATTTCTGGCGCCTGAATGCGCGCCCTCCAGCCCTGGCACGATTGCTGCCGACGCCGCCGCCATCGTGGCGCGGTTTCTCCGCTCGCCTCGCGGCGCCGAACTAGCCGCCGCCCCAATCGTGCGCCGGGAGGTCGAATTCCTGCTGCCGTGGGCGCTCGACAGCCATGCGAACGCCGGCAGGTACTTGCACGGATATATCGATTGTCTGTATCAGGATCAGCAAGGCCATTGGAGATTGCTAGACTACAAGACGAACCATGTCACACCCGAGGGGGTCGCTAAGCTGGCAGAGAGGTATCAATTGCAGGCGCTGGTCTACTGGCTGGCCTGCGAACGCTCT
>JADLBW010000223.1 GCA_020847515.1 Pirellulales bacterium | reverse complement strand
TTCCTGTTCGGCGCGCCGGGCAACGGCAAGACCAGCATCGCCGAACGCGTGACCCAGGCGTTCGGCGATTGCATCTGGATTCCGCGGGCGATCGTGGTCGACGGCGAAATCATGCGGGTGTTCGACCCTGGGCTCCACGTCGAGACCCCGCTGCACGAGCCCTCCGGCCCGTTGCAGACCAAGCCAACCGACACACGCTGGGTCCGCATCAAGCGGCCCACGATCGTCGTGGGCGGCGAGCTGACCATGAACGCGCTGGAGGTGCAGCCCAGCGCCGGAGTGAACGTCAGCGAAGCGCCGGTGCAACTGAAAAGCAACTGCGGCACGCTGGTGATCGACGACTTCGGCCGCCAGCGGATGACGACCGACGAACTGCTCAACCGCTGGATCGTGCCGCTGGAGAAGCGGTACGACTTCCTGCAAATGGGCAACGGCAAGAAGATCCAGGTGCCGGTCGATCAGCTTATCATCTTCTCGACGAACCTGGAGCCGAAGGATTTGGTCGACGACGCCTTCCTGCGCCGGATCCCTTACAAAATCGAGGTGCTGGATCCCACCGAGGAAGAGTTCCGCAGCCTGCTGAAGCTCATGGCGCCGAAACTGGGCGTCCGCTATGACCAGGAGGCGGCCGATTACCTCGTCGAAAGGCATTACCAGGCGGTCAATCGCCCGTTCCGCTGCTGTCAGCCGCGCGACCTGCTGTTGCAGATCGTCAACTATTGCCGTTACATGTGCCAGCCGCTGGAGATGACCAAGGAGTACGTCGACTACGCCGTTGAGAACTATTTCGCTATAATGTAGTCGGCGTTTCTTTATTCTACGGTCATTCAGAATCGGGCGAACGCGCAGTCCTCATGCAGTACCTCACCTTGAGCGCCCATTTCGACGGCTATCAAATTAAGCTCGACGAACCGCTTGAACTGCCGCCTGATACGCCGCTTATCGTCACCGTGCTGCCGCAGCGGCGGAGCGACGAAGATGCATCCTGGGTCCGGGCCGCAGCCGCGGGGCTAGCACGGGCCTCTGGCGATGATGAGCCTGACTACTCCGCGGCGGACCTGAACTGATTGAAGAAGGCGATGTTGCGATCGCACCCTTGCCTCAGATTGACGGCCAGATCTAGAATCGGCCGACCATCGTACTTCGCCGTATGCCGCCTTATGGCGATTTGCTCGCGTGCGGCGCCAGAGTACGCAGCTACATCGAGCGGTTCCCGGCTTTGATGAGGTGATTCATCAAGGCGACGACGACTTCCAAGCCACCGGATTGGAGTCGGCGTCAGTGATTCGCCTCGGCTTTCTTGCGGTGCTGCCGGCGCATAATTTCCTCGGGAAAATCGGCGCTATCTCGCCGATTCGTTGGGCACAACTGCTCACACGGGTGCGTGACCATCTCGACCAGATCGCTGCCGCACCGCCGGATGCCGCCGTTTAACCCCGCGTCAGCTCCACGTCGAACGCCAACGGCAACTGTTGGTCCTGCGGCTGATCGCCCGCCAGTTCCTTGAATAGCAGGCTCGGCTGTATATCGCGGTTGTGCTGGTACTTGCTGGCGTATTCGTGGAACTCGCCGGCGAGCTCGTGGTAGATGATCTGGCAAATCGGCACGCCCGCGTAGATCCGCACCGGCTGCACGGCGAACATCTCCAGCGTCCAGTAGCCGCAGAATCCCACGTCGCCAAACCCTGCCGTCACGTGGACGAACAGCCCCAGCCGCCCCACCGACGAGCGACCTTCGATCTGCGGCACCAGGTTGCGGGTCTCGGTGCGCTCCGCCGTGCGACCCAGATACAACTGGTTGGGGCTGAGAACGATTCCCTCGGGGGGTATCGGGATCCGCCGCACACGGTTCGCCCGCGCCATGTCGAGGATGACCTCTTCGTACACCATCAACTCGTCATGCAGCGAAAGATTGTAGCTATTGGGATTCAGCGCCGCCGGATTGAACGGCTCGATGGTGATGTCGCCGCCCAGGCGGGCGAGGATTTCCTGTCCCGAGAGAATCATGGCGGCGCGGCTCCGTCAATAGTAGCTAGAGGTTCCAACGACCAGGCGTCCACGCATACTGTAGTCATCTCCCTCTCCGCGAGATGACGTTCCCCCTCGCCGAGCAAAGGTGCTGAACTCTCTGGAAACCTAAACCACTACCTCTCCACCCCAACTCGCGGGCAGATGGACAGCATCACGCACGACTCGCAGCGCGGCCGCCGCGCGAGGCACACCTGTCGGCCGTGATAAATCATGCGGTGCGAGAAGTCGATCCATTCCTTTTTTGGCAAGAGGTGCATCAGTTCAGCCTCCACCTTCACCGCGTCAGTCTCGGCGGTCAACCCAAGACGCCGACTAAGCCGCCCGACATGCGTATCGACCACCACGCCCGTTGCCTGGCCGAACGCAACTCCCAGCACCACGTTAGCCGTCTTGCGACCCACGCCGGCTAACCGCACGAGCGATGCCAGCTCCTGCGGGACGTCGCCGCCGTATTGTTCCACCAGCGCCGTCGAGCACGCCTTGATGCTCTTGGCCTTATTGCGGAAAAAGCCGGTGCTCTTGATCGCCTTTTCGATCGCCGCCAGCGGCGCCGCTGCGAATGCCTCGGCGTCCGGGTATTTCTTGAACAGGTCCTTCGTAACGAGGTTCACCCGCTCGTCCGTGCACTGCGCCGACAGGATCGTTGCTACTAGCAGCTCAAACGGATTACGGTGCACCAGCGCGCACGCCGCTTCCGGATACTCCTTGGCCAGATAGCGTACGATCTGGCCGGCTTGTCGCTTTCGCGCAGCGGCTTCTACCGGCGGCGCAGGCGCGGGCGGCAACCCCTCGGTAGCGGTGGAAGACCGATTGCCGGCCATACTGCCTTGGTAAGTGGAGACTGGCATGGCGAGCCTTTGCGGGCGCGCGGGGCCCTTAAGCGCACGCGTCGCGTGCGGTCGCTGCCGCCGCTCATTGTGGGCCGCCGACCATGAGTGTCAACCCGCGGCTCCGCCCTCCCGCTGGCCCCTTTCAGCGGCGAAATGCGGATTCTGGCCTCCCCCTATGCTGCTGCCTATAATCAGCGCGGTCAACTAGTTGTCAAAAGTCGTGATCCGCGCTCGGCCGCGTCGAAGTGGGGACTGACCGCCATGGCTGACGATCGGGCCTCGATCGAGTCGCTCTATCGTCTGGGCATTCAGTACTTCAACGATTGCGATTTCTTCGAGGCCCACGAAACTTGGGAGGAATTGTGGACTGAATATCGAGGCCCCGGTCGGCGCTACTTTCAAGGACTCATTCAAGCCGCCGTGGCGCTGCATCATTTTGGCAACGGCAACATCCGCGGTGCACGGAAGGTGTATCACACTAGCCGATCCTATCTGGAGGAGTACCGTCCGGCTTATCTCGGGCTCGATCTCGATGGCTTCCTGTCCCAGTATGAAAAGTGCTTCGCTAGAGTGCTGACGGCGGCCGAGGACGCGCGCGACATCCCGATCGACGCGGAGCTAATCCCGGAAATCCACCTGGATCCTCTGGTGACGGAGCCCAGCCAATCCTAAACGAGCGTGACGTAAGGTCGGGCATAGTTCAACTCGTTTTCCGCGCCGCGCGGCCGGGCGGATAAGCGGTTTTTATTCATCATCCAACGTATTGCGAGCGCCCTTATGCTCCCCTGGGATGTCGAAGACCTGATTTTCGACGAAACGCGCTTTTCCGGCGTCGCCCGGTTGTTCCCGCTGCCGGACCTGGTCATGTTTCCGCACGTGATGCAGCCGCTGCATATTTTTGAGCCCCGTTATCGGGCCATGCTGAACGACGCCCTAGACAGCGACGGCCTCATCGCCATGAGCGTCCTGTCGCCCGGTTGGGAGTCGGACTACGACGGCCGACCAACCGTCTTTCCACAGCTCTGCCTCGGCAAAGTGGTGACTCACCAGCGGCTCGAGGACGGCCGCTACAATATCATGCTGCTCGGCATGAGGCGGGCCCGGGTTACTGCGGAATGCCCAGCGACCCGCTCATTCCGCCGTGCGGAGGTGGAAGTGCTCGACGAAGTTTATCCTGTCGAGGGCGAGGCGACCCGCGCGGAGGTCCATAACGAACTCAGCCGCCGCTTCCAACAGGCGCTGCCCATCAACAAGAACGAGGACGCCGACAGCCCAGTACGCGAGCTACTGGCCTCAGAACTGCCGCTGGGCGTGCTGACCGACCTGGTGAGCTTCGCCCTGCCGCTGCCTATGCCGCTGAAGCTGGAACTGTTGGCCGAGTGCGACGTCGACCGCCGTGCGGCCCTGCTGCTCGACGCTCTCGGCGCACCCGCGCGCCATCCGGCGGCCGCCACGCGCCCCGCGAAGCCGGCCGGCTTTCCGCCGCGCTTCAGTTGGAACTGACCCGACCGGGCTGACTGCGGCGTCGGGTACAGGCCACGGCCGTCGACGTTCAGATTGCGTCGCCAAGTCGTGCAGGATCTCACAGCCGCAGCCCCGACGTCCTCCAACCGGTCAGCCGCCCTCGACGCCGTCGGCGCACGCGGCAAACGGCTAGCCCTGCCGGCTGGTTGACGCTTTGCTCTGCAGCGGCGTACGATCGAGCTTCAGCCCCAGCCATCCGTTGCCGTCAAGAACTTAGCCCAACCACACGCTTACGCGCCAATGAATCCTCAACCCGCCGGGGGCAAAACTTTCGACCATGGGAGCCTCTCGGGCGAACTGGAGGACGAACCGCTCCAGAACGCTCCGTCTGCAGTCGATCTGCCGCGGATCGAACGCGCTGTCCGTGAGATACTCGCCGCCGTCGGCGAAGACCCCGATCGCGAAGGACTCCGCGAGACTCCGGCCCGCGTCGCCCGCATGTATCGGGAGTTGTTCAGCGGGCTGCGTACCGACCCGCGGGTCCACCTGCAAAAGTTCTTCGCCGAAAAATACGACGAAATGGTCCTGGTGAAGGACATTGCGTTCAACAGCATGTGCGAGCACCATCTGCTGCCGTTTATCGGCAAGGCGCACGTCGGTTACATTCCGAGCGGCCGCGTCGTCGGCTTGAGCAAGCTCGCCCGAGTCGTCGAGGAGGTGTCGCGGCGGCCGCAGGTCCAAGAACGCATGACCGAGGAGATCGCCAATCTGCTCATCGAGGAGCTGCAGGTGCGAGGCGTGGCCGTGGTGATCGAGGCCTCCCACTCCTGCATGTCGATCCGCGGCGTGCGGAAACCCGAAAGCATCTGCGTCACCTCGGCCATGAAGGGCATCTTCCGCTCCAACCTCTCCAGCCGCTCGGAAGTCATGAATCTAATTTACGGCAAAGCCTGATCCCTTAGCCTCACGCCTCCCACCGCGTCCTTTCCCCTTCATGGCCCTGCTTGCCCAGTTCTTGCTCCGACTCGCCTTCGGGCTCGCCGCGGCAATGGCCATGGTCTCTCCCCGCCAGGTCGCCAGCGGCTATTTCCGCAATCACCTGTATGTGGTGCTTGGCCTGGCCTCATTGGCGGCCCTGCTGACGCGAACCGTCGGCGCCGCGGCGTTTCCCTGGGCTGTCGCCGCGGCGGTGCTCAGCTACGTGGGCTCCGTGGCCTGGCTTTACGAGCGAAAGCGGCTCGGAGTCGCGCTGTTGGCTGTTATAGCCGTTTCGGCGGCGGTTGGTGCGCTGGCGCTCAGTACGCCGGATCCACCGCTGACTGCCGCCGGCGTAAGCGCGATCCAAACGTCGTCGGCCGCTCTGCGCTATGTTCAAACCCTCGCCTCAGGGCTGCTGTTGGGTGTTACGACCGCCGCCATGCTGCTGGGCCATTGGTATCTCAACGCGCCGGGCATGCAACTGGCGCCGCTACGACGATTGCTCGTCTTGATGGCCGCCGCCGTGGGCCTGCAGGCGATCTGCTGCGGCCTGGGCCTAGGTCTGCAGACCGCAGGCCATGGGCTGGCGACGCATTCCGCTGTGTTTCTCATGCTGCGATGGTCATTCGGATTGATTGGCGTGTTGCTGCTGGCGGCGATGGCGTGGAAAACACTGGATATACCCAACACCCAAAGTGCCACCGGAATCCTCTACGTGGCGGTCATTGGCGCCTTTGTCGGCGAAACCATGTCCCTGCTACTGTCTGCCGAGGCCGCGTTCCCGGTATAATTGAGACGTTGTAACCGCGGCGTCGGCCAACCGACCCGCGATTGAACGTCAAGCCTGAACTCGCGGCAGAACACCGCGCTGCCGCGCCGCCCGGCCCGCTAGGGAAGGGCGCTACTGCCGATCGCCAGTTGCGATTCCTCGACGCCTAACGCGCCATGCAAGTCACCTACGTCTGCCAGAACTGCTACGTGCCAGCGACCCAGGACTTCACTGAATCGACGCACGTGCTAGTCTGCGCGACCTGTCAGCAGCGCATCGATGTGCCCCGCGGCGCCGTAGTCGGCAATCGCGTTGAACATTGCCTGGTTTGTCCAGGTCGCGACTTGTACATCCGGAAGGACTTCCCGCAACGATTGGGCGTGTCGCTGGTGGTCCTCGGAATCGTCGGCAGCACCATCGCCTGGTTTTACGCGAACATCGCGTGGACCTTCGGAATCCTCTTTGCCACGGCGCTGGCCGACTTGGTGCTGTTTACCATGGTCGGCAACGCCCTCATGTGTTACCGCTGCGGCGCCCACTACCGCGGAACGGCCGAGATGGAGTCGCACGGCCACTTCGACCTCGAGACGCACGAGAAGTATCGTCAACTAGCCGCACGGGCCCGCGACTCGAGCCGAGCGGCGCCGGCGCCGGCAGGCGCTGGATCCGCCAGCGGCGGCGCCTGACCGTTTCGGTTGCATCGGTCCCGCGACAATCGGCCGTGAAAGCGCCGTCGCGACGCCTACCGCCTATCCGCGCTTCGCCAACGCCTCTGACTAACGTCATCGCCCTTCATGGACGCCGAACAGCTTCGCATCGAAGAAGATCTCCGGGGGCAGATCGGCGGCGACGTGCATTGCGACGAACTGTTCGTCCAGATGTACGCCAGCGATGCGAGCATCTTCGAGGTCCCGCCGCTGGGGGTCGTGCGCCCCCGCTCCACCGACGATGTCGCCGCCATTGTCCGCTACGCCGCCGAGCGAGGCATCGCGCTCTACCCGCGCGGCGCCGGCGCCGGATTGGCCGGCGATTCGCTCGGCCGCGGGCTGATCGTCGACTTCTCGAAGAACTTTCGCCGCATCCTCGCCCTCGGCGAGCAGACGGCGACCGTGCAGCCTGGCATCGTATTGGCCTCTTTGAACGAGCGCCTCCGCCGTCAGGGACGGTTATTTCCGCCCGACCCGGCGGCCCTGGAAATCACCACAATCGGCAGCATGATCGCCCGCGACGCCTCCGGGAGCCGCTGGCCGGCCTACGGTTCCACTCGCAATTACGTCGAGGAGTTAGAGGTCGTCTTGGCAAACGGCCAGGCGGCCCGGCTCTCGCAACACCTGCCCGACCCCACTGCCAGCCTCGACGAAAACCCCGGCGCCTATCTGGCCGCGGGGGTCGCCGACGTCATCGCCCGGCACCGCGCTGCGATCGACGGCCATTCCACGCGGAGCCTGGTCGATCGTAGCGGCTATCACCTTCGCGGCATCGAGGCCGCCGACGGCAGCATCAACCTGGCGAAGCTGCTTGTCGGCAGCGAGGGCACGTTGGCGATCGTCACCGAAGCGCGGCTGCGAACCGCGCCACTGCCCAGCCACGTCGGCAGTATGCTGTTCTTCTTCACCTCGTTGGAGGCCGCCGCCCAGGCCGCGGCTGAGTTGGCAGGCAGGCGCATTCGCGCTTGCGACCTGATGGATCGCCGCCACCTCAGCCTCGCGCGCGAGACAGATCCGCGATATGAATTTCTGATTCCCGTCGAGGCCGAGGCGGTGCTGATCGTCGAGTGCGACGCGCGTTCAGCCGAACAACTCTCCGAATCGCTCCACGAATTACGCGCGCTGCTGGTCGAAAGGCTGAAGCTCGCCTCCAGCGTCCACGCGGCCATCGACCTGGACGATCAGGATATGCTCTGGCGCCTGGCCCGCCGGTACGTCCCCACGCTCCACCGACTGCGCGGATCCTCGCGCCCGATTCCCTACGTGGAAGACATCGCCGTCCCGCCAGCGGCCTTGCCGACGTTCCTCCAGCGGGCGTTGGAAACCCTCCGCGGCCTGCAGATCACTGCCTCGATCTTCGGTCATGCCGCCCACGGCGAGCTGCATATCCGACCCTTCCTCGATCTGGCCAGCGACGACGACGTATCCAAGCTGCGGCAGTTGGCGGCCGAACTCTACGGCCATGTCTGGGAACTGGGCGGCACGATCAGCGGCGAACACGCCGAGGGTTATAGCCGTGCGCCTTACGTGGCGGGGCAGTCCGGACCGCTCATGCCCGCGTTTCAGGAACTCAAACAACTGTTCGATCCCCGCGGCATCTTCAACCCCGGCAAGAAGACTCCGTCCGACGCCGTCCCCCTCGAAGTGCCGCACCGCCGCGTTACGCTGCCGCTGGTCGAGTTGAAGCCCGGCGAAATGGCCGCCGCGCCTGGCGTGCGGGCCCGATCATTCACGCCCGGCGCGCTCACGCCGCTGCAGCTCGACTGGCGGGCTGAGGAAATGCTGTACGCAGCCCGCGTCTGCAACGGCTGCGGCATGTGCCGCACGCAAAGCGAGGGCTCGCGGATGTGCCCCACGTTTCGCCCGGGTCCGCGGGAGGAGGCGGCGCCCCGTTCCAAGGCCAACATCGCCCGGGCCGTCCTTACTGCTGCGTTGCCTTCAGGCGTCGTCGCGGAAGAGGCCTTCAAGGAACTGTGCGACCAGTGCGTCCACTGTCATATGTGCCGCCTGGAGTGCCCCGCCAATGTCGACGTGCCTAAACTCATGGCCGAGGCCAAAGGGGCCTACGTCGCCACCAACGGCCTGCGCCGCGGAGATTGGTTCGTCGTCCACATCGACAACCTCTGCCGCTGGGCCTCCCGCATGCCGCGCATCGCCAACTGGGCGATCGCCAATCGCGTGACGCGGTGGATGCTCGAGCGTACCCTCGGCATCGCCCAGGGCCGCAAACTGCCTCGCATCAGCCGCCGGCCATTTCTCGATTCACCGACCCAACATCGGCTGGGCCGCCTCCAACGGGGCGGCGGCGAGAAGGCCCTCCTTTTCCTCGATACCTTCGCCAACTACTGCGATACGCAGTTAGCCGAAGCGCTGGTCGCCGTGCTGGAGCACAATGGCGTCAACGTCTACGTCCCCGATGCTCAGCTTGAAGCCGGCATGCCGATGATCTCCCAAGGCGTCTTGGGTCCGGCCCGGCGCATCGCCGAGCGGAATGTCGCCCTGCTGGCCGAGGCCGTGCGGCAAGGCTACACGATCATCTCCACCGAGCCGTCGGCCGTACTGGCCCTGAAGCGTGAATATCGCCACCTGCTGGGCGACGACAGCGACGCCGAGCTGGTCTCCGAAAACGTCATGGAGGCCTGCCATTACCTCTGGCGCTGGCATCAGCGCGGACGGTTGCAGCTCGATCTCAAGCCGCTCGATATGACCGTCGGCTATCACGCCCCCTGCCATCTCAAGGCCTTGGAGGTCGGCGCCCCGGGCATGAACCTGCTGGGCCTGATTCCCGGGCTGCGGGTCCGCCAGGTCGAAAAGGGGTGCAGCGGCGCCGCCGGACTCTACGGTTTTCAGCGAAAGAATTACCGCATGAGCCTTCGCATGGGTTTGCCGCTGATCAGCGAATTTCGCGCGTCCAAGTTTAGCGCCGGCGTCACCGAGTGCAGCACCTGCCGCATTCAGATCGAGCAGGGCTCGGCGCTGCCGACGATCCATCCCGTTAAGCTCCTGGCATTGTCTTACGGTCTGATGCCCGAGTTGCGTCAACTGCTCAATAGCCCCGCCGAGGCCCTCGTAGTACGATGATGAAGATTAAGGTCAAGCTGTTCGCCGCCGCCCGTGAACTAGCCTCCGGCAGCGAAGTCGTCGTTGAACTTTCGGCCCCCGCCACCGTGGGCCAACTGCGGGCGGCGCTGGCTCGGGAAATTCCGCCCCTGGCGCCGCTGGCCGAACGATCGCTCGCGGCGGTCAACGCCCAATACGCGGACGATGCCGACGCCATTACGCCGGATGACGAAGTCGCCCTGATCCCGCCGGTGAGCGGCGGCTGAACTCGCCGCGTCGTCCAGTAGCTTTACATCACTGAATGGCGTTAGCTCTATTTCCACGCGGTTGACGCCGCCCATGGTTGAACTTACCCACGAGCCGATAGACGCCCTGCGGTTGCTTGCGCGAGCCCAGCAGCCGCAGGCCGGCGCCGTGGTCTTGTTCTTGGGAATTACGCGGCAGTTTACGGCGGGGCGCGAGACCGCCGAGTTGCGGTACGAAGCGTACGCCGAAATGGCCCGAAGCGAGCTGGCCGCGCTCGAACAGCAGGCCCGTGGGCGCTGGCCGCTCGTCGAGTGCGCTATCGTGCATCGCCTCGGCGTCGTTCCGCTGGCCGAAGCCAGCGTGGCCATCGCCGTTAGCAGCCCCCATCGGGCGGCGGCCTTCGAGGCTGGTCAGTGGCTGATCGACTCGCTCAAACAAACCGTTCCCATCTGGAAGCAGGAGCACTACAGCGACGGCGCCGCCGAGTGGGTCCACCCCGAACCGCCCGGCTTCTGATATTCTTGGACGCCAATTACGGTAACCCGTTAGCAGCTTCGTGACGTTCGCGTCTGATAATGGGCGCTAAGCTTCACAAACGCTCAACTGAAGCTGAACGTCACTCGCTTCACCAGCCCGATGCGCGATTCGGTATCCGACGGGCGACGTGTGTATGCGTATTTTTCGAGATCTGCGCGATTAATGAACCCTGCCTGGCTGTCGGCTAGCGGCTAGCGGCCGACGGCCAGAGGGAAAAGGCCTAATTCTGGCCGCGAGCCGCTAGCCGTTAGCCAATAGCCGAATTCACAACGGGTTCATTAGCGGCGCGGGAATCAATAGCTATTCGTAACGGAGGCGACGGCTCCTGGAGCCAACTGGGCGCCAACGGTTTGAAGGACCACGACCAAAGGCGACGCGAGTTGAGCGCCATTAAGGAGTCCAAATTTGCTTAATCCCCCTATCCCTTGCCGCGAAGCCCTTAGATAATTACAGCCTGCCAAACGGCTTGTTCCATTGTGTGCTGCGCCCGCGGCCATCTGCCCGGCTGTGTATCATGGAGTTGCCATGATGCACTCTTACCTGCTTGCCTCTATGCCTCGCCACTTCCCCGACGCCGACTTCGAACCGCCGCTGGTCGACGGCTTCGGTCGCCGTCACAGCAGCCTGCGCTTAAGCGTCACCGACCGCTGCAACATTCGCTGCTTCTACTGCATGCCGGTCGACGTCGTCTTCCGTCCGCGGCAGGAGCTGCTCACGTTCGAGGAGATGGAGCGGTTCGTGCGCGCCGTTGTGCCGCTGGGCGTGACCAAGATCCGGCTCACAGGCGGCGAACCCCTGGTGCGCCACGAGCTTCACAAGCTCGTCGCCATGCTGCTGGCCATTGAGGGCCTCGAAGACGTCGCCCTGACTACCAACGGCATGCTGCTGGCTCAGCAGGCGAGCGACCTCAAGCAGGCCGGCCTCCAGCGGATCAACGTCAGCCTCGACACCCTGCGGGACGAGGTCTTCCGGCAGATCACCCGCCGGGAAGGCCTCCAGCGGGTCGTGGAAGGGATCGATGCGGCCCAACTCGCCGGCTTCGAGCGCATCCGGCTCAATGCCGTCTCCATCCGGGGATTAACCGAGGCCGAAATCGTCCCGCTCGCCCGGTTTGCCCGCGAGCGAAACCTCGAGCTGCGCTTCATCGAGTTCATGCCGCTGGACGCCGACCGCCACTGGTCGCCCGATCAGTTACTTTCCGGCGCCGACGTGCGCCGCGTCCTCGAAGCCCAGTTCGGCCAACTCGTCCCCGCTCCGCGTCCCGACCCCAGTCAACCGGCCGTCGACTTCCGCTTTGCCGACGGCCGCGGCGGCATTGGTCTGATCAATCCCGTCAGCGAGCCCTTTTGCGGCGATTGCAACCGCCTCCGTTTGACGGCTGAAGGCCAACTGCGAAACTGCCTGTTCTCCACCGTCGAATGGGACGCCCGCCGCCTGCTCCGCAGCGGGGCCAACGACGCCGAGCTACGCCGCCTGGTGCGTAGCTGCGTCGCCGCCAAGGCCGCCGCCCACGGCATCGGACAGCCCGATTTTCATCGACCCGAGCGGCCGATGTACCAAATCGGCGGCTAGGCAAATTCCCGCAAGAATGCCCGTTCCGCGAAGCACGCAAAAACGGGGCGAATCGGACGATCGCTGGGCTTCTTGAGCGAAATCGGCGTTCTCGCCTGGTTTGCCCGCTTGCAGAAGTCACCCGCCCTCCGCAAACTGCTTCACAGCAACTCCCGGGCAGGAAGGGGCTGGCGGAGAGATTGAAACTGCCGCCAGGCGTAACTCCGCCCCGCCTGTCGCTACCGTGAACTCTCACCCAGTGAAGCAGGATAGAATCCCGCGTATCGAATCCTTCGATTCGCATCATTCGCTCATTTTGCGGGCCACACGAACTCACCCGATGCTGAGGCGCCTTCTGTGAATCTGCTGCTTAAGCCTATTGGACTCTTCGCGGCCCTGGCCGCCGTAACCGTCAGCCGCCCGGCCATAGCGGAAGACGCCGACCAGGTCAACGATCGGCCGCTGAACCTAAAAGTCGTTCCCGCCTTCCCGAACATTAAGTGGCCTGCCGACGCTACCGGCGTCGGCGAAGGACTCATTCAAGACGTCCGGCCGATCATCATCACCGGCGCCGGCGACGGCACGAACCGCATCTTCGTCGCTACCCAGCCCGGCATGATCTACGTGTTCCCCAATGACCCGGCTGCCGACGAGATCAGGCTGTTCATCGACCTCCGCGATCGAATTCACTACCGCGTCCCGCAGGAAAACGAAGAGGGCTTCCTCGGCCTGGCGTTCCATCCAAAGTTCAAGGAAAATGGCGAGTTTTTCGTCTATTACACCAGCGCCTACAACAATGAAGCCGACCGCCACAGCGTCATCTCGCGCTTCCGCGTCTCGAACGACGACCCCAGTCGCGCCGACCCCGCCAGCGAAGAGATCATTCTCACCATCCCGCAGCCGTACTGGAATCATAACGGCGGCACGATCGTCTTCGGCCCCGACGGCTACCTCTACGTCGGCCTTGGCGACGGCGGGTCGGGCGGCGACCCGCATGGCAACGGTCAGAACCTCAGCACGCTCCTCGGCTCGATCCTCCGCATCGACGTCGATCGGCGGGATCCTGGCCTTAATTACGCGATTCCCCAGGACAATCCGTTCGTTGGCCGATCAGGCGCCCGGCCAGAGATTTGGGCCTATGGCATCCGCAACGTCTGGCGAATCGCCTTCGACCGCCAGACGGGCGTCCTGTGGGCCGGCGACGTCGGGCAAGACACGTGGGAAGAGATCGATATTATCACCCGCGGCGGCAACTACGGCTGGAACCTCCGCGAAGGCATGCACCCCTTCGGCGATCGCGGCAGCGATCCCCGGCCTGACCTCATCGAGCCGATCTGGGAGTATCACCACGACGTCGGCAAATCGATCACCGGCGGCAATGTCTACCGCGGGCAGGCCGTGCCGGAGCTCAACGGCGCTTACCTCTATGCCGACTGGGTAGGCGGCCAGGTGTGGGCCCTGTGGTACGATTTCGACGCCCAGCGCGTCACCGCCAATCGTCCCGTCGTCAAGAAGGGGGCCCCAGTGATGACCTTCGGCGAAGACGATGCCGGCGAGCTGTACTACGCCACCCAGGAAGGGGGCCTGTGGAAGTTTGAGCCTTGAGGCCCATATTGAGAATGTCTCAGCGAATCGAACGTTGTTCATTCGGAGAATTTCGGTTCTCTGCAGGGGAATGCAGACGCTAGTACCGGGGCCCGACAAGCCAAACACCGCCCCGACAGGGGCGTCGGCAGGGACCTCGGCTGTCAGACCCGGGTCAGAACGGCGGCCAAAACGCGTGTAGCTCAGATAGGGGCGTATGCAGGTAGTGCGACGGCACGGGTTGCCTACGCGAAGTCAGGCAATTGTTCGATTGGCGGCCGGCGAGGGCAGCTTGCGCCGCCGGCAACATGCGTCCCCCGACAGGGCCTGCGACCTAACCAGTCTCAATTCAGCTTGACGACTACCTGCCGCACTAAGGAGACAGCGCGCACATCCCGCCTCTGAGCGTCGCCTGGCGGTCGAGGCTCATTCGGCCGCACCCCGCATTCAAGAGAAAGCCTCACAGGAAGTTCGCCGCTACGTTTGCTGCTCCTTTCGGCCTGCGGGCCGCAAGCCATACGCCGCCAACTTATAGCCGTTTGCGGCATACTCTTCTTACGCTTCCGCGGGCATGTTTCGCGTGCGCCTCCCAGCCGCGAACCCCGCGCACCAGTCTGTTGCTCAACCCGTATACAAGACCAGGCGTCAATTAGGTTGGTTGCCACCCCTTGGCGCCCGGTTTGCTTAAATCCCCGCTTGGGACCGTGCCGTTGGCTGTGCCGCAGTGCCGGTTGTACGTCGTCGGCCCTCTGTTACGCCTCTGGGAAACTCAAGCTCCTGAACTCTAGTCAGGGGAGATGTCGATAATGTCTGCACGATCGATTTCTATGTTCGCCGCCGCCGCGTGTAGTGCGGCGTTTTTTACAACCAGTTTTGCAAGCGCCCAGGTCCCCGCCGGCGCTGGCGAAGCGGCCGCCGCCCAACCTGATAACGACGCCCCGCAAGTTCTCGATCAGGGCCCCATTCATGAAGCCTTCGCGGAGCCCGTTCCGCTAGACCCCGCCGATGGCGTCGTCGTTCCGAAGGAACCGCCCGAACCCATCAACGAACTGCCGCCGGAGGTTCGTCCCGAGGGAGACAATGTCGAGTGGATCCCCGGCTATTGGATGTGGAGCGATCAGCAGCAGGACTTCATCTGGGTGAGCGGCGTATGGCGCGAAATCCCGCCCGGCCGCCGTTGGGTACCCGGTCACTGGACCACAGGCGAGGCCGGATATACCTGGACCCCAGGCTTCTGGGTCGACGCCCAGGCGGCGCAGGTCGATTTGTTGCCTCTGCCTCCGGATTCGCTCGAAGTCGGCCCGTCGAGTCCGGCCCCGGGCGACAATTACTTCTGGATCCCCGGCTGCTGGCGTTACCAGAATAGCGCTTACGCGTGGCGCACCGGATACTGGTACCCCGGCCAGGCGAATTGGCTATGGGTGCCTGACCACTATTCCTACACCCCCTATGGTGCGACGTTCGTCGGGGGCTATTGGGATTATCTTCTCGCCTCGCGCGGCCTGCTTTACGCCCCGGTCTGGTGGTCGCGCCCCATCTACGCCCGCCCGGGCTACTACTACCGGCCGTTTAGCGTGCTCAACACGTCGCTGTTGCTGACCGCGTTGTTCATCAACGGTCACCACCATCACTACTACTACGGCTACGGCGGGTGGGGGAGCAACTTTTACCGCCCTTGGTGGTCGTACGGCTACGGCGGGCGTGGGAACGTCTACGATCCGTTCTTCGCTTATCATCGGTGGCACGACGGTCATAATCATGGCGATTGGGTCAACCGCGTCCGTCAGGATTTCAACCGTCAGCAGCAGAATTTTGTTCAACAGCGATCGCGAATTACCGGCCAGGGGATTGCTCATGTCGCTTCGCGCGATCAACTCGTTCGCAACATCAGCGAGGTCCGCCGCGACAACAACCTCCCCTTGCAGCTTCGCACCGCCAGCGCGGTAGAACAACAAGTCGCGAAACAGCGAACGCAGGACTTCCACCAATTGCAGGCCGCGCGCCGCAACGCCCTGGCCGACGCGGTCCGCAACGGCCAGTTGAAATTGAACGACCAGCAAGCGCAAGGCGCCGGCCTCGGCAGGGCCGCCGTCGCTCGTTCGGGCGACCTCCCCCATAGCCGGGGCGCCGGCCGCGCGGATCAACTTGCCAACAGCGCCGCCCGGCCCGACGCACGAACTGCATTCCGGCTTCCTCCGCTGGAGCGGTCGGAAAACGCCGACGCCCGCGTCAATGGCGGCCGGGCGACGGTCAAGCGAGATGTCCAACCGCAGATTAACGCCAGTAGCGACGTGGTCGTGCCCGGCGCCCTAGGCCACGCCGACCAATTCGACCGAACCGACCTTCAGCCTTCGCGAAGGGGGACGTTCGACGGTCCGCAACTCGGTGAACAGTCCCGTCGACGCTTAGAGACGCCCAACTCCGGCGGAGCCAACGCAAGAACGCGTCTCCAACCGGGCGTGCCCGAAGGACGTCCGCTCAAGAGCGCTACCCCGGGCAGCGGCGGAGACTCCTCCGTCGCCGGGCGAACCGATGCGCCGCGGCCTCAATTCCGCCCGGCGGTGCGCCCGCCCAGCGACGCCGCTTCGGAGGGCGCCGCCGTGATGCGCGGTTACCGCGGGGCGATCGGCGAGCGCCAGGCGACGCCGCTCGATGGCGCGGCCCAGCCGCAGCGCAGCATCCGCATCCCGTCCGCCGGCGCCGAATCGCGCCGAATGCATATTCCTTCTGATGCCAGACGGAACATTCAGGTCCCCCGCGGCGAATCACGCAGCTTCCGCATACCCTCAGGCGGCGGGCCGCAGAATTTCCAAGCCCCGCAAAGCGGCGGACGCAGCTTTAACAACGTCCCGCGCGGCGGGGGCGGCGGCAATCAGCCTAACCTCCGCACCTTCCAAGGCGGCGGCAGCCGCCCGGCCATGCGCGGCAGCTTCAACGGCGGAGGCAACGCCGGCCACGGCGGCGGCAACCGCCATCGCAACTAAGCACTGGCATCGTCATGGCCGTCCGTCGAAGGTAGGACAACGAGATGGATGAAAACTGCCGGTCACAGTGCGCCCTACCAAGCGCTCCCAATCACCTGTCACCAGCCGCCGCCCTCGCCCCATCCCGCACCTGCAGCAGTTGCGCCGCCACGCTAATTGCAATCTCTGCCGGCATGTTATTGCCAAGATTAAGGCCGACCGGGCATTGAATCGACGGTAATTCGCCTTCATCGACGCCGGCCGCCAGGAGCTCACGCAGCAGGACGGCGCGCTTGGCCCGGCTGCCGATGACGCCCAGGAACGGAAACTTCCGCCCCCGGCGGAAGATCTCTTCCAAGATCGGGCGGTCGGTGCGATGTCCCATCGTCATGCACAGCACGAACGACTCATCGGGCAGCTCCGCCACATACTCTCTTGGCGCGTGTAAGGCAATCTTTTTCAGCCGCGGATGATCTGGCAGCTTCGCCAGCCACTCGGTGCGCGGATCGATGCACGTAATCCTGCACTCCAGCGGCAGGAGGCAATGGATGACGGCCGCCGCCACATGCCCGGCGCCGAAGATGGCGATCTGCCACTGGCCGTGGTTGTAGACCTCGAACAAGAGCCGCACCACGCCGCCGCAGGTCATGCCTACGTCGCGCTGCAAATTCCACTCTACCAGCTCACACCGCGGCGACGAACCTACCCTTTGGCTCAGCAGCGCCATGGCATGCTCGATGGCCTTGGCCTCCACGCGGCCGCCGCCGATGGTCCCCAGCTCGAGCCCAACGGCCGTGACGAGCATTTTGCTGCCCGTTTCGCACGGGGCGCTGCCGACGGTCCCGACCAGCGTGACGCTTACCGCTGGGGCGCCGCCGGCCACCAGCTCGGCGAGGCGTTCAACAACTTCGTGAGCG
>JADLBW010000222.1 GCA_020847515.1 Pirellulales bacterium | reverse complement strand
TAACGGTCAAAGCGCTGCTCGATCCCGAACTCCAGCGCCTGGCCCGCTGGATCATCGTCGGCGACGCCTGGCTGGTCGCCGAAGCCCTCGAGCAACAACAGGCCCGCCTCCACTACCGCGTCGTCGACAAGCTTCCGCCTGCCGATGAACCTGCGGCGGCTGAAATCCTCGTGCTGGACGCCCGGCAGATTACTCCTGCCCAGCGGCCGCTCGGCTGCGTCTCGGCCGACTGCGGCCGCGCTGGCCTCGCCTATGTTCGTACGGCCGTGGAGCACTGCTTGGCAGGCCGCGCGCTGGGCATCGTCACCGCACCGCTGAATAAGGAGGCCGTCACGCTGGCCGGCGAGTCGTTCTGCGGCCATACCGAGTACATCGCCGACCTGTGCGGCGTCGATGAGTCGCGAATGCTGCTGGTGAACGGCGGGCTCTGCGTCGTTCATGTGACCACCCACATCAGTCTGGCCGCGGCCACTCGGCTCGACGCGCAGCGCATCCTGACGACGATCGAGCTCGGCGCAGCGGCCTTCGTGCGGCTCCGCGGCAAACGCCCCCGCGTCGCCGTGTGCGGACTGAACCCACACGCCGGCGAGAATGGCCGGTTCGGCGACGCCGACTTGCGGTTCATTGCGCCGGCGGTCGAGGCCGCCCGCCGCGAGGGCATTGACTGCCGCGGGCCTTTTCCTGCCGACACGCTCTTCCTGCAGGCCTTCCGCGGGGCGTACGACTTGGTCGTGGCCATGTACCACGATCAGGGACATATTCCCATGAAGCTAATGGATTTCGAACACACCGTGAACGTAACGCTCGGTCTGCCGATTATCCGCACATCCGTCGACCACGGCACGGCCTTCGACATCGCCGGCAAGAACCAGGCCTCCGCCGACGACATGCAAACGGCCATGCGACTGGCCGTGCGACTCGCCACCCAGCAGAGCGCGGCGGGTATGACCGGCGCACCCGCCTGAAAAACGGCGCCAAGCGCCGCCTCGGGAACCCCAAGGGGAATTCCGCCGGCTCTCTCCCCCTTGCAGGGAAGGCTGGGGAGGGGTCGAAGCAGGTACACGCGCCCAAAACTCCACCGCTTCTGGCTCGCTTTTGAATCGCCTCATCCAGGCAGCGAGCTCACCAACGGAAACAGCTCGCCCTCCAGCGGATCGCCCGGCTGCAATTCAAGCGACTTGGTGACCACATGCCTCCCGCCGGAGAATCGCGTCGCCGCGTCGGTATAGATGATCCCCTGGGCGATGCGATCTTCGCCTGTCAGGTTCGGACCGGCGAAGTGCGCCGTCCGGCCGTGGTGAAAGGTGCAATCGCCGGCACGCAGCGGCAACGTCACCCGCGGCGCCCACTCGAGCTCCGGCACGAGCTCAAACAAGCCGCACTGCTGATCCAGTTCATGCCGCGGCACATCGCGCTGGCGATGGCTGCCCGGCAGGAACGACATGCAGCCGCGCTCCACCGGCACGTCCACCAGGGCAATCCACGCCGTGATCGGCTGCGAGGCGCCGGCGTGCGGCCAATACGGCTGGTCCTGGTGGAACTCCGTGGCGCGGCTGTCGCCCGCCGTTTTCACCAGCAGTTGGTCGTGCCACAGTCGCAGCGCCACGCCGGCTAGCCGCTGGGCGATCGCGGCGATGCGCCCATTCAAGGTCAGCCGGCGCAACACATCGTCCGAGCGCCAAACATTGACATGCTGGTCCAGAATGGCGTCCTTGCGATAGCTCGGCGTTCGCTCGCGAAACGCCACGGCCGCGTCGCGAAAGTAGGCCGCCTGCTGCTCGCTGAGGACGCCGCGAACCTTGAGGAACCCGTACCGGCGGTATTGCTCGGTAGCGGCGCAAGCGGCGTCCCTTGCGCCGCCAGCCGGCTCGGCAGCGACGTCGAATGCGGCCGCCTCGGCCTCAGCCAGTCGGCCCGCGCTGTCGAAATTCAAGGCGAGAGCGCTCACGGGATACATCACTTGAACTGCATCGCGAACAGCTTGGCGTTCAGCATCTCGAATTGCACGATGATCGGCCTGCCGACAAGTTCGCTTACGGCTCCGCCCCGCCACGACACGGGTTGTGCCGTTCCCGCGCCGGTGATTGGCTCGCAATCCGCCGCGCCAAAGCCGGGGACGGCCGATCCATCGGCGTTCAGCAGAGCGACCCGAATCGAGCCCCCCTCGGCCGCTGCATTCACCAAAAGCTGCTCCCCGGCAAATGAGAGCGGCCTGGTCGTGAGGCGGCCTGGCTCGTCGTGTGCGTCGAGCGAGACGAAGCCGTCCAGGCGCTGCTTCAGTCGCACGCGCCACGCTGGGGCGCGGCCGTCGTGGCGCCCGGTGCTGTAATCGGCGTATTGCCAGATCTCGTCGCCGCGGCGAATCAGCCCGTCGACGCTCGTAACCTCATGTATGTCATTGCCGTTGAATTCAAACTCCGCGGGCATATACCACCGCCGGCCGAAATGGGTCCAGTGGTCGCCGTCGCGGCTGGCGGCCAGTTCCACCTGCCGCGCCTGCGTCCGGCGATCGAATCGCCACACGAACGCAAAGTACGCGTCCGGCGCCCAGGCATACTTCGTCGCCCGGCAGCGATAGACTTCGCCGAGGTCCTCGTCCGGCGCGAACTGAGTCGCCATATACCCGTACGGCGTGGCTAAGTCCTTCTCCGGATCTCCCTGCGGGCTGAGCGGCCACGGCTCGTAAAAGCCGCGCGACGCGGCCTCGACCGACTGCCGCCCGCCGGGGCCGTGATCCCATTTGAGCAAGTATCGGTACTCGCCCCGCTGGTCGTCCCAGTACCAGTGCGATTCGCCGCCGGTGCCGATCTGCAGCATGACGGTTTCGTTCCGCCGCCAATGAATGGCATCTGGCGAGACGAGCAAGTAAATCCCGCGGTGCGGCACGCCGGCGGTGAATTTGAACTTTGCCCACGGCGGGCAGGCGGGGTTCTCGTCGATCGCCATGCGCCCCCACGCCGGCACGCCGGTCGCTATGGGCTGAACCTTTTTTCCCTGTTGATCAACCTGGGCGTCGTGCAAGCGGAACTTTACGCCGTCGTCCGACATCCATAAATGGGCGTAGTCCTCGCGGCCTTCATAACCCGCCGGTGCGAAGAGCGCTACGCGGCCGTCACATTCAAAAAAAGTATGATCGCCCCCGGGCGTCCCCGGCTCGATCGCCTCCGGCTCGGCCGGCGGATTGACGCTAAACTCCAAGCCCTCGCGGTTAGCCACAAGCGCATCGTCGAAAAACAAATGCTTGCGCGACCCGAGTTGCACCACCTCGTCCTTGAAGTGTAGCGGCGACGGACCGCTGGGCCGCGCCGGCGGGGGGGGCTCCGCGCCGTAGTTCATCGAATGGGTGGTAGGCTCGAAGTCGCCGCTGTAACGCGCCACGCTCGAAATGCGCAGTTCGTCAAACGATCCGTCGACCGCGTGCTCGCCGTGGCGATCGCTGCCGATCACCAAATTGAACCGCGTTGCCATCAGCTCGGTCGGTTCGAAGCCGCGGCCCTCGTCCAGTTCCGCGTCCTGCTGATTCTCGCTCGTGTGCAGCCACGCCGACGTGGGGATCCGCTGAGCCGGCTGCCCCGGCCAGCTCCACAATATCGTCTGCTCCGTTAACGGAGGTTCCCCCTCGGCGGCCTGCATTTCGATCAGCACTGGATAGAGCTTGTCTTTGACCATCCGGATCGTTGCCCACCGGGGCGATCGGCGATACATGGCCGCCCGGCCCACCCACCCGTACATCAAGGGCCGCTCGTCGACGTCGAGACGCAGGCCTGAATCTTTTCCCGTTTCAAATCGCACGTCGCCGGTGTAGGGGGCTTTGATCCACCCCCGCAAGCGAATGCCCTGGGCCTCCTTCGCCAGTTCGCCAACGCCCGCGCCAAGATCCGCAACCTCGCCGACGCCGGCAACCTGCCGGAAGTCGGGCTGTGCATAAGCTGTCGACGCCAACCCGGGTCGCATTTCCGGAGCGTCGACGCGCACTGCGCGGCACTCAGCCTTAGCTACCTGCCGGCCGTCAATGAATCCAGCGAGCTGCGAGACTCCGGAGGACTTCACGATCGCGATGTGGGTCCATTTCGCCGTCGGCAACTCATCGAGCGGCAGACTTGCTTCGATGCCGTGCACGGGCAGCGAGACCCGCAGGCTGCTATCCTCGAGGTCGAGGCGCAATGCTATGCGCCGCCCCTGACCCGCGTCGATCAGGCACACTTCATCTGGCGGGGCGTCGGCGAGATTCAACCAGAACTCAACCGTCCAAGCGTCCCCCGCAATCGCGCTGAGCAGCCGATCTGGCCGCACGGTATACCAGAAGAAGTTGACGGCGCTTTCCCGTTCTCGTTCACTGCGCGGGACGAATTCATGATCGGCTGGCAGGAATACGCCGTAGACGCGCGGCTCCGAGGCAAAATTCGCCGCTAGCTGCATCCCCGGTCCAACCGCATCGCGGCGGACCTGCAGGGCGCGACCGAAACGACCTTCCACGACCTGCGAACCGTTCAGCCGATGAAGGTCCTGCGAACCGACGGACGCATCGGTTATCGTTTGGGTGTAGTACCAGGCTCGCACCGGCGGCGCCGCATCGCCCGCGAGCTCTGCCGGCTCGTCGAACAGCCACAAGGCGGCCGTGGCCGCATCGCAGTAGGCAGGGAAGAGGAACTCCGGCGGCTCAGCGCCCGCCTGTGGCGCAATTCTCATAACCGCCAACAGGGTTCCACAGAGCATAGAACTTCGACGCCAACGGCGGCGCCGCCGGCGTGTTCGCGAGATATCCATGAGAGGTTCGCCTGATTCAGGGACGGCATTATGTATGACAAGACGCGGCTTGCGACCGATTGAAGCCATCGGGAGCGAGTAGGCACTACGCCGGAGTCCACGCAAATTAGGAGTACGCGTTTGCAGTGGATTGTATTATGTCATACAATATCCGCTTGTCTACCTCGGCCATTATGGCCGTCGCAAGTTTGTCCATGCTCGTCACCCCCCGCTCTTCGCCGCTGAAAAATTCATGCATCGGCTGCAGATCATCGACTTCGCCGTGATCATTGCCTACTTCGCGGCGCTGGTCGCCATCGCCGCTTGGTTCTCCCGCCGCCAGACCACTACCGAGCGCTATTTCGTCGGCGCCAGGTCGGTTCCCTGGTGGGCGATGGGCATCTCCCTCATGGCCACCCTCATCAGCAGCATCACTTTCGTCGCCTATCCGGGCGACGCCTTCGAATCGAACTGGTCGGGCCTGGTTCCGGGGCTGATGGTCCCGCTGGTCTTGCTCCTGATGGCGGCCGTGGTGATTCCGTTCTACCGCCAGGCGGTCGGCATGAGCGCCTATGAATACTTCGAAAAGCGATTCGGCTACGCTGCCCGCCTGTATACCTCGATGTCCTTCCTGCTGATGCAACTGAGCAAGATGGCCATGGTGCTTTATCTACTGTCATTGGCGCTGAGCAGCATGGCGGGCTGGAATATCTACGTCGTTCTCGTTTCGCTCGAAGCCGTCACCGTCCTCTATGTCTTGATTGGCGGCATCGAGGCGGTGATTTGGACCTCCGTTCTGCAGGGCGCCGTGCTGACCGCCGGCGGCGCCGCCTGCCTCGCCGTATTGCTCTTTCGCCCCGAAGGCGGCCCGGGCGCCGTGCTGCAGGATGCCTGGATCAACGACAAGTTTTCCCTCGGCGGGCTCGGCTTCGATCTTACGCAGCCCACGTTCCTGGTGCTCGCGCTATATGGCATAGCCGTATACATTCAGAAGTACGCCACCGACCAGGCCGTCGTGCAGCGCTACCTGGTCGCCAAGAGCAACGGCGAGGCTCTGCAAGGAACGCTGCTGGGCGCCCTGTTGTGCATTCCAGTTTGGGCCATGTTTCTGCTCATCGGATCGTGCCTCTGGTCCTACTACCGATTGACGGGACTGCCGATCGATTCCGGACTGCGCCCCGACCAGGTGTTTCCGATGTTCATTGTGCAGCAGTTGCCCGTCGGCATCACCGGCCTCGTGCTGGCCGCACTCATTGCTACGGCGATCGACGCCGATCTCAATTCCATTTCGGTGGTCGTCGTTGAGGACTACTACCGGCAATTCCGGCCGGAGACGACCGACCGCGAGCGCCTAGCGGTCGGCAAGGCGATGGTGGGCGTCACCGGCGCCATTACGATCGCGGTCGCCGCGGTATTGGCCCATAGCGAAGGGACGGCGCTGAAGCTGGCGTTTCAAATCGCCTCAGTAGTTTCGGGCGGCGTCACCGGCCTGTTCGCCTTGGCCTTCCTGAGCGCGCGGGCCACGGCAGGCGGCGCTTACGTCGGCATTGTCGCCAGCGTACTGTTCACCGCATGGGCCACGCTCACGAGCAAGGGACAATGGTCGCCGCCGCTGATGTACAGGCTCGACCCGCTGCTGATCGGCGTGTTTGCCACCTTAATACTCTTCGCCGTCGGCTACGCCGCTAGCCCGCTGTTTGGCGCTGCCGCCGACTGCACCGCGCTGACGCTGCCCGGCTGGCTGCGAGCACGCCGCGCTGAAACCGCCCGGACCGACGCAGGGCCGCTTACCGAGTGCCTCTGAACGGGGCATCGTGCACGCCTTGGCCAACTGAATAGCCTCCGTCCTGCGACCTGCGCCACACTGGCGGCATCGCGCCGTCAATCGATTTCCGTCGACACCGGCGATGTCGTAGCTCGCACGGCGGCAAGCGCCTCGCCGGCCAGCACGCGATCGAGCACTGCCCGCGGCGTGTCGAGCAACTGCAGCCGATCAAGCGCTTCGTCCAATCGCCGGCGGTCTTCGCCGTCCACAAACAAGCCCGTCGCCATCCGCGAGCGGTCGCCGATCTCCACGCCGCGACGCTGCAGCACGTACTTCAGCGTGGCCGGGTAATGGCGGCGGGTCATGCACTGCAAAATCTCGCTCAGCACCGCATGCAACGCTTCGCGCGCTGGCGGCGGCAGCTCGCGGTCATTGCAATAGGCGTTGACCAATTCAGGAAACGCACTGGCAATGATGCCGCAAAACCCTGGGCAGCCATCGGCGATTGCACCAGGCAGTTGCCCAAAATTGGCGGGCATGACCTTCAGCGGCGAGCCCTGAGCTGCGGCCAGTTTCTGGCGATACGCCATGCGATTGCGACTTGTCTCCTTCATAATGGTATAGCGGCCAGTCGCAGCGAGAGCTTCCACGTCGCCGGCCGAAAGCAGGCGATGCTCCGGCGCGGGGCACTCGTAGACCCCCAACGGCGCTGACACGCGCTCCGCCATTTCGCGAAGGTCCGCCACAGCCCGCTCCGGACGAGTTAGCGTCGAAACCAGGGCGACGACGCCATCGAGACCCGTGTCGGCCAATTCGTTCATATGGTCGATTTGCCGATTCAGGTCGCCCCCCAGGTTGCCGGCGGCGACGATCGGCAGCCGCCCGCTGGCGGCCCGGACGGCGCGCCGGCAGATGGCGACGCGTTCAGCGGACGTCACTTCAAACGCTTCGCCGGAATAAGCCAGGATGAATAGGCCGTCGGCGCCGGCCTCCACGTAGAAATCGACCAGTTCCTGGAGAGCCGCGCCGTCGACGCGGTTTTCGGCTGTAAACGCAGCCGGAGGAACGGGCCAGATCTCGCGCCGCGCCGGTCTTGGGAAAAGCGATTCGGGATGCGGGGGGGCCGATCCGTTTTGTCCCACAGGGGGCTCCTTCTACTGCTGCGTCCGCGTGCGCTTTGGCCCGTCGCAAGTCAAAACCCGCCGACGAGCCTCAAGCGTCAATGGTCGTCTTCCGGAGTAGCGGCCGACAGCTTCCGCAGATGGTGTTCCCGCAAGGCGTGATCAAATAGATAGGGATCGCCCGTGGCGAGCGCCTGCACAATCTGTCGGTGCCGATCCAGAATCTCCTTCTTCACCGGATATTCCGAGGGAGCGTAGGCTCTAAAGAATGGGTCCAGCAATTGATGGAACCATACAGCGAGCTTATTCCGCGAGATGCTCACGAGCGAGAGGTGAAACTCCCGGTCAAGGCGCGGCCAGACCTCTGGATTATCCGCCTCGGCGACCATCTGTTCATAGATTCGCTGGAGCTTTTGGACGTCCGCGGGCTCACATTGACGAAACACCTCGGGGCCCAGGCCTAACTCAACGGCGCTGCGGAAGCCTTTGACGTGCGACGCCAACTCCGGCGGCAAGACATTGCTGCTGAGCAGTCGTACGAAGTCCAACAGCGCAACCGAACGCATCAGACGCATCCCGCGCTTCCGCCGGGTTTCGACAAGCCCCAGCGCCCGTAGCTTCGTCAGCCCTTCGCGGACGCTGGTGCGGCTGAGCTTGGTCTCTCTGACAATTTCTTCTTCCGTGGGAAGCGAGTCGCCGACCGCCACGTCGTTATGGTTGATATAACGCTCGATCCAGGTGACGACGTCGACCGCCGCGCCATGGCGGTCGCCGTCACCATGTCTCGCGATTTTGTCCGCCTTGGGTTTACGTTTTGCCATTTGGAGTCTGGGCGAGCGCCCGACGCTTGCTCGTCGCATGTAATACAAATAATTGCCGCGCAATCAAGGGATAGCACAAAATCAGGGCAATCTTTGCTTGACGCGCCCGCCGTGTTCCGCGATACAGTCATTATATCATACATAACCGGGGCTGCTCCTTGAATAGGCGGTACCCATGAAATACCGACGGCTAGGCCGAACTGGACTGGCAGTTTCACCCCTCTGCCTGGGCACCATGGGGTTTGGGCCGCCGCTGAGGCCGGCGGACGCAGAGCGCCTCGTCCGTACGGCCATCGACGCTGGCGTCAACTTCATCGACACCGCCAATTGCTACGACGGGCCTCGCCGCGGCGACGTAGTGCACGGGCACGCCGAGGCGATGCTGGGCGAAATTCTCGCGGGCGGCCTCCGTCATGAAGTCGTTCTGGTCAGCAAAGCCGGCGTCCCGCTTCGCGACGGTCCGCAGAATCGCGGCCTCTCAGCGACTCATTTGCTGCGGGAGTTAGACAATAGCCTACGCCGCCTGAAGACCGACTATCTCGATGTCTTCATGATCCACTGGCCAGACGCCTTCGCCGCTCCGGAGGAGGTGTTGCGAGCCGTGCATACCGCTGCGGCTGCGGGCAAGATCCGCCACTTTGGCATTTCCAACCACGCTGCCTGGCAAGTCTGCGAGTACCTATGGATCGCTGATCGCCGCAACTGGCCTCCGCCGTGCGTCTCGGAATTGCCGTTCAGCCTGCTCGATCGCCGGTATGAGAACGACCTTCCCTTTTACGGCAGGCACGACGTCGCCGTCTTGGCCTACCAGCCGCTGGCTGGCGGCCGTCTCTCCGAGCGCCGGCTTCAAAGTTCATCAACCGACGAGCCGTCTGGCGGCCAACCTTCATCCGTTATGGCGATGACGAAGGAGGTTGATGTGGTCCGACGGCTGGCGGCGCTTGCTTCCAGTCATGGTACGACCCTTTCGGCGATGGCGCTCGCCTGGGCGGTCGCTAGGCCGAATATCACGTCGCTCGTGCTTGGCGCCCGGACTACGGAGCAATTAGTGGCCGCCGTCGCCGCGGTCGGCGTCATGTTGCCTGCCGACTTTCGTGAGCGTGTTGAGGAGGCTGCCCCGGGTCCGCCCGTGCCAAATGTTCGCTTTGAGCGTTAAACCATTGCCCGGAGGAGGAACTTCGTCGGGCGAAGGCCAGTCGCATTATGTATGACATTAATAGCCGCTTTCGGATGCCAGGCGAAAACTGCGCCGCAGGATTTCCGATTTTGTAGGACATAATGCTTGAAACTGGCATCTCGCGACGCTATATTCGACCTCAGCTTCTCGGGGCGTGGCCGACGCCCCCTCTCGTTCACTAGCAGTGTTCGCCTGCGCCAAGCCATCGGGACGGGGTCGCTGAAGAATGTCGCGCCACCAAGTACCACGGATCGTACAACGGCGAGCTGGTTTCACCCTCGTTGAGTTGCTGGTGGTAATTGCCATCATCGGCGTGTTGGTGGCGCTCCTGTTGCCAGCCATTCAAGCGGCTCGGGAAGCGGCCCGCCGCGCACATTGCACCAACAATCTAAAGCAGCTTGGGCTGGCTCTACAGAACTTCCACGGCGCCCATAACGCTGTTCCCTGCGCACGCTGGAACGGCGGCTCACCCAGTTGGATGGCACTGTTGATGCCCTACATGGAGGGAGGCAATCAATACGCGCTGTGGAACCTCGAAAGGCCTTATCGCGACCCGGCGAACAAAGCCGCCCGGGAATCAACCTGCCCGGTGTTCACCTGTCCGTCGCGCCGCGGGCCCGACATGCTGTCTAACGATCACGCCATGAACGATCCCAAGAACAATCCGCCCGGCGCCGTGGGAGACTACGCGGGCTGCCACGGCGATTCAAAAGGCGCTTCGGAATACGACCCCAACGCTCGCGGAGTGGTCATCACTTCCAAAGGCTGGGGCCAGAAGCATTGGAGTAGCGATATCTCCTTCAAACGCATTACCGATGGACTCAGCTCCACCGTCTTCTGCGGTGAAAAGCATGTCGTCGAAGCCGAATTTGGCTTTCGATACGGCGACCAGTCGATCTACAACGGCGGCGAATGGCAATCGTATTGTCGAGTCGTAGGGCCGGACTTCCGTCTTGGCAACGGTCCGGAAGACGGCCGCACGGAGTTCGATTACTTCTTGCGCAGCTCCGGCGGAAATTCGAAGTATCCGGACCTCTGGTCATGGATCTTCGGTAGTTGGCATCCCGGCATCTGCCAATTCGCCATGTGCGACGGCAGCGTTCAATCGGTATCCACCTCCATCGACCTGGAGACGTATCGCCGCCTGGGCGTTCGCGATGACGGCGAGGCGATTCCCGGCGACGCCTTCAACTGAGGTCTTGTAAAGCGACGACACCACAAGCGCGACGTGAAAGGGAGCACCTATGGCCAACCAGGCGGCTACGCTAAGAAGTTTGTCGATCCCGCTCTATGGTTTGATGGCTTTCGCCGGCGCATTGATCGTCCCGGCGCCGGCCGCAGCGCAGGTCGCCGTGACCGAGACGTTCGGCGTCGGGTCGGGAACCCGGTTCGACACGTTCGTCAATAACGACGTGGTCCGACCCAAACCGGCGACGATGGACAACCCCTCCGACAATGAAGTCGTCCAGGATGGCTTCGGCGGGCAGCGCACACTGGTTGAAAACGGCAACATCGTAACGAATCACTTCGGCCTGACGACCAGCAACTTTGCAGGCGGAACTGGCGCCGGCGAGTTCGGCGGCGAATTCAACTGGTTCGATTACGGCGGCGTCGCCGACACGAACCTCGGCGGGGAATTGAATCACTCTCAAGAGGTCGTCATCAAAGGAAAGATGCTCATCAAAGACCTCGGTTACGAGAACGACGAGCGAATTACGCTGGGTTACTACAACCTGCCGCCATCGCCGACGGCCACCGACTTTAACCGCGGCAATATCTCCGCCGGCATCGGGTTTGTCGGGGGGCCAAGGTTCGTACTGCAAATCAACGGCAATAACAGCGGCGCCATCAATGTGCCGTACGATACGTCGTTCGATATCGATCTGACGTTGAAGTTCGACGCAAACGTCGGCGAGGCGTGGTTCGAGGGCAACGTCAACGGCATCGAGATCGGCCAATTCACATTTTCTCGTCCGGCCGACGCCCTCCATCCGTTCAATGCGTTCGCCATATCGCAAAGCTACTTGCGCGAGCAGCAGGACGCCTGGCGGCGGGGCATCGCCTTCATTGACGATGTGACCTACTCGGTCGTGTCGGACCAGGGGGCCGACAACCTCGACCCCGTACGGATCGACGACAATGGAAGCCCGGGGCTAGCAGGCGATTTTGACGGCGACGGCAGCGTCGACGGGGATGACCTGACGCTATGGAACGGAGGATTTGGCACGCTGACCGGGGCAATGCCGGTTGACGGCGACGCCGACGACGACGGCGACGTCGACGGCGGCGATTTCCTGACGTGGCAATCGCAATTCGGCGTCGCTGGCGCTGTTGGCGCTATCGGGGCCGTGCCCGAGCCGAATTCGCTTTGTCTTGGCGCCTGTGCCGCGGCGCTTGGCGTTTGGGCATCCGTAACCCGACGCCGGAGTCGATAGCCGCTGGACGATGCGTTGTACCACGGGGCGGGCGGAGCGACTTGCGGAGCTTGGTTGCGTAGTCAAGTGTTCTTTCCTTCTCTTCTTTGAGGTGTGATCTCATGAAACAACAACTGATACTTGCTGCCGTCGGAGCACTCTTGGCCGGATCGGCACACGCCGCCGGGGTGGTAAGCGGCGTAGGGGCGATCACCGAATCAGCAGGAAGCATTTCCTCTCCGGGCGCCGGACAAACGAGCATCGTCAATGCCGGGACGTTCATCGACGGTCTCTACGGCACCGAAAACCAAGCCTATCTCGTGGACGATTTCGCAGGCGGCCTGAATTGGAGTGACAATCCGATTATCAAAGCCACGATCGTGGTGAACGACGACGGCATCGTCAACGGAGCGGACCAGGTCGCCATCCTCGGTTACTTTTCCGACACGGCGCCGGGAGACGGCGATTACCAGGCTAATCCGGCGACGCCCCATCTGAGGCAACAGGCCCAGTTTGGCGTCTCGATCCTGGGGCCTGGCGGCGGCGGAGACCGCGTGTTCCTGAGCATTGGCGGCAGTCTCGTCGGCCCAGTCGCCAACTGGGGGAGCGATTTCGGCGGACGGAATAACCCGTTCGACGTCGACCTGACGGCGTCCGAGGCGGGCGGCGTGCTGACCGTCACCGGTACGATGTCCGACGCCAGCAAGACAGTAATTATCAACAGTTCGGGGGCGATCGACCCGGCCGCGCAGTTGGAAGCCTTCGGAGCGGCGCAAGGGTACTTGCAGGTTGGCGTCCAGCGGAATTACGGCGTCGATTTCAGTAACTTGCAGTACACCAGCACAATTCCTGAGCCGAGCACGCTCGGATCGCTTGTCATGGCTATGGCGACGCTTGCGGGGGCGATGCGCTGCCGTCGCTAGACAAGTTGTTTGCCGGGCGGTTTGCGAGGCCTCGTACGTCGTCGATGCGACCGGTCCTACGGGCGGTCGGTCCCGGCTGACGGGGCCTGTTTCTTTGCGAAAGAGTGCTGGCGAAAATGAACCGCACGCGGCGACGGCTTTGGTTAGCGGCAATCATGGCCGCACTCCTGAGGGCGGAAGCGACTTCGCTGGCTAGCGCGCTAGTCACCGAAAACTTCAGCGACGACCCCCACTGGGCCGCGCTGAACAATCACACGCCCCACGACAATTACGGCTACTCGCCCACAACCGTCTTTGCCGGCGGCCTGGTCGGCGAGGCCGGCGGCCTGTTCGGCCGCCACGACGCGTACGACAGCTTCTACGCCGACGTCGATCTAGGGGGGACGCTCTCGGTCCGCGAGCCTATTCAATCCAGTGGGCGCATCTCGATCGACTCGACGCTCCGCCCGTTGTTCAATATGAACATCTCGTTTTTCGACGCCCGCGACCCCAGCAAGGGCGGCGACGCACTGCGGATTCACATCGTGGAAGGCGGCCGATTCCTGCTTTGGCTGCGGCAGGTCGTCGGCAAAACGCATCAGAGCCCGATAACCGCCGGACTTGTCGACGGCGACTACCAGTGGACCATGTCCTGGAACCCAGCGGGCAACGGCGGCTTAGGTTCGGGAACCGTGACGTTCAACGGCCTGACGCCGGGAACGCCCGCCTCGCGGAGCGCTACGTTAAACATGCCCGCCCGCAACGAGCCTGGACGGCCAGCGCGCTGGATCGATGAAAACACGGTTTTCAATGCGTTCGGCTTGCAAGTCTATGACGCCGAGTCGACAACGTCCGGCCAGTATCGCGTCTTCATTGACGATGTGAGTTACACCGCCGTCACTGCGCCAGAGAGTGCAGCCCAGTGGAAGCTGCGCGGCGGCGGCGAGTGGATCGAGAGCCGCAACTGGTCCCCCGGCGAGCCCCCAGTGGGCGCCGACCGAACGGCCATCTTTGGCAGCGGGCTGACGCAGCACGCGACGGTCGTCCTTTCGCAGCCCCTCACTGCGAAGGCGCTGCAGTTCAACAATCCGATTTTTCACTACGCGGTCGCGGGAGCCTCGGCGCTGACGCTCGATGACCTGGACAACGTCCGGGCGACCGTCGACGTGGTCGCCGGCCAGCATCAGATTCAGACCCCGCTCAATCTGGCCGACGACGCGGTCTTCTCGGCGGCGCCGGGCTCTCGCCTCGATCTCAACAACGCGGTAGCGCTCAACGGCCATACGCTGACTATCACCGGCGGCGGAACGGTCGCGCTCAACCATCTCGTCGACGCCGGCGGCGGAGAGGTGATCGTCTCCGCGGCCTCGCTATCCGCGCCGCGGGCAACGCTCATCGGAGACCTGGTGCTGTCCGACGCCAGCATCTTTACCGCGAGTTTCGATGAGCAGACAGGTTCACTCGCGCCGCTGTCCGTGACGGGCAGAGTCGAAGTCGCGGGGGTTCTTGACCTCGCCGCCATGCCTCGACGGACTGTCAGGGCCGGCGAAGAGCATACCGTCATCATGGCCGGCGCCGTGACCGATCGCGGACTCCGCCTCTACGGGGAAGATGCCCGCCGGTTTGAACTGGTCGTCAGATCCACGCGAGTTTCCGTCCGCGCCCTCGCGATACCGGAACCATCGGGCATCGCCACAATCACGGTGATCTGCGGCGCCGCCATGGTAGGCAAGCTCGGGCGATCGCGCCGCCGACTCGTCAGCCTTCCGATTGCGATCGCCGCCCTGTTTGCGGCGGCGCCCGCCTCGGCGGAACTCGTGGGACAGAACTTCAATGCCGACCCGGACTGGACGGGCGTGAACAACGTCCTTCCCCACGGCAGCCCGGACCGCGCCCGTGACGATTTCAACAACTACGGCTACAACGCCGTCACCAGCAACGCCTTGGGCGCCCCCGGCGAGGTCGGCGGCTACTTCGGCATGAACACGTTTGACAGCTTCTACGGCGACACCACGCTCGGCGGCAACCTGGGAGGCGGCGCGCCGCCTCTGTCGCAACCGCTGTGGGCCAGCGGTAAGCTGATGGTCAACGCTGATCACAGCCCCACCTGGAACATGAACATTGGCTTCTTCGATGCCAACAACTACGGCGCCAGCGGCGACGCCGTGCGGATCGCCCTTATCGAGCTGAGCCCGGGCTACCGGCTTCGCCTGGAAGTCCGCCAGCAAGACGCCGGTTACAACGGCCCCTTGCTGGAGAGCGGGGGCCACCTGCTCGAGGGCATGTACGAGTTCGAACTCGCCTACAACCCCACAGGCGGCGTCGGCGGCCGCGGTCGGCTGTCGCTCGGCATGTGGGGGCCGATGACCGTTTCCACCTTCGTCGACATCGACGCCGCT
Source organism: Pirellulales bacterium (assembly GCA_020847515.1). Taxonomy (GTDB): domain Bacteria; phylum Planctomycetota; class Planctomycetia; order Pirellulales; family Lacipirellulaceae; genus Lacipirellula. The sequence continues at coordinate 8,449 of JADLBW010000222.1, read as the reverse complement.
GGCAAGAATCGACCCATGTCGCTCAACGCCTTCGGGTTTACCAACTACAACTCCGGCGTGAGCCGTCCCGATACCAACAAGCACTACACCTTCTTGGACGACGTCGTTTACACCACCCGCGAAGCGGCCGACCCTGTGGTCCGCTGGGCTGGTCCCGGCGGAGGAAGTTGGCATGATGCGTCCCGCTGGCGGCGGACCAGCACTGCCGAGAGCGGCGGCTTTGTCCCCAGCGGCAGCGATCGAACGGCCATCTTCGCCGACGGCGCCGCCGGACCGACGACAGTGTTCGTCGACAAGGACGCCCGCGTTCGGCGAATTCAATTCAACAATGCCCAGCGCTATATCATCGCCGGCGCCGCGCAGGTAATCCTGGATGCAGATGCGGGCAACGCAACGATTGAAGTAGACGCCGGTTCCCATGAGTTCCAAGCGGCCGTCGCACTTGATTCAGACGCCAACATCACTGTCGCGCCGGGCAGCCTGCTTACCTTCAACAACGCCGTTGAGCTCAACGCCCGCACGCTTACGATCGCCGCTAGTAGCCACGTGGCCTTCAACAGCCGGCTCGCGGCAGGCGCCCGGGGCTTCATCGTCAACGAAGGTCGATTCACCGGCGTCGGTCGCGTCCAGGGCGACTTGCTGAACTTCCCGGGCGGCATCGTCGCGCCCGGCTTAGCAGCAGGCGGCGTTGGCCAGCTCACGGTCAGCGGCGACTTCGTGCAATCCTCAGCAGCACGTCTCGCAGTCGAACTTGCCGGCGCCGCGCCCGGACAGTTCGATTCTTTGGCGATCGACGGCCGCGCCGACGTGCAAGGACAACTGGAAATCTCGCTGGTTGCTGGCTATCAGCCCCTGCCCGGCGATCAGTTTGAACTTCTTACGGCCGCCGGCGGCATCGACGTCGCGTCGCTGCTGCTTTCCGGGGAGTGGCAAGGTTTCCAGCCGCTGCTGGAAAACGACGGACAGTCGCTTATGCTCCAGTACGTCGATGCGGACTTCAATGGCGACAGTCAGATCAACGGTCTGGACCTCGCCGCATGGCGCACCGATTTCGGGCGCCAGGATCCGAATCACTCGCAGGGCGACGCCAATGGCGATGGATATGTGGACGGCGCCGACTTTCTGGTCTGGCAACGACAGCACGCGCCCCACGCCGCAATCGTCAGCGCAGCAACCGTCCCTGAACCAGGACCGGGTGCATCGCTGGTATGGATTCTCGGCACTTTGCTTCGGCTGGCAGCCGAGCGACGGTGGATAAGTTGAATATCGATCAGTTCCGAGCCGCCCCCTTCTGGTCGTGGAACGACCTGATGGAGCCGCAGGGATGCGCCCAGCTCGTCGAGCGCCTTGCCGAGGCAGGTTTCGGCGGGGCCTATGCGCACGTCCGCCTCGGCATGTTGATCCCTTTTTTGGGCCAGCAATATCTCGCATGTCTCAAGGCCAGCGTCGCTCGCGCCCGCGAGCTTGGCTTCCGCCTCAACCTATACGATGAAGATCGCTGGCCTTCCGGCTGGGCGGGCGGAGCGGTGCCGCTGGCCGACAAAGCCTATCGGCTCAAAGCCTTGCTGCGCCGCCCCGCGGCGGACCAGCCGCCGCTCGACTGCGAACCGCTGCTGCGCCGCGACGCCTGCCAGTACTACGTTTGGACCATGCCGCTGGGCCATCCGAAGTTCAGCGGCACGTGTTACGTAGATCTGACGAACTACGAGGCCGTCAGGTGCTTTCTCCGGGCGGCGTTTGTCCCGTTGGCCGACGCGCTCGAAGGATACTTCGAGGATTCCATCGAGGCGATCTTTTCCGACGAGCCGGCGCTTACGTATCTCTATTCCTGGCCGGCCGGCGCCATTCCCTGGAGCAACGAACTCCCCGCGCGGCTCGCCGCCGACGCCGACGAACCGTTGGACGAAATCCTTCCTTCGCTGTTTGAAGACGGCGCTCGTGCCGCGCGGCATCGCCTCGTCTATTACCGGGAACTGGTCGCGCTGTTCGACCGGTCGTTCATGCAGCAGATCGCCCTCTGGCGGCGCCGCCGCGGCGTCGCGTGGACCGGCCACTTCATGTACGAGCATAGCCTGCCGCTCCATTTCTCTTGGGGCGTCAATTGCCATGGTTTGTACCGCCGGTTCGACTGGCCGGGGGTCGACCACCTCGGCAGGCAGGTGGGCGAGGTCGTCACCGCCCTGGGTTGTCGCTCGGCGGTGCATCAGTTCAGCAAACCGCGGATGATGACTGAACTGTTTGGCGCCAGCGGGCAACACCTCAGCTTTGCCGACCGCAAATGGATCGCCGAACAGCAAATCGTCCTCGGCGCCAATCACCTCGTGCCGCACCTCTGTAGCACGTCGCTGGCCGGCGCCAGGAAACGCGACTATCCGCCCACCATCTCCCCGCATCAGCCCTGGTGGCCCCACAACCAATTCCTCGAGGATCACTGCGCGCGGCTGTGCGCGATTATGGCCAACGGGGCGGGCCAGACCGACCTGCTGGTCATCCATCCGCAAGAAACAGTCATCGCGCGCAGCCGCGGCCCGGTGGAACTGGGCAGCCAACCGACTTGGGAAACACGCTTCTTCTGCCCCTCGACGGATGAATCGCTAAATGAACTTGACCGGCAGTGGAAGCGACTCTGCCACGCGCTTCTCGACGCTAGCTACGTGTTCGACTTCGGCGACGAGGGCGTGATGGCCGAATGCGGCGCCGTCGAGCATCGCGACCAGCAGCCTTGCTTTCGCGTCGGCGACGCCGCGTATTCTGCCGTCCTGATTCCGCCGCTGGAGACATTGCGCCATTCGACCGTGGAACTCCTGACAAGCTTCATCGAGCACGGCGGCATCGTCGCCTACGTCGGAAGCGGGCCCTCGCAAGTCGACGGCATGGCGGGCGACGCGTCGGCGCCGCTGCGGCAGTTGTTACAGTCAGCTTCAGTCCACGGCAGCGACGTCGAGGAAACCGTGCGGGCCTTGTCAGCGGCCGCCCCGCCCCTGATCGAGGCAGCCGCCGATCCGTCGCCCGGCCGCCTCTGGCGCTACACCCGCGTCCAGGACGACCAGCGATCGACGCTGCTGGTGAATCTCGACCGCTTCCATACCCGCAATGTCCGCGTTCGCTGGAACGGATCGGCGCCTACCCGAGCCTTCGCCTGGCATACCCACTGCGCCCAGCTTGAAGAGATCCCGGTCAACGACTGCCGCGCGACGTTCTGCGTGGTACCGGGGCAATCGACGCTGATCGTCGAAAACTCGCCCGCGTCTCTACCGTTCGTGAAAGTCTCAAGCGGCGAACCCCTTCAATGCACCAGCATTGCTCTCCACGATCTGCCGTGGCGAGTCGAGCGGCACGATCCCAATGCGCTGATCCTCGATCACGCCCGCTGGCGAACCGCAGGCGGCCCCTGGCGAGGGCCGCATCCGGTCCTGGCGATCAAGGACTACCTCGATCGCCGCCGGCATGAAGGAACGCTGGAACTCAGTTTCACCACCCCCTCGACTGCCGAACTGCCGCTCGGCTCGCGCCTGCAGGCCGTTTTCGAAAGCGACGACGCCGACGCCACCGTCCTGGTTAACGGCCAGCCGGCGGACGCCGCCCCGGCCGATCGATGGCCGCTCGCCGGTCGCGGGTTCTGTCAATTCGACCTGCTCGCCTCTGGGCAGAGCGAATCGATAACGCTCAGGTTTCCACGTTTTCGCTATGGGGACCTAGCACAGATCGACGAGCTTGATCGTCGCCTCGGCACGCCGCTGGAATCGCTGGTGCTGCTGGGCGACTTTTCGGTCCTCGGCGCCGCTTCGAAGGGACCACAAGGCTGGCACGGCCAGATCGAGTACCACACCGGCGAGCCGCTCGCAGCCTGGTTGCCGCCGCAGGAGCTGGTCTATCTGTCGCTTCCCTGGCGCCTCACAATGCCGCAGCCGCTCACCGTCGGCAATCTCACGTCGCAGGGCCTCCCCTTCTTCGCGGGCCGGGTCCGGTACGAATCAGAAATCACGTTCGACGAATTGCCCCAGCACGGCGTCCAGTTGCTCCTCAACCGATTGCCGGCCGCGGTGGCCGAAGTGCAGGTAAATGACCAGGGGGCAGGATTCTTCGCCTGGCATCCGCTATCGCTCACCATTAAACCGCAGTTGCGGCGCGGCAAGAACCGCATCGCTGTCACGCTGTTTCACAGCCTGCGCAATCTGCTGGGGCCGCATCACCATCCGGCCGGCGAGCCAGTTTATGCCACCCCCGAAAGCTTCCGCCCGCCGGGCGCGGCGGTATGGCTGGAAAGGCTCGAAGAGGGCGCCGTCGTCGACGGATGGAGATCCGACTATTGCTTCGTGGAGTTCGGGCTGCCGTCAGCCCAGCCATCCGGCGCCAATTACGCCTATGCTTGACCCCTGCTCCATCAATGAGCCACAGGTCCCTAAAATGCAGCCCCGGGCTCTACTGGGGGGGTTGCTTCCCATCGAGATAAAGCCTGCCCTAATGGCACACGATTCCCCGGCCGCAGTCTGGGGGGCCGCGGAGGCTCATTAGCGGTGCAATTCCCAATAAGTAAGTAGTTCGCCGCCATGACCGCTTCATATTTGCCGGGTGTAAAGGTAGGCCTGTTCGGAATCGGCCTCGACGCATATTGGCCGCAATTCGCCGGCTTGGAAGAGCGCTTGCGCGGTTACGTCGCCCGCACCGCGCAACAACTCGGCCAGCGGGCCGTCGAGGTCGTCAACCTCGGGCTGATCGATACGCCGGAAAGGGCGCTGGCGGCCGGCCACAAATTTCGCCAGGCCGACGTCGATCTGATCTTTCTACATCTGACCACCTATGCCCTTTCCTCGACAGTGCTGCCGGTGGTCCGTCGCGCGAAGGCCCCCGTCATCATCCTGAATCTCCAGCCCGGCGATGCGATCGACTACGCCCAGTTCAATCAACTCGGCGATCGCACCCGCATGACTGGCGAGTGGCTCGCCTGGTGCGGCGCCTGCCCGGCGCCCGAGATCGCCAATGTCTTCAACCGCGCTCGCATTCCGTTCTATCAAATCACCGGCATGCTGGAGGGCGACGACCGCGTCTGGAGCGAAGTCGACGAGTGGCTCTCCGCCGCACGCGTGGCCTATGGCATGGAGCACAACCGCCTCGGCGTGATGGGCCACTACTACTGCGGCATGCTCGACATCTATTCCGACCTGACCCAGCAGTGCGCCTACTTCGGCGGCCACGTCGAGATACTGGAAGTCGACGAGCTGGCCGAGCGCCGCACGCGCGTTGACGACGCCGCCATCGCCGGCCGCGTCGCCGAGTTCGCCGACGCGTTCGACGTACAGGCCGATTGCTCGCCCGAGGAACTGGCCCGTGCGGCCCGCACCTCGGTCGCCCTCGACCAGCTCGTCGCCGAAAAACGGCTCGGATCGCTGGCATACTACTACATGGGCAGCGGCAATCCCGCGAACGAGGACGCCATCTCCTCGATCATTCTCGGCACGTCGCTGCTGACCGGCCGCGGCGTCCCCGTCGCCGGCGAGCTGGAAATCAAGAACGTCCAGGCGATGAAGATCCTCGACCTGTTCGGCGCCGGCGGGTCGTTCACCGAGTACTACGCCATGGACTACCGGGACGACGTTGTGCTGATGGGCCACGACGGCCCCGGCCACATCGCGATCGCCCAGGGCAAGACCAAGGTCCGCCCGCTGCAGGTCTACCACGGCAAGGTGGGCCGCGGGTTGTCGGTCGAAATGGCCGTCCGGCACGGCCCCGTCACGCTTCTTTCGGTAGTGCAGACCGTCGATGGCCGCTTGAAGCTGCTGGCGGCCGAGGCCGAGTCGGTCCCCGGCCCCATTCTGGAGATCGGCAATACGAACAGCCGCTACAAGTTCGCCTGCGGCGCTCGCCACTTTGTCGAAACATGGAACAGCCACGGCCCCGCGCATCACTGCGCCGTCGGCGTCGGCCATCTCGCCGTTCACATTACGAAGCTCGGCCAACTGCTAGGCATGGAAGTCGTCCAAGTATGCTGACGCGAAATCAATTCCCCGCCCTCGAAGGGAGGGGCTAGGGGAGGGATTGAAATCAGTTAAAGAATCCGATCCCAGACCCAACCTCGCCAAGTTAGGGCCGGCGGCCCCCGCCCGAAGGTCGCGTTCACACAGGACAGAGCAGGACAGACCGCGTTTCCGTGAAATTCGCCGCCGCCAGAAATTCCACGATTGCCGCGATCCCTCAACTGCACAAGCCGCGCCACCGCGGCAACTGGCCTCCTCTGGAGCAAGTGGTAAGCTCAGATTGAACTATCGGTTCTGGATCGTGAATAATACGCCCTGTATTAGTTGGTCAAGCGGAGAATCCGTTGATGACGAACATCGACAACGCGTTTAACCGCGCCTGCGAGCGCTATGCGGAGCTGGGAGTCGACGCCAAGGCCGCCCTCGACGCGCTCGCGCGAGTCAGCCTGTCGATCCACTGCTGGCAGGGAGACGACGTCGCCGGCTTCGAGGGCGCCTCGGCACTGGGCGGAGGGCTGGCGGTCACCGGCGCCTATCCCGGCAGGGCGCGGACGGCCGACGAGCTGCGCTGCGACCTGGACCAGGCGTACGCGCTCATTCCAGGCCGCCACCGGCTGAACCTTCATGCATGTTATGCAGAGACCGGAGGCGCTAAAGTCGAGCGCAACGAGCTGGAGCCGCGCCACTTCGAGCGGTGGATCGATTGGGCTCGCGAGACGGGGCGCGGCCTGGACTTCAACCCGACCTACTTTTCCCATCCCAAGGCGAACGACGGTTTCACCCTGTCGCATCCTGACGACGCCATTCGCCGGTTCTGGATTGAACACGGAATCGCCTGCCGCCGGATCGCCGCGGCGATGGGGGCGGCCACAGGCGCCCCCGCGGTGACCAACGTGTGGATTCCCGACGGTTACAAGGACTTGCCGGTCGACCGGCGAGGACCCCGCGAGCGGCTCGCCGCTTCCCTGGACGCGGTATTTGCCGAGCCGCTCGACCATCAACTCGACGCGGTCGAGTCGAAGCTATTCGGGATCGGTTCAGAAAGCTACGTCGTGGGGTCGCACGAGTTTTATCTCGGCTATGCAATCAGTCGCCGAAAGGTCCTTTGTCTCGATGCGGGGCATTTCCATCCCACCGAAGCCATCGCCGACAAACTGTCGGCCGTCTTCTGCTGGCTCGACCGGGTGCTGCTTCACGTCAGCCGCGGCGTCCGCTGGGACAGCGATCATGTGGTGATTCTGTCGGACGAAGTGCAGGCCATTATGGATGAGCTGGTCCTGGGGCGTTACGTGGACCGCACCTACGTCGGGTTGGATTATTTCGATGCCAGCATCAACCGCGTCGCGGCCTGGGTGATCGGCGCCCGAGCGACGCTCAAAGCAATGCTCCGCGCCCTGTTGCTGCCGATCGAAGCGCTGCAGACGGCGGAATCTGTGGAAGACTTCACGACGCGGCTGGCGCTTCGCGAGGATGCCAAAGCCCTGCCCTGGGGAGACGTATGGAGCTACTTCTGCGAGCGCCAGGAGGTTCCGGCCGACGGGCGCTGGCTGGCGCCGTTACGTCGCTACGAGGCTGACGTCCTTGGCCGACGGAGCTAAGTGCGGCAGCGGTCCGTCAGCCGATCGACGTCGCAAGCCGCCGGATCGGCGTGGGATGGCCCGCCGGCCAAGCCGCCTGAACAGCGCTTTGATGTGGCGGTCGTCGCATGACGGCACGGTCAAGATCCGTTGTCGCATGGCCGCGACATCGCCGCTTCGACGTTATGCGGCTTAAGTTTTGGCCATACGCCAATCGGGCGCCGACGCGACGATCTGGCCCTTCAGACGGCTCGCCCTGCCGAAATTCCCCTTGTCCAAGGGCCTGCACGACGCTGGGCCGCCCAGCATAGGAGCCAAACGCTGTTTGCCAAGGCCAGGGCGTCTGGCTCGGGGATCGGCGCTGCGCCGCCGCGCGAGAACGCCGCCATCGAGCCGACGTTGCCGAAACCGGATTTCCAAACGGCCAGGTCGCCGCTGTCGACGACGCCGTTGCGATCGCCGTCGGGGCCGGTTCCCGGCAACACCGTGGCGCCGAAATACTGCTGCCAGACGAGTAGATCGGCGCCGTCCACGTCATTATCTAGATCGTAGTCGCCCGGGAGCGCCGTCGGCGCGACCAACGCAGCCGAGACGTCGTCCACGTAGAGCGTTCCGATCGCTGCCATCGATCCGCCGCTGATAAACGAAATGTCGAACGAGCGGATCGAATCCGGGACGCTGAGGGCCATTTGATGTAGTTCAAAGCCGCTAGTGGCGCCCGAGACCGCGAAGTTCAATTCTTGCGTAAAGCCTGAGAGGCTCGATCCGACGGCTTCAGTAGGCGACAGGCGAATCCGCACGCGAAATTCGCTGCCCGGCTCGATTTCGTAGTCCCAGAACCAGCGCAGATCGAGTATGCGATTTTCGCCGTCCGGCAGCGCCGCGGGGTAGGATCGC
>JADLBW010000221.1 GCA_020847515.1 Pirellulales bacterium | reverse complement strand
GCATCTTGCTTGGCTTGCCGTGAAACCGCTTCGGACCGACGCACTGGTGCTTTGCACAATTATGACCGCTCTACGCCAGACCGGCGCGAATCGAGTCCGCTACGCCCTCGCGGCGTGAAAAAAGGGAATAATTCAACGGGCTGTTAGCAGCACTCGCCGCTTGTGGTTGTGCTCATAAGTCTTAGCCGCATCGTGCCAATTGTCGATGCCGCCAATCGTATCGAAGCCGGCACGCTCAAGGCCAAGCGACAGCCCACCGATACCGCAGAATAAGTCGAAACTCTAGGTTGCATCCGCTCAAGATACCACACGCAACGCTACCGCGCTAGGCACGGTAGATCCAGTTGGCTTCCATTTTGTCGAAGCCGCTTCGCGTTACGCTCGCGGTAATCGTTCGGCGGCTTGTCTCGGATCGGCCAGAGAATTGCCAATCACTACTGAGCAACTTGGCGCCGACAACCTTGACGAACTTGAACGGCTTGGGGTCGATGTTTCGGCTTACATCGCGGGACGTGTTGCTGTCAAACACGAACACCATCAGCCAAGTTTCTTCCGCATTATGCCCCTGCCAGCCGCGAACATTCCGGCTGCCCTTGATCTCTATTCCCTCAGGTCCGTGCTGTATCGCGTTTTCAGGGTAGGTGTCTGCGGGAACGATGTCCAGGTGGCCGTTGTGGTAAGTGTTCCGAAAGACCGTCCTGCAATGCTTGGGGATCGCGGCACCCATGAACTCGCCAACCATGCTGCTGAAATTCGCGGGCATAAGGAACGATTCGAGACGTTCTAGCTTCCGCGTGTGCAGTTGGCCGTTGATGAAACCTAGGAATTCAATGAATTCCTCCATTGCCTTCCGCACATGGGCGACGGTCACGCCGTAGGGAATCGTCGCGCCCGGGTTGAATCGCTTCGGATCAACCGGCACTGGCGTACACGCCGCAGCTTCCATGCTTGGCATCGACATCCCCCGTTGTTAGAACGGCGGAAGTCTAGGAATTCTCGGGGGTCTGGAAAATGCCAGTTGCACCAGCAATGTCCAAGCCTCAACGGTGTCAGTCAGCGCACATGCGGCTTGCGGTCGACTCGGCAGCAACGCTTCCGACGCTTGCTATCGAAACGCATCGTGAACAGCAGGCCGAGCAGCACGGCCAAGCGGGCGTTTACTGCCCACCGTCCCGCTGATAAACTAGGGAAAACCATGCCGCAATATATTGAGTGATTTTGGTGCGACGGCAGGTTTTCCATTACTCCGGGAGGTCGCCAGAAGGCAACTTTACCGGGGACAATTCGTTCGGGCCGTAGCGCAGCCTGGTAGCGCGTTTGACTGGGGGTCAAAAGGTCGCTGGTTCGAATCCAGTCGGCCCGACTGAGCACAAGCCGTAGCCCCGCAGGGGGCTGCGGCTTTTTTCTTGCCTGTTCGCCGCCGGCGGTAGTCCGCTGCTGCGGCCGAGGCATGGACGAAGCGGCCCGCGGCGGGCAACACTATTGATGAACGTGTTGATGATCAGTCAGTATCGCCACTGGCCGGAAGTTCGGAGTTGCCCACGATGCGGTGGTGGTTAGCAGTTCGCGCCTTCTTCAAGATCCTGTTCGACGGCGATTTCGCCGGCCGAGTGCGGCAAGCCGATCAACCGGCCGCGGCGCCCCAGATCGGCGCGATGGCGGAACCGGCTGCCCGGCGAGCGGCGCCGGAGAAAGCCCAGGCCCCTGCCCCGCCGCCGGCCCGCAGCGACGCCGTCGCCCTGCTGGCCGCCCTGCAGCGCGAGGCCCGCTTCGTCGATATCGTCAGCGAATCGCTGGACGGCTACTCCGACGCCCAAATCGGCGCCGCCGCCCGCGACGTATTGCGCGACGCTCGCAAGGTGATCGATCGGATGTTCGGCTTGCGTCCGGTGGTGGAGTCGCCGGAAGGGCAATCGATTGATGTTCCGGTCGCGTACGACGCGGGGCGATTTCGACTCACTGGCAACGTCGCGCGGCAGCCGCCGCTCTCAGGCGAGCTTGTGCACGGCGGCTGGGAGGCGACGCGGTGCGACGTCCCGGCGTGGACCGGCAGCCGCGAAGCGGCGCTGGTGGTGGCGCCGGCTGAAGTGCAGGTCGGTTGAGCCGTCGTAAGAGGGCACACAAGTCGCAAACAGAAGGTGGCCATAAAGGGAGGCGTAGCGGCATCGCCGAATCAGGCGGCAAGCGGCCCCGCGCGAGGATGTCGCTGGGACGCCGTTTTCCGGTTGCGGCGGGCCGCGGGATGGACCGGCAAGGCGGGCGCCCGTGGCTTTCACCTGGCTTGCCTTACCATCACGAGCAGGGGCCTGGAAAACTGGCGGCAGCACTTCGACGGGAGCTTCAGCTACGCGACGGAGCGAGTTTGATGACGGCCACGTATGTCTTGGGAATCGACCTGGGGACGACTAACTCGGTGCTAGCCTATGCGCGACTGGAGGAAGAGCCTTCGCAGGTCGAGCTGCTGGAAATACCGCAACTGACCGCCGCCAGCACGGTCGAGCATCGGCTCTTGCTGCCGTCGTTCCTCTATATCGCGCCGGAGCACGAGGCCGCCAGCGGGGCCCTCGACCTGCCCTGGGAGGGGCGTCGCCGGTTCGCCGCGGGCGAGTATGCGCGGCGCCAGGGGGCCGAGATGCCCCAGCGGACCGTCGCGGCGGCGAAGTCGTGGCTCTGTTACAGCCGCGTCGATCGCCGGCAGGCGATTCTGCCGTACGGGGCGCCGGCGGAAGTCGACAAGATCTCGCCGCTCGCTGCGTCGCAGCGATATCTGGAGCACCTGGTCGCCGCCTGGAACGCACGGTTCCCCGATGCCCCTGCTGGGCGGCAATTGGTCGTCCTGACCGTGCCGGCGTCGTTCGACGCCGCCGCACGCGAGCTCACGCGCGAAGCGGCGATTGCGGCCGGCTTGCCGGTCGACCTGGTGCTGCTCGAGGAACCGCAAGCCGCCGTTTATTCGTGGCTGGCCGCCCGCGGCGACGCCTGGCGGCGCGATCTCAAGGCCGGCCATCGTTTGCTGGTGTGCGACGTGGGCGGCGGCACGACCGACCTGACCCTTATCGACGTGGCCGAGGACCACGGCGAGCTGGAGCTGCGCCGCCTGGCGGTGGGCGATCATCTGCTGGTTGGCGGCGACAATATGGACCTGGCGCTGGCCCATCGCACCGCCGAGCTGTTCGCCGCCCAAGGCGTTAAGCTCAACGCCTGGCAGTCGGTCGCCCTGTGGCATGCCTGCCGCGATGCGAAGGAGGCCCTGCTGTCGGGCGACGCGCCGCCGATGCACCGCGTGTCGGTGCTTGGTCGCGGCAGCAAGGTGATCGGCGGCACGGTATCGGTCGACGTGCCGCGGGAGCTGGCGGTCGAGTTGCTTGTCAGCGGCTTCTTCCCTGACTGTGCGCTCAGCGACAGGCCGCAGCGGCGGCGTCAATCGGGCTTTCAGGAGATCGGCCTGCCGTTTGAAGCCGATCCTGCTATTACCCGCCACCTGGCGGCGTTTCTGAGCGCGCATCGCGATGATGGCGGCGGCGCCGTCGCACCGTCGCACGTGCTATTCAATGGCGGGGTCTTCAAAACCGATCTGCTGCGCGTCGGCCTCTTGACGACGCTGGGCCGCTGGGCGCCCGGGGGGGCGGCGCCGCAGGAGCTTCCCGGGCAGCGCGACCTCGATTTCGCCGTGGCGCGCGGCGCCGCCTACTACGGCTGGACGAAGCAGCACGGCGGCATGCGTATTCGCGGCGGGACGGCCCGCTCGTACTATGTGGGCGTCGAAACCGCAGGTCTGGCCATACCCGGCGCTCCGCGGCCGTTGCGGGCCCTGTGCGTCGTTCCCTTCGGCATGGAGGAGGGAACGGCCGTCGACGTCCCTTCCGGCGAAATCGGCCTGGTCCTGGGCGAGCCGGCGAACTTTCGGTTCTTCAGCTCGGCGGTCAGGCCGGGCGATAAGCCGGGCGACGTCCTGCCGGAAATCGACGACGACGAGCTCGCCGAAACCGATTCGCTGGAAACGATGCTGGAGGCCGGCGGAGCAGAAGCCGAGACCTACGTGCCGGTGAAGTTCCAATCGCGGATCACCGAACTGGGAGTGTTCGAACTGTGGTGCGTCAGCACCGCTAGCCAGCAGCGGTGGAAACTGCAATTCAGCATCCGCCACGACGCCCAGGACGGGACCGAAGCGTGAGCCGGCACGACAAGCACGATACGGCCGACCCGTCGCAGCCAAGCCGCTACGTCGTCGGCATTGATCTGGGCCCGACGAACTCGGCCGCCGCCTACGTCGATACCCAGCAGTCGCCGCGGCAGATTCGTGCGCTGCCGATTCCGCAGGTTGTGGCGCCGTTTCAAGTCGAGTTCCGCGAAACGCTCCCCTCGTATCACTATCAGGGGACGCCGGCGGAAGTGGAGGAGGGCGCCCTGCGGCTTCCCTGGGGCGAGCCGCGCCCGGCGCACGCCGTCGGCGCCTTCGCCCGCGACGAAGGGACCGCCAAGCCGGGGCGGCTCATCGCCTCGGCCAAGTCGTGGCTGTCGCATTGGGGCGTCGATCGCTCGGCCGAACTGCTCCCTTGGCAAGGCGACCCCGACGTGGCCCGGCTGTCGCCGGTTGAAGCCTCGTCGCGATACCTGCGGCATATCCACGCCGCTTGGAACGCCGCGTTTCCGCGGCATATCCTGGCCCAGCAGGACGTCGTGCTGACGCTGCCGGCGTCGTTTGACGAAGTCGCCCGCGAGTTGACGATCGAGTCCGCCCGCAGGGCCGGGCTGCCGCGGGTCGTGCTCATCGAAGAGCCGCAGGCGGCCTTCTACGCCTGGCTCAATCGGCACGCCGAGCGGTGGCAGGGGCAAATCGCCCCCGGCCAGCGCATCCTGGTGTGCGACATCGGCGGGGGCACCACCGACTTTACGCTCATCCGCGTCTCCCGCGGCGAGGCCGAGGGCGATGCGCGCTTCCATCGCATCGCGGTCGGCGAGCATCTCATCCTCGGCGGCGACAATCTCGACCTGGCGCTAGCCCGCCATGTGGAGCGGCGGCTGGCTGGCGACGACCCCTTGCCTGCGCGGCAATGGGACGTGCTGGTGCGAACGGCCCGGCGGGTCAAGGAAACGCTGCTGGGGCCGGATCCGCCCGATGCCGTAACGATCAATCTGCCGGCGGGCGGCTCCAGAGTCGTAGGCGGCGCGTCGCAGATCGAGGTCTCTCGGGACGAAGTCCAGACGCTGTTGGCAGACGGTTTTCTGCCGCCCGTGCGGCTTGATGAAAAGCCGCAACGGCGACGGTCGGGCTTTCAAGATTTCGGCTTGCCTTATGCCGCGGATGCAGCCATTACGCGGTACTTGGCGACATTTCTAACGGCCCACCGGTTCACGGGAGAACAGTCGCCGCAGCGAGATTGGGAGGCAACCGGCCAGACCGATCCCGCGCGGCCCGACGTGGTGCTGCTCAACGGCGGCTTCTTCGCCTCGCCGGTGCTGCGGGACCGATTGCTGAAGGCGCTGGCGGGGTGGTTTTCGCCCGGCGACGCAGCCTGGTCGCCGCTGGTGCTCGACAATCCCCGGCTGGACCTGGCAGTCGCACAAGGCGCCGCCTATTACGGACTTGTGCGGCGGGGCGAAGGCATCGGCATCGCTGCGACATTGGCGCGAAGTTATTACATCGGCGTCGCCGGGGACGGGCCGCAAGCGGTCTGCCTGGCCCCTGGCGACGCCGTCGCCGGTCAGGACTTCGAAATCGAGGCGATCGACTTCACGCTCACGCTCGCCGAGCCGGTGGAACTGCCGCTGTACGCCTCCAGCACGCGGCTGGTCGATCCGCCAGGCGCCCTCATCGACGTCGACCTGGAAGAGCTGACCCCGCTGCCGCCGATTCGCACCGTCTTGCATGCGGGCCGCAAACGCCAGCCGCAACAGGCCCGCGTGCGGCTGCACGCCCACTTGTCGGAGATCGGCGTACTGGAGCTTTCCTGCCGCGAGGTCGACGGCAGCCGAGGTTGGCAGTTGCAGTTCGACGTTCGTTCAACGACCCAGACCGATGTCGCTGCGCACGAGTCGGACGCGGAACGCGAAGGGTTCGTCGACGAGCGCAATTTGGCGGCCTGCCGGGAGCCGATCGAGCAAGTGTTCGGTCCGACGGCCAGCGGCAAACCGGCGGAGCTGATCAACGCCCTGGCCGAGTCGCTGGAACTGCCCAAGCACCAGTGGCCGACGTCGGTGCTGCGGCGGTTGTGGGAAATGCTGATGGAAGTCGAACCCGGCCGTCGCCGCTCGCCCGCCCACGAGGCGCGGTGGCTCAATCTACTGGGCTACGCCCTGCGGCCGGGTTACGGATTCGCCGTCGACGACTGGCGGGTCGGGCAAACGTGGCGGGCCGTCAGCGGGAAGATCGCCTTTGCCGCCTCCCAGGCAGAAGCGCTCGTCCTATGGCGCCGCATTGCCGGCGGGTTGACGCGCGGCCAGCAGCTCGGCCTGGCCGAACCGCTGCTGCCGGCGGTGCGGGGG
>JADLBW010000220.1 GCA_020847515.1 Pirellulales bacterium | reverse complement strand
CCTTTGTCATTGATTAACTGTCGTTGGTTAATTGCTAGCGGCGTACATTCTTGCGACCAGTGACAAGTGACAAATGACAAATGACAAGTGACCAGTGACAAGTGACAAGTGACAAGTGACAAGTGACCCCTATCCCGCCTTCGTCAGCCTCGCTTCGGCCCAGGCGGCCGCGCCGCGGACGACGGCGTCATCTCCCAGTTTAGCCGCTGCGACCCTGAACGTCTTGCTGAAGGGCGGGGCGGCGCGGGCGCGAGCGGCTCGTTCCACCTCCTCGACGAACAGGTTCGGCATCGCTTCGACCAGCCCGCCCCCCAAGACGATCACCTCCGGGGCCAACAGATTCACCACGTCGCCAACCGCCGTGCCGATCAGCCGGGCGGCCCGCGCCACGATTCGCTCGATCGTCGCGTCCCCCGCTTTGATCGCCTCGGCGAGCACGCCGCTGCGGATGTTGGCCAGGTCGGTCCCCGCGGCGGCGAACAGGTGCGGGGCGTCGCCGCGATAGGCGGCCATCGCCGCGGCGGCCGAGATCGCCAGCCGGCTGGCCTCCGTCTCCAGGCAACCGATGCGGCCGCAGCCGCACGGCAGCCCGTGTGGATTGACCTGCATGTGGCCAATTTCGAACGCCGAGACGTGCTTTCCCCGCAGAACCTGCCCTTCATAGACGCAGCCCCCGCCAATGCCCGTGCCGGGAAACACGCCGACGACCGAGCGGGCGTTCTTGCCGGCGCCGAAGCGATACTCGCCGTAGATGCCGGCATCGACATCGTTCATCACCGCCGCCGGGCATTTGAACTCCTGCTCCAGCACGTCGCGGATATGGAAATTTCGCCAGCCGAGATTGGCCGAGTCGATGACGATCCCGCGCTCCAGATCGACATTGCCGGGGCAGCCGACGCCGATCCCCGCCAGGCGCTGGTCGTCTAGATTCGCTTCTCTCAGGGCGTCGCGGATCGTCGCCAGGATGCGGTCGAGGCCGTTCTTGACCCCCTCGTTTCCCTTCGTCTTTCGCCGCCGCCGACCGAGCAGGCGGAAATCGTGGCCAAAGACGGCCGCCATCATCTTGGTTCCGCCCAAGTCGAAGCCCACCCAGGGGCGGCCGGTACGCGCGTCGGTCATGCGGGCGAAGGGGGTTTCTAGGAATTCAGAATGCAGAACGCAGAACGCAGAACTGGGACGCCGCGAGCCGTCTGCGACGCAAGCCCCAAGCGTAGCAATCCTCAGGGCGGTCGATCAACCGGCTGCCCAGTTTCCCAGGCGTTGCTATGATAGGCCCCGGCTCAACGTTGGTCCCTTTGTCATTTGTCATTTGTCATTTGTCATTCGTCCTCCGTTATTCCTTCGTCATTTGACTTTCATCCTTCGTCATTCTGCATTCTGCATTCTGAATTCTGAATTCTGAACCACCCGCCGTGGCTTCCGCCCCTTACACCGCCGCCATGCTGGCCGAACTGGTCGGCGTCGATGTCAGCCGCATTCGCGCCTGGCAGCGCCGCGGTTGGCTCATTGCCCAGAACCAGACCCACCGGCTCTGGTATTTCGATTTTCTCGAGGTGACGGTCGCCCGCCAGCTCGCGGAGTTGCTCAGCCACGGCATCTCGCCGCGCTCGCTCGGCCGCAAGCTCTCTGAGATCGAACGTCGCTTTCCCGATGTGCGGCGGCCGCTGGCCGAGCTGTCGCTGGTGCTCGACGGTCGCACGCTGCTGGTCCGCCGGGGCGATGAGTTGGTCGAGCCGGGCGGACAACTGCGCCTCGACTTCGAGTCGCTCGATTCCGACGAGGAGGGCGAACTCGCCACGCTCCCCTCGCCGGGGATCTTCCTGTCGCGTCCGTCGCCAGGAGAATCGCGCGCCGCTGGGCCGCAGCTTGCCCAGTGGGCCGCGGAGCTCGACGAAGCGGGCGATCTGGCCGGCGCGGCAGAAATGTACCGTTCGGCACTCGCCGCTGCCGGGCCGCAGCCCGAACTCTGTTTCCAGCTCGCCGAGGTGCTGTATCGGGCGGGCGATCTGGCGGCGGCTCGCGAGCGATATTTCGTGGCCCTGGAGCTCGACGAAGACTACGTCGAGGCTCGCTTGAATCTGGGCTGCGTGCTGGCCGAACTGGGCGAGCGCGAATTGGCCGCGGCCGCCTTTGCCGGGGCGATTCGCTCGCACGAAGCCTATGCCGACGCCCACTATCACCTGGCCCGCACGCTCGACGAACTCGGCCGAGCGGATGAAGCCCGGCCCCACTGGCAACGCTTCGCCGAACTGGCCCCCGACAGCCCCTGGGCCGACGAAGCACGCGAGCGGTTGCAGCTTGCGCCTTGACTTGCCCGTTCCACGGCATAAGTGATCTTGGGGGAGAAGCGTTCGCGCTCTTTGGCCGGCAGAGGGCCCATTTTTTTCCGGTGCTGCGGCCGGGGATTGCTTGGCGCGGTTATGCAGCTTCTGATTGATCTGACGTTCTTGCTGCTTGCGGCAGGCGGCGGCGCGATGGCCGTCGCTTGCGTTCGGCTGCTGCGCGCCGGCGAATCGCCGGCCGGCGACGAACCAGACGCTCGTTTTGCCAGCGAGACGCTCGCTCGCCTCCACGAGCTGACCTGCCGGGTCGCGGCCGAGGTCGATCAGCACGCCGAGTGCATGCAGGAGATCAACGCCCAGCTCGCCAGCGACGACAACGACGAAGCGGCGGTCGTCGCCGCCGTCAAGCAGCTCATCGACGCCAACCACCGCATGCAGCAGCAGCTCGACTCGGCCGAACAGCGGCTCGAAACGCAGGCCCGGCAGATCGAATCGCACGCCGCCGAGGCCCGCACCGATCCGCTCACTCAGGTCGCCAACCGCCGCGCCCTCGACGACAAACTTGCCCGCTGCCTGGCCGAATTCCAGCAGCACGGCACGCCGACCACCGTCATGCTGGTCGATGTCGATCACTTCAAACGCTTCAACGATACCCACGGCCATCAGGCGGGCGACGACGCGCTTCGCACCGTGGCCCGCGTCCTGCGGCAATCGGTCGGCAATAGCGGCCTGGTGGCCCGCTATGGCGGCGAGGAATTCGCCGTTGTCTTGCCGGGAATCGCCGCCGCCAATTGCGCCGCCATTTGCGAGCGCTCCCGCCAGGCCGTCGCCGCCACATCGCTGCAAATCTCCCAGCGCGAATTGCGCGTCACGGTCAGCTCGGGCGTCGCTGAACTGCTGCCGGGCGAAACCGAAAAAGAGACCCTCATCCGCACCGACGAAGCGCTCTACGCCTCCAAGCGGGCCGGCCGCAACTGTGGACACCTGCATGACGGCCGCACCAGCCGGCTGCTGCGCTATCAAGAACCGCCGCCGCTGGCCGCGACGCCGGCCGACGGCGTGGGCGACGAATGGCTCGAAACCGAAATCGCCACCGATTCGCTCTTTCGCGAGCCGCTGCCGAACGTGGCCAGCCGGCCGGCGTTCTTCGACGACTTGATCCGCCGCCTCTCGCAGTGGCGGCGCTCGGGCACCCCGCTCACCGTGCTCCTGGTGCAGGTCGATGCGTACCAGCGGGTGCTGGGCGACCACGGCGGCGCTGCGGCAGAGATTCTCTTGCGAGCCGCCGCCCAACTCGTCAACGCTTCGATGCGCGACATGGATCACCTGGCCCGCCTCAGCGAAAACACGTTCGCCCTGCTCTTGCCCGGTGCGATGCTCGCCGACGGCCGCACGATTGCCGAGCACCTGCGTCAAGGAGCACAGCGCTGCCGATTGCCCGCCAGCACCGGCGCGGGCCGCTTCTCGCTCAGCATCGGCGCGGTTCAGGCCAGCGAGGGGGACGACCTGCGGCGAGTGCTCCAGCGGGCCCGCACGGCTTTGGCCGCCGCCGTCAACGCTGGCCGCAACCGCGTCGTCGCCCACGACATCCGCGGCAAGAACCTGTCGGAACCGAAGAGCACCGCCGCTCGCTTCTCCGCCTCTCCGCCGCCGCAGCCAAACGCTGCCGCTCAGCCAACAGGCACATCGCAGCCGACCCGCTGCTGATACCGATGGTCGTCCTGCGAGGCCTCTCGCAGGATCGAAGCTGATGGTAGTCCTGCGAGGCCTCTCGCAGGATCGAAGCTGATGGTAGTCCTGCGAGGCCTCTGGCAGGACCGCACGACTACGACAGGCGGCGTTCGTCGATCAGGAACAGCTCGCCCGTGTCGAGATCTTTCAGACCGCGAAGATGCTCGGACCGGCGGTCGGCGCGGATCAAGCGCCGATGAGAAACCAGCAAGCGACGGAATTCAGCCGCATCGACGCGCTGCCCGCGGAAATCGGCCACGACGGCCGGCGACGCCGACTTCATCGGCTGGTGATTGGCGGTGGAGTTCATAGCTCTTGACTCTTGCTCCGGTCGCCGGTGCGGCGACACTCTCTCGATTGTAGCGGGCGGCGTGAATGGGGCGAAAGCCCTGAAGCGGTTTATTGATCGCAAATCCTTACTGCAACTACAGTTGCGAAGTCACTGCTGCACCGCGAGACGGCCCGTCGGTGGCTCGCATGCGGAGTGTCTGGCCAGTTTTCCGAGCACGGTCAGACGCGCGAAAGGAGTTGGCGAGCGTGGCCGCAATCCCCGGCTTGTACATCCGGACTTCTGGGCGCTTGACCACTACCTATACATCAGTATAATTGCCGCCGCATTGGCATGTACGGCTCTTTGGTTCTACAGCGAAGCGGGGAGGGTTTTGCCATGACTGCTGCGACGATTCCGTTGGCTCTTATGCGGGAGGGCATGAAATCTCGGCAGTGGACGCCGTCGGACCGCGATCGCCTGGTGTTTCAGTGGGTGAAATTCGAGGGTCGGCCATGCGAATTGCGGCCGAAATGGAGTAGCCCCTCGAAGCTTCGAAAAGCACGATCAGCCGGCCGACAGACAGCCCCTCCGAGGAGG
>JADLBW010000219.1 GCA_020847515.1 Pirellulales bacterium | reverse complement strand
GATCGACAGTCCGGTACTCTAACCAATTGAGCTACGGCGCCAGTGTACCCAGTTATAGGGCTTCTCGCGGTCAAGTCGCAAGGGGCGGAGGGCCTTACGCCGCCCGCTATTGGCGGCGCAGCCTTGCCGGCCAGCGGGCAGCCGTCTCGCCCGTGTCCGCGTCGCCTTGCGGCAGCTCTCGCGAACGGATCCCGCGCGTCACGTTCCGATACGGTTCCGATGCGGCCGCTGCCGGACCCATTGCCAGCAAGCGGCCGTTAGCTCGGAATATCGGACCGCGGGTCGGTCTAATGTAGTCATCTCGCTCCGCGAGATGAATTTCCGCTCGCGGAGCGAGCGGTCTACTCTCTTTTAGCCGACCCGACCCACTACTGAATATCGGCAGGTCGTTCTTGAGAAACAGCTATTGTAGGAACTGAATGGCGGCAGTTCCAGTGGCACAGTATGAGCCCCTCCGCCAGCGCGGGGCGAGGCTCTGATCGCTGCCGCACGCTGCTGAATCGAGGCCGCTGGGCTACCTTGGGACTTTGGGGTCTGTACGGTATTTGGCGTAGTTCTGCCGTTATGCGCCCGCCGGCCGCACGAGGAGGGGCCATTTGCGCAGAACTGTTATCGATCTTATTGCTTTTACTCAAATCCGTGGAGAATAGCGGTTGGGTCATCCATGCCCTTTGCGGGGACTCTACTATGACGCGCACAACTGCTATCGCCACCGCGATGTTGCTGGTGCTGTACTGCCTGCCAGCGGCTCATGGGTCGGTATTGTCCAATGTCCCCGCGGGCGGCTGGGGCGAAACGGCGCCAGGCGGCGGAAAATGGGATGATCAAGACGTCAACAATCCTGGCCCGTTTCCGAACATCATCGCGGCCCTCACTGGCGCGGGATTGCCGACCGACGGTTTGACCAGGATCACCAAGATCGACGACCCCGCCACCTCCGGCAGCGGCCTGGGCGTGAGTTTCTCGATCACCGGTCAGGGCGGCGCGTCGGGGACGTGGATACTCAACCAAGCGGGCCTGGTACTGCCGGCCGGCAAGATTCTGGCCTACTTCTCGTTGAAGGCGGCCCAAAGCTGGAACTTGTGGAACGTCGGCGCCGACATTGATCTGAACGCGGCGACCTACACCAATGCGTGGGATACCAACTCGAGCGCCGGCGGTTTGCTGACGCCCAACGGCAAGAACTTCGCCGGACTCTCGCACATTACGTTCTGGGCGATCAATGCACCGCCGCCCCCTCCTCCGTCAACGGTCCCTGAGCCGATGTCGCTAGCGGTTTGGGGGCTGTTTACTGTCAGCGCGGGGGCGGTTGTATGGATGCGCAAGCGCGGCGCGTCTGCCGCCTGACGCCGCGTCGACGACGGATGAGCGCCGCTGTGGCGCCGCAGGCGCACGAGAGCGGCTTCTCGCGAAGCGTCGACCGACACTTATTGATTCCTGCGCCGCTGATGAACCCGTAGTGAATTTGGCTAGCGGCTAGCGGCCGGGATTAGGTTTATTCCCACTGGCCGTCGGCCGCTAGCCGATAGCCGACAGCCAGGCAGCTTTCATTAGTCGCGCAGTTCTCACTAGTCGGGTCGGCATGTCAAGGCGCCCCGGCGCTGCTCTAGCGATCAGGCCCGCGGGCCGCTTGAACGCGTAGCTCGATACACGGGTTATTGAGCGTTGCGCTGTCAATGAGCCATGGACTCATCAATTGCAGCCCCGGCCTTTCGCCGGGGGTCGCTTTCCATCGGAACAACGTCGATCCCAAGGGCACACGACCCTCGGCCAAAGGCCGGGGCTGCAGAGGCTCTTCAGCGGCGCAACGGTCAATAAGTGCGCGGCCTACGGCGAGTCTTCCGCCGCTTCTACCTCCGCTGAGGACTGCTCCGCTGGGGACGTTTCCGCTGAGGACGCTTCTGCCGGTTCGCGGGGCGGTTGCTCCGTTTGAATCCGCTCGATGAGCCGTCGGTAATCTGCGCGCTCGCGCAGCGGCGTGAACTCGGGGGACTCGGCAAGCGTCTTGAGCGTCGGGCGCGAATAAACGAGGCCGCTGAAGCCGGCCGCGCGTCGCAGGTAGCCGGCTTCCCAGGCCAGCCGAAGTTCATCCACGGCCGCTGAGGCGAGCTGTTCGACTGCCGCTTGCCGGGGCTCCGGGGCCAGCTTGGCGTTGTGCTGCGCGGCCTCCGCGCCAGCCGCGAGCGCCTTTGCGGCAATGTAGTGGTCGCCCGCCGCGCCGGTGACCCTCGGCAGCCGTCGGCACTGTTCATGCGCCGTTTCGTATTGGCCCTGGCGGGCCAGCTCAACCAGCGCGCCCTCGCGGGCCCGTTTTATCTGTCCCCAGCGCAGCGTCTTGGCGAGGGCAGCAACGGTTTGCATGCCCGATTGCATCCAGGGAATCGCCGTCATCGAACCGGTCTTGCCGCTAACGGAGGCGATGCGATCGAGCTCGATCACCGCGTCCACCAGGCGGCCGGCTCCCTCCAAGGCGTTGCTCCGCGCGATGTAGACGTTGGCCAGCGAGAGATATGCTTCGCCATAGTTCGGCGCAAGCTCGATTAGATGGTTGAGGTTGGCCTCCGCGCGATCCAGCAGCTCCAGCGCGCTATCGGTGCGACCGGACTTGGCGAGCTGCCCGGCAACGGTGTACTGGATTTCCGCAAGCGTGTACAGCACGTCGACGTGCTTGCCGGCGGCTTCGCCCACTTCTCCCAGCGAGGTCGCCGCCTCGCTGTAAATAGCCGTGGCGTCGTCGACTCGCTGGCGCGCGAGATAGGCCTGCCCCAAGACGCTCTGATAGCGGCTCAGCGCGAGTCGGCGATCGATCTGTTCCGGAAACCGTTCAACCAGTTGCTTCCCAATAGCGACGGCCTGCTGAAGCTGAGCTAGGCCGGCGTCGGTCATGTTGGACGTTTCAAACGGCGCGTGCAGCGTGCCGAGCGAACGCAGAAGCTCCGCCATTTCCTGACGATAATGGGGGACGTCGGGCTGCCGCCGCTCGACTTCCGCCAGCACGGCCAGCCCTTCTTCGTAAGCCGCCTTCGCTTCGACGCCGAAAAACTCGCGGGCGTAAAGCGAGCCGGAATTGCGCAGGATCTGGGCCAGGCTAAAACCAAAATCGCCCACCTCGGGCGCCTCCCGGTAAAGCTGCCGCATGAGCGAGACCGCTTCATCGTAGTGCGCGCGGGCCGGCTTGAACTGCCACAGAGCCTGCGATTCGAGCGTCGCCAGTTGGCTCAGGGCGCGACCCAGGCGGTAGCGGATCTCGCGGCTTTTATCGGCCTCGAGTGCCGCCAGGTCGATGCTACGCAGGATATCGACGCCTTCGCCAAACGTGCGAGCCGCGTCGTTCATCTGGCCAAGCTGCCGCAGGCGCTCGCCTTCGAGCGAATGGATGTACGCCAGCCGCGCGGCGGCGTCGACCTCGTCTGGCCGAGCCGCGTGCAGCTCCTGCAACCTGCTGCGGGCTTCAGCCAGCGGCGACGCGGCGCCCTCGGGGTCGCGTGCGTTGGCGCCCATTTCTCCCAGGGCGGCCAGGGCCTGGGCGGCGCCGTTAGGATAGGCTGCATTGCCGGCGAACTGTTGTTCCAGCCCATGGTAGAGATCGAACGACTGCTGGTAGGCCTGCCTCGCGTCGGCCATGCGACCGAGTTGCCAATACGCCGCCCCCAGGCGATAGAGCGCGTCGCCGCGGTCGGCGCGGGCCGACTCGGATTCGCCCGACTGCTCGGCCAGCGTGGCATAAAACTCGACGGCGGCGGCCAGCAGATCGCCGCGGAGCTTTTCCATTCCATAGCGCTTCAGTTCGTCGGCCCGACTGAGCGTTTCGTAGCGCTCGAGCGACTTGCGCGCCAAGTTGAGCAGGGCGTTGTTGCGGGCCGTTTGGCGCTCGGCCTCGGCCTGCGCCAATTCCGCCTTTTTTTGCGCCGACTGGGCCGCCAGGCGAGCCTCGCGTTCATTGTGTTGGGCGGCGACGGCGGCGTTCTTGGACTGCCGCTCGCGCTGGTTGGCAACGCGTAGCTGCACGTTGCCCGCAGCCAGGGCGAGCAGCGCGACGACGATCATCGCCGCCCCGCTGGTCACCAGCGTGCGATGACGCTTCACCCAGCGATACGCCCGCACGGCGATCGATTCGGGCAGCGCCGTGACCGGCTCGTCCGCCAACCACGCTTCGACGTCGTCGGCCAGCTTACGGGCCGAAACGTATCGCTCGCCCGGCGCTAGGGCCATCGCTTTCAGGCAGATCGCTTCGAGCGCGCGGGGCACGACCGGTTTGACCGCGCGCGGCGGCTGAAACTCGCCCCGCTGCACGCGCGCCAGCACGATCCCCAGATCATCGTCCTGTTGCGGCGGTTGACCGGCCAGCAGGACATACAACGTGGCGCCCAGGCTGTAGACGTCGCTGGCAGGCCCCAGCCGATCGAGCCGGCCAGCGGCCTGTTCGGGGCTCATATAGGCCGGCGTGCCGATGGCCGAGCCCATCTGCGTCGGCGCCGAGCCGGAGCCCGATTGGGGCCGCAGCGTCGGCTCGGACGAGACCAGCGCAGTCGCGCCGCCGCCCTGCCCCGGCGAATCGCCGCGCCCGATCGGCTTGGCCAGGCCCCAATCGACGACCAGCGTTTCGCCATACTGACCGAGCATGATGTTGCCGGGTTTCAAATCGCGATGGAGCACCCCGCGGCTGTGGGCGTACTCGACGGCGTTGCACACGTCGATAAAGCGGCTCAGCAGGCGGCGCAGTTGGAGGACGTCGGCCGCGGCGGCCCAGGCGGGGTCGGCCTCGCGGTGGAAGCGATCGATCGCTTCCGCAAGGCTATCGCCGCGAATGAATCGCATGGCATAGAAGGGCCGCCCGTCGGCATACTGCCCCAGCCCATAGATCGGAACCACCCCCGGGTGTTCCAGCCCGCCGGTGATCTCGGCTTCCTGCACAAAGCGAGCCCGGCTGTCGGCGTTATCGGCATGGCGATCGTGCAGCTCCTTGAGGGCGACTTCGCGGTTCAACTCCCTGTCGCGCGCGATGGAGACCTTGCCCAATCCGCCGGAAGCGTGAGGCCGCAGGATTTGAAACCGCGACTCTTCGTCCGCCGCGTGCGACCGCGGCACGGCTACCGTGGCATGCCGGTCGACGACGGCGGGAGCCTGTGCGGCGCGGATGAGACTTGCCTGCACGTCGGCGTCGGGAATCTCCTGCAGTTGTCGCCGTAGGGGCTCTAGCGAGCTGAGGGCGGCCAGACTCCGTTCGACGCGACCGTCGTGCTGCTCGATATGTTTGTCAACCAGGGCTTGAATCAAGTCGTGCGTCTCGGCCGAGAGCGCGGCCGTGTCGATCAGGTGAGCGCCCAACGGCTTCGACTTGTTGAGCACCCAAGAGCTCATCGCCGCCAAAAGCTGCTCGGCGGTGACGAAGTCCATCTGCACGGCCAGGATGCCGAACAGAAGATTGCGGTCGGCGGCGGCGGATTTGGCGATCATCGCCTGACTCGGGGGTAGAGCGAAGGCGCGACAGACGCCCTCCGAGGTCTTATTGATTCCTGCGCGACTAATGAACCGTGCCTGGCTGTCGACTATCGGCTAGCGGCCGACAGCCAGAGGGAAAGGGCCTAATTCTGGCCGGTAGCCGATAGCTAAAAGCCGACAGCCGATAGCCAAATTTACAACGGGTTCATGAGCGCCGCGGGAAGCAATAATGGCCAAGACGAGGACAACTTCTATTTTAGCGTCCGAAGGCAGGATTCGCCGAGCTATGCGATTTGGCTCTGGCCGCTGCCAAAAGGACAAAAAGGCAGCAAAAAGGCACACAACGGCGCGGCGGACGCATAAGATCCAACCCCGCCCGGTGCTGCAAGCAAACGCTCCAGGGGCGAGCGTGGACTGCTCCAGCCAGTTGCG
>JADLBW010000218.1 GCA_020847515.1 Pirellulales bacterium | reverse complement strand
TTCGTCGGTGAACGACTTGCCGCGCCGCGCCAACACGATGCCGCCCACCTCCTGGTACAGCTCTTCGGTGTTGAACATAAGGCCGTCTAAGTCGAACGTCACCGCCCGCAGCGGCCCTCGCGGCGCCGTCCCATATACTCCGTCCTCTGGCATGTCTCTCTGAATTGCCTCGTTCTGTAACCTTTGATTATGCCGCGCTACGTCCCATCGTACGCCGCAGACGACCCTGCAACTCTCCGAGCATAACCGCAGTCGCCCCCCACGTCGCGTGCCCCTCAACAATCAACTGCGGTGCAAAAAACCTGAGCAAACCCCGAGTGATTTCCAGCGGCGGACCCGCTGCCGCGTTAATCAGCGACGACGCCTCCAGCTTTAGCACCCGCTCGACTTCCGCGGGATTCGCCCTCCACGCCGGCCAGTGATCGGTCGCCAATATGCACGGCGTCACCACCGCATTGCTGGCAAATACGAAAAGCGGTTCGAGCGCCCCCAGCACCGCCGCCTGGGGACAAATCCCCAGTTCCTCCTCGAGCTCTCGCAAGGCGGCCTGCTGCGGCGTTTCCTGCGGATCCATCAGCCCCCCTGGCAGGCTGACTTGACCCCCATGGCGCCCTAAATTCGCGCTTCGCACCGTCAGCGGAATCGCCCACTCGGCGCCTTCCCAACACAGGATGATCGCCACTGCCGCCGGACGCGCGTCGCCGCGCGGCGGGCCATCGTGTCGCCCGTAGGCAAGCTGCGGGCTCATGGCCGTTCGCCAGACCCGCTGCGGAGGCAGTGTCAAGTCCGCCGCAAGCAGCGCCGGCAAATCGGGCGATTGCCACAGCGCTTTGTTCATGGCTGGGCCCCGCGGGTCGATACGCCCGTTTCATATACCGCATAAGAGCTGTCCGCCGCGTCCCCCGCCGGAGGATAGACAACCTTCAAATCGAGCGGCGGAAAACTCCGCGCCACCACGTACGCGGCGCCATACTTCGCTGCCAGCGATTTTGCCCGCTGCGTCCCCCACTGTTCAGGCGAACTTTGCATCTGTGCCGTTTCCCCGGCGCCGACCAGCGGAAACAACTCCCGGCAGCGACGCCGCCATTCGACCACGCTCGCCGCATCCTGCGGAACGTCTTTATAGTTCGCCACGTCCGCCCGAGCAGCGTACCACTTGAACGACTGGCCGCTCCGCGGAATCAAGAACGTGGCGTCCGCGGCCGTATTCTCGCGAATCCAGTCACAAGCGCCCCGCCATGAAGCGAAGTCCTCCATCTTTTGGGCGGCCGGCGGAGCCAGCGCGTCCAGTCGGGCGATTGTCGTGTCGACTAAACACCAGCCGCATGCCCCTACGCTCAGTACCGCTGCCGCAATTCCCCCGACCGCGCGGCGGTGCAGCAGCACGCTAACGGCCCTTGCGCCCGATAGCCCGACCGCCAGCGGAACGAGCACGTCTGCCTGGCGAAACCAATAGTACCGCAGCCACCGCGCCGCCAGCAGCGGCCGCTCGACGAGCGCCGCTTCGATCACCAACCCCTCACAGTTGCAAGCCAGCGCTACGGCGGCCATTCGCATAATTCGCTCCAGCGGCCGCCACTGTCGCCAGGCGTCGTCCTCGACGGCCCGCCCCCCTGGCACGCCGGGCTGACTTCGCACCCAAGCCCATAAGGCCAGAAACGCGCCAGCCATCACGCCAAACCGGATCAGCCGCCGCAGCAATTCGTCCCCCGGCAAGCTGAGCGGCGCCAAATGGTGCGGCAGTCGATCGAACACGTAGATTCGCGCCGCCTCGGCAGTTACTTGCGGATCCACGCCCCGTTCCAAGGCGAGGGCCGGCAACAATCCCGGCAACGATAGTACGCCCCCCAGCGCGAGTCCCGACAGCATCGACATAAACGGCGCGCGACGCCCTCGACCTTCCGTAACCCACACCGCCAGTGCGGCGATCACTGCCCAGGCGCCCACCAGCACATGAAACGCGCCCGCGGCGCCAAACCAGATCCAGCACGCCCGCCATCGCCCCGTCGCCAGGTCTGCCAGTCCCAGGAGCACCAGTGCATAGGCGAAGCATTTGGCCTCCACCCCTCCGACGACCCACTCCCCGGCGAAGTTCGCTGTCTCGATCAACGTCGCCCAAATGGCCGCACTCAGCACCGAGGCCCAGCGGACGCCGACCACGGCGCCCGCCAGGCGTTGCCAGGCGACCGCCAACGCCGCCCACGCGACGACGCGACCGACCCAGGCCATCGCGGTGAGTGAAAAGAAGCGGGTCCACCAACCCAGCGTCCAATAAAACGTCAGATGCGGGTCCGCGGAGTTCAGGAAGAAATCGTGCGGACAGTACGACGGATCCCAGTAATGCTTCGCTTTGGCTAGATAGTGGGTCTCGTTGACGTGAGGCGCGGGGGCCCCCCCCGTAATGAAGAAAATCAAAAAAATCAGCAGCGACTCCAACACCAGATGTGGCCGCACACTGCCGAGGCTTCGCCCGACGGACAGGTGCGGCGCTCGCAGTGTCTCGGTTTTCATAGCGTTCAGCCTATCGCGGCAGCCTCCGACCGGCTACCGCACGGCAGCCCGCACAGCGTGCGGCCATCCGCCCGTAGTCTGGCGAGCGCAAGAGAATTGGAGAAACCTTTGTCTTGATCCGCAGTTCAATAGAAGTAAGGTAAGGGATGTCGGCGTTCGCCCCGGGTCAATGGATCGTCGCGGGGCGGAACGGCCTCGACCTTCATTACCCGCCATCGTCGCCGCACAATTATTGATGCCTGCGCGGCTAATGAATCCGTTGCGGATTTGGCTCGGGCTCGCGGCCAGAATTAGGCTATTTCCCTCTGGCCGCTAGCCGACAGCCGCTAGCCAGTCCCGGCCCCTTAGTCCCGCAGTTCTCAATAGACCCACGAATCCGGGGTAAAACTCGTGATGCGATTGAACATCGTCTGGCCTGCCCTGCTCGTTGTACTAACGCCCGTTTGGGCCGCGTCCGCTCAGGCTGCTGATAAGCCGAACATCATAGTCATCGTCGGCGACGACATGGGCTATCACGACCTCGGCGTCCACGGCTGCCAGGACATCCCCACCCCCCGCCTCGACGCCTTGGCCGCCGCCGGCGTCCGCTGCATCAACGGCTACGTCTCTGGGCCTTACTGCTCGCCCACGCGGGCCGGCCTGCTCACCGGGCGCTATCAAACGCGATTCGGCCACGAGTTCAACGCTGGCGGCGGCCGCCGCGCCGGCAACCGCCAACGCGCCGGTCGCAGCGATCAGAATGCCGACAGCGCCGACGCAGTTGAATTCGGTCTCCCGACTTCGGAAACCACGATCGCCGACCGGCTCAAGGCCGCCGGGTACGTCACCGCTCTGGTGGGCAAGTGGCACCTCGGCAATGCACCGCAATTCCACCCGCAACGCCGCGGCTTCGACGAATTCTTCGGCTTCCTCGGCGGAGCGCACCCGTATTTCCCCGGCGAAGGCGCACCCATTTTTCGCGGCGAAACGGTCGTCGAGGAGCAAGCCTACTTGACCGACGCTTTCGGCCGCGAGGCCGTCGACTTCATCGAGCGCCATCGCCAGCAGCCGTTCTTCCTGTACCTGGCCTTCAACGCCGTCCACACGCCGATGCAGGCCGACGACGCCCGCCTGAAAAAATTCGC
Source organism: Pirellulales bacterium (assembly GCA_020847515.1). Classification (GTDB taxonomy): domain Bacteria; phylum Planctomycetota; class Planctomycetia; order Pirellulales; family Lacipirellulaceae; genus Lacipirellula. Next base: position 28,382 of record JADLBW010000218.1, on the reverse strand, counting down.
TTCCATCGCCGACGAAAAACGCCGCGCCTACGCCGCCATGATGTCTGCCATGGACGACGCCGTCGGCGGCGTGATGGATAAGCTTGTGCAGACCGGTCTTGAAGAGAACACCCTGGTCTTCTTCTTCAGCGACAACGGCGGGCCGATGATGCAGTCCACGTCGATCAACGGCTCGGATAACTCACCCCTCCGCGGATCCAAGCGCACCACGCTCGAAGGCGGCGTTCGAGTCCCCTTCTTCGTCAAGTGGCCGGTGCGACTGCCCGCGGGACAGGTCTACGACCAGCCGGTCATTCAGCTCGACGTGCTGCCAACGGCGCTGGCCGCGGCCAAGAGCGAAGCCCCCGCCGACGCCAGGCTTGAAGGCGTCGATCTGGTCCCCTATTTCACCGGCGCCGAGCAGAGCGCCCCGCATGAGGCGCTATTCTGGCGGCTCGGCCGGCAGATGGCCGTCCGCCAGGGGGATTGGAAGCTCGTAAAGTACGACCCGGTCGTCGACGGCGGCACGGGCCGCGCCACCGAGGCCAAACTGTATAACCTCGCGGAGGACGTCGGCGAACAGCACAACCTTTTCGACGAACAGCCCGCCAAAGCCAAACAGCTTCAGGCCGCCTGGGACCAGTGGAACGAGTCCAACGTCGACCCGCTCTGGGGCGACCAGCGCCCCGCCCGTCGTCGCGCGGCCGCCGCCGGCAATTAAACCGCTCCGTCGGCTCGTCGGGGCTCAGTCGCTACGACGACTACGGCGTCGGGATCGTCCCCGCCTCCTCGTCGATCGTGCCGACTCGCGTCACCGTACCGGTATTGCGCGTTTGCACGGTAGCCTCGTCCTGCAACGTGAAGACTCCAGCGGTCTCCTCGAGCAGGAAGTCGTTCGCCGTGCCGCTGGCCTCATTGGAATCCAGGTCGAGCCGCGTGCGCGAGCTGGCCTGGAGGTTGTCGACTTCCAAGCCGGAGCCGGCGCCGGTGTTCGTAAACGTGTTGTTACGCACGGTCGCGTTGAGCGTGGCGCCGCCGCCCACCTGGACGTTGGCCGCCGCATCGGCCGCATTGGCGCTGCCCGTCTCGATCGCGTTGTTCTGCATCAGTATCGTCACCGTCTTGGCCGAGACGCCGGCCGTCTGCAACCGCAGCGCGTCCTCGTCGCCCGCATGGGTGATCTCGTTGCCGGATACGGTCAGGAACACCTGGCTGGCGCTCTGATCGATGTTAAACAGGGCGCCCTCCAGCGCGGCGCCGGCGGTCTGATTGACGGTGTTGTTTTCAAACCTCAGCCGCGACGTTGCGCTGGTGTTGGCGTTGAAATCCAACCCTTGCCCGTTCGTACTGGCGAGCGTCATGTTGTTGAGCGAAACGTTCGCCGCGTTTGTAATCCGAACGGCGTCGCTGGCCGCGCCGGCCCCGGTAGCCGTCACCGTGCCGCCGTTGATCGTCACCGCCCCGCCGCGAACGTCGTTCAACGCCACGCCTGCGCCCGCTGCCCCGCCGACGGCGACCGTATCGAACGTCATCCCCGTGGCGGCGACCTGAACGTCGTTCAAATTGAGCGCCGTGCCGCTGCTCGTCGTCAGCGTATTGCCTGCTCCGGCCACCGTCAGGTTGTCCGTATTGTCCGCCAGCAGGGCCGTGCCGCTGGTCGTCGTCACGTCCAGGGCGTCGAACCGCGCGCTGCCGCCGGTATGGTCCGTCAGCGTCACGCCGTCGCCGGCGCCCGTCACGTTGACCGTCGTTTGTTCGTCGAATACCAGCGCGCTGTTCGTATTATTGGATATCGCAATGCCGTCGGCCGTCGTCGTATCGATGTCCAGCACGTCGAACGTCACGCCGCCGTTGGTGTTGTTCGATACCGTGACCGCCTCGTTCGCAGCCGTATTGAGCGTCGCCTGCCCGGCGAAGTTGATCGTGGTGCTCGTATTATTGTTGACCAGGATGCCCTCGTCGGTGCTGTCGATCGTCGCGTTGATCGTTATGCTGCCGCCGGTGTTATTCGTAATGGCCACCGGCCGGCCGTTGGTTACGTCGACGTCCCCGCTAAGCGTAAAGGCCTGCACGCTGCTGTCGTCGATGTCGACCGCAACGCCGCCGCCGTTGTAATCGATGTTCGCGTTGGCAAACGTGAACGTGCCGTCGGAGCCGTTGGTCGCGTCGTTGCCAGCCAGCACGTCGATGCCCGCGTCGCCGCCGTTGAGCGTCACCTCGTCGTTGAACGTGTAGGCGCCGTCGGCGTTGGCGAACTGCAGGCCCGTGCCGTTGGTCGCGCTGATCACGCCCTGGTTGTTGGTAAATTCGTTGAACGCCAGCGTGCCGGTGTGGCCGTTCGTTACGTTGAGCACGGCGTTATTGGCGCCTTGCACGATCCGCCCTGTAAGCGTCATGTTGGCGTCGCCGCCGTCGAAGTTGAGCGTCGTGCCGGTGGTGTTCGAGAACTGGGCGTTCTGGAAGGTCAGCACCGCTTCGGAGTCGCCCGTGACATTGACGGCGTTAACCGTGCCGGCCAGCTCCACTTCGTCATTGAACGTGTAGACGCCGTCGGCTTCGTCAAACTGCATGCCGTCGCCCTTGACCGCCGAGACGACCCCCTCGCCGGCCGTCAGTTCCGTGAACGTCAGCGCCCCGGTATGGCCGCCCAGCACGCTTACGACCGAGGTCGTCGCCGTCGCAGCGCTCGCGTTATCCTGCACAATGCGCCCCGTAAAGTTGAGATCGACGTCGCCGCCGTTGACGATGACGCTGTCGCCGCCCGTGTTGGTGATCGTCGTACCGGCGACCGTCATCGTACCGTTGCTGTTCTCGAGCGAAATGCCGAAGCCAGAGTCGTCGGGCGACGTCGCCTGCCCTTCGCGGATCGAGTTCGTGCCGTTGAGCGTGATAGCCGCCTGCGTTCCAGCCCCTTGCACGCGGATGGCGCCGTCGCCCACCGCGTTGCCGTCCCAGCTAATATTGCTGATGGCGACCGTGCGGCGGGTATTTTGCAGGTTGATGCCGACGCCGTTGCCGCCTTCGCTGGTGATGCTGGAAAGAGCGATCGCCTCGGTGATCGCGTTGGCCGACGGCTCGGTCACGGAGTTCAGCACGATGTCGTCGCCCCCGACGTTGTCGAAGTCGACCTGGTCGATCGTCGGCGTGAAGCGCACGTTTTGCGAGTTGTTGGCCAGCGTCTCGGTAAGCGCGGTCAGCTCGATCGCATTGCCGGTCGTATTGGAGATCTGCAGCCGATTGATGTTCGCGCTGCCGACGCCGGCAGAGAAGATCGCCGATTGCCCGCCGGTGATCGTAAAGTTCGAGACTTCAATTGCGTCAAACGTCGAGGTATCGCCGCTGGAACCCGCCAGCACGATCGAATTCTCCCCGGCGCCGCCGGTAATCGTCGGCCGGGCGAGGTTCGTCGCCCCCGCCGTCGATTCCGGCAGCGTGATCGTGCCGCGTTCGGCGGTGGCGACCGTATGCGTGTTGCCGCCGCCTTCGCCCAGCAGCCGCTGTTCGTCCTGCAGCACCGCCGTTTGGCCCGAGTAGGAAGTGCCGGCATGCACCAGCACGACGTCGCCTTGCTGCGAATTGGCTTTGACGCTGTCGAGGCTCGTCAGCGGGCGCTCGAACGTGCCGTCGCCCGGCGCCGTGGCGGTACTATCGACGTGAACGACTCGCAGCGCCTCGCCGTCGGCTGCCGTCAGGGCGATCGTCCCGGCGGTCAGCGATTGCTGCGTGGCCACGTACGTGTTGCGGTACACGTGCTCCCGCATGCGATCGGCCAACGAGTGGACCCACGACGTGGGCCCCGAGCCGACGCGCCCCGGAGTCCAGATTACCTGCGCAATCGTGTTGGTGCCGAACACCTGGTCGTCGGTCACCGTCACGCCGACCAGCAAATCGTTCGTCAGATAACCGCGGACGCCTCCCTTGGCGCCCATGTCGCTGACGCCTTCGCCGTCCATCTGGTACCCGCCGCCGTAGACCCAGATGTTCAGGTCGAACACCCGTGCGGCGGCCTCGAAATCAACCACCCGCAGCGCAGTATCGGTCGGCGTGAGCGTCTGCTGACCGATGCTATTGCCGAAGAAGCTAAGTGCGTCGGTCATGAAGACCTGGTCGCCCAGCTTCCGCTCCTCCAGCGGGATGTTGGCGTTAAGCCGCAGATCGATGAACTCGCCCAGGCTTTCTAAACTCACGCCGAGCTGATTGAAGTAGTTGTTATTAACCGTCTCCTGCCCGTCATACCAACCGCTGACGCCCAGAATGCGCGTGTCGCCCGTCAGGAAGTTTTCGTTGTACCAGCGATAACCCAGACCGGCGTTTAAGCCGACGCGGCTTTCGTTGTTGATGCGAAACTGCCCGTCCGCGAAGCCCACGGCGTCCGCCATGTCGACAAAACCCAGCCGCCCGCCGACCGCCGTGTCCGACGCCTCTTGGGCGTAGCCCCGCGTGCGGTGCTCGATCCGCAGCGGCGCCGTCCCGCTATATGCCCGACCCTCCACCGCCGAGGCGAGCGAATCGCCCTCGACCGCCTGTTGGGCAAAGGCGGGCGCACCTGCCAGCATGGCCAGCAAGGCCAGCGACCACCGAACCGGCCGTGTTTGCCAATCGACGTTGAACAGACTCGACACGACGGACTCCTTTGCCCTGTCATGGGGAGCTATAGCCGCCGCCGACGCCCAAATGCGCCCGCACGATCCTCACAAACCGAAAAGTCGGCATAGCTTACTGGCTCTCTATCGGCGCCACGGACCAGCAGCAATAGCCCAAGTAGGCCGATTCTGCCGACTTTGCCGGTTGCACCACCCCTTCGGGCGCCCGAACCGCCCTCCGCCTGCCAGCAGTGCCGGCGCCCGCATAACACAGCCGCATGCCGAAGCTGTTCAACAGGAGGGAGCAGAGATAACAGAGAACAGAGCAGTAGTGCGGCTGAAAGAGAATTCGCATGCCGCGAAATACCGGTTGTTCCGTTCTATTGAGTCCTGCGCGGCTAATGGACCGCTGTGCATCGGTCTGTCGGCTCTCGGCCATCGGCTAGCGGCCCCGGGAGCAGTTTCCCCTCTTACCGCCAGCCGACAGCCGTCAGCCAGACGCGATTGATTGGCGGCGCAGTTCTCATTAATTGTCACCTCTGTTTTCTCCGTTACCTTCTGTTCCTCTCTTCAACTCGCACCTGGCTGCCTTATGACGCGCCGCCCTGGTCCGGTTCGCCTCCGCACAAACAAGCGCAATAGCGTGATGAGCAGTAGACAACTCGTTGCCGCAAGAAAAATGGCCTGCCGCGGCGACCGGATTTCACCTATCCTTCGCTGCCCTCGATGCCCGCGCCATTGCCTTACCAGGGATGGCTGCCCCGACCGGTCGCAATCTGTCAGGCCTCCCGGCGCCGACTTTCGACCGGTACAGTCCGGCACTTAATCAACATGAGGAACCCGAAGATGCGTCCCCTCCGGCTGCTGGCAACCGTCGCCTGTGTGGCCGTCTGTGCCTCTTTCGGCTGCAGCAGAAATGCCGCCGTCGATTCTGCGGCCGTCGGCGCCGTAGCTGTGATCGACCTCGACGCCATCGCTCATCGCCTGGGCAGCGACAAGCAGATCGTCGATTCGATCGCCCAACGGCAATCTTCGCTGAGCCAGAAGCTCATTGATCTGGCGAAATCCTATAACCAGCAAATCGAAGAGCGAAAAAAGACGCTTACCGAGGCGCCGCCCCAGCAGAGCGAAGTAACGCTGGCCAATTGGCAACAGCAGGCGACCGCCAATCTCAACAAGGTCAAGCAGCAAGCCGAGCTCGACCTCCAGCGGCATCGAGCCCAACTGGTCGCCCAGTTCCGCGAAGAGATCAAACCGACGGCCCGGCGCATCGCCGAAAGTCGCGGGTTGTCGGTAATCGTCACAAAAAACGACAGCGTCTTATACGACTTCGCCCCCGCGGTCGACATCACCGAGGCCGTCGTAGCCGAACTGAAGTCGACGCGCGAAGCGCCCCATGACCCCGCCGTCACGGCCCCTGCCCCGCCGCCCCAGCCCGCGAGCACGGTTCAATAGCACCAGCGGCAACCGTGCGCGCTCCCGTTCACGGCGCCCCCTTCGTCAAACGGGCGACGAAGCCCCCCTCGCGGGGCATGTAGACCTTTAGAACGTGCTCATCGCTGATCGCGCGACGCTCGCTCCTCACTATGGTCGGGTCGCCCGGTTGGTCGAGCCACAACTGCGCAACGTAAGGGCCGCCGCCGAGGCGTTCAAGCTTCAGCTCCAGGTCCTGTGCCTTTTGAGCCGTCATGCCTCCCAAGTACCACGCGTCGCCCTGCCGCCGGGCGATTACCAGGCACTGGCCCAACTCGGCGTGCAAGACTCGCGTTTCGTCCCACGTCGTCGGCGCCTCGACCATGAAGTCCAGGCCCGGCTGGCCGCGGTACGCCGTCGGCGAATCCGCCATCATCGGCAGATGATTCTGATAGACCACGTACATCGCCAGTTGATGCCCGCGCGTCCCCTGCACCATCGGCGCCACGTCTCGCGGCTGATAGTTTTCGGTTAGCACGTTGCGCATGCCGCCCTGGTGATAGTCCAGCGGCCCGGCGAGCATTCGCACGAAGGCGATGTCCAGATTGTGCTCCGGCGGCGTTCCGCCTCCCGCGGCCGGCGCCCACTTATTGTATTCCTGGTTCAGCGCCGCCTCGTACGTGAGCACGTTCGGCCACGTCCGCTCCATGCCCGTCGGCTTGTAGGCGCCATGCAGCGTGACGGTCAGATGATGTCGCGCCGCCTTTTCCGCCATCTCATGGTAGAACCGCACCATTTCCTGATCGTCGCGGTCCATGAAGTCGACCATCACGCCTTCAATGCCCCACCTCTCGTACGTGGCGAAGGCCTCGTCAATCTGCGGCTTCAGGGCCTTCCAGTGCATCCACAGCCGCAGTCGCACGCCCTTCTCCTTGGCGTAGCGCAGCAGCTCCGGCATGTCGATCGAGGGCGCGGCCCGCGTCACGTCGGTCGGACCGCTGGGGGCGATCGGCCCCCCGTACCAGGCGATGTCGAGCCCGTCGAGCGAATGGTAATCAATGCCCTGCTCGGCGCAGAAGTCGATGTAGTACTTCATCGTCGCCGTGTTGACGCCCGGCTCGAAATCGACCCCCTCCAGCGCGTAGTGATTCCACCACGGAAAGGTCGTCTTGCCCGGCTTGATCCATGACGTATCGTCGATCGCGCACGGGCGGCTCAGGTTGAAGACGATGTTCGACTCAAGTAGTTGCCCCGGACCGTCGCCGACCATGATGATTCGCCACGGAGTCGCAAACGGCGCCGTGCCGAGCACCTTGGCGCCGTCATCGCGTCCGGGCAGCGGAGAGAGCTTCGATACCAGCGTTCCCGGCCTCTCCGCGACGCCCGCCAGATACATGCCGGCATAGTCAGTGAGATCAGCCTCCGTAACGGCCAGCCACGGCCGGGCCGGCCCCGCGTTGGCGATTTTCGCTTCGTCATCGCCAGCAATGAGCAGCGGCAGGCCGACGAGCATCTCGGGCGTGATCTTGGAAACCGGCAGCGTCTGGTAATGCTTTTCGTACGACGTTGTGTAACTGTTCAGCGGCAGCAGCCGCGTCGGAGGATCGCCGGCAAACTGCAGCTCAGTCATTTCCTCGGTAAGGACGAACTCGCCAAGGGCCGCCTGCTCGGGAATGACGTACCGGAAAGCCAGGCCGTCGTCGAAAGCGCGAAACTCCACGTCAAGCTCGCGGCGCCGCCCGGCAGCCTCGTGCAGTGAAACGACGAGCTCCGCATGCTGGTCGCGGGCTCGGGACGTCTTCCCGACGGCAATCGAATACGTCTGGTCGTGGGACCGTCGGCGAATGCCGGCGACTTTGAAACCCTGACGCAGCTCCCCGCCCTCGGCCAGCGCCAAGCCAAGTCGGCCTGCAACGGTCTGCTGGCCGCGATATTTCAACGTAAAGCTCGGACGTCCCTCGCCATCGAGCGAAATCGCCGCGCGCACCTGCCCCGCGGGCGACTGCAGGTCGAACGGCGGCCGCTCCTCGGCAGTACAGGTCGCCGCTGCGCAGAGAACCGCGAAAATAAACGCCAATAGATGCTGTAGCCGCATCGCGAAATGCCTTTGCAAACGGTCGACGACGGAAGTTGCCCGCCAAATGCGCGAAATGGGCGAAAGCACCAGGTCGAAAGTAGCGTAGCCTGATCGATTCGACGCCTCACCGGCCGACCGCGTTGGCTACCACGTTTTCTCGCGTTCTTTCGCGGGCCGTTCTGCCTTACGGTGCGTCAGTGCCCCTTCGTCACGTCGACGCCGTTCATGCTGTCGGCGCCGGCCAGCTTCGGCCACAAGTAGCCATAGGCGCCGATCACGGCGAAGCAGAACAGCGGCACGATGAATGCACGGGACATATCGTACCTGTCAGCGACGGCGCCCATTAGCTTCGGCAACACGGCCCCGCCCATGATGGCCATCACCAGGAAGGCGGAAGCCCGCTTAGCTCGGGCGCCCAAGCCGAAGATTCCCAGCGCAAAGATCGTCGGAAACATAATCGACATGAAGAAGTAGCTCAGGAACACGCAGAATACCGAAAACCAGCCCAGCTTCGCGAACACCAGCACGCAGACCACGACGTTCAAAGCGCCGTAGAGGCCAAGAATGCGGTGGGCCGAAAATTTCCGCAATAACGCCGCCCCGCTGAATCGTCCGATCAGAAAGCAAATAAACGCCAGCGACGCCAGGTTGGCGGCGCCATGATTGCTGATCACCCGCACGCCGCTCTTGTTCATCTCGAACATGCCCGACAGCCAGCCAAAACCTGGCACGCTGGCCAGCGACTGCACCGCGTCCTCCATGCCCGCAGGAATCGGCGGCACTTGCGAAGTCATGTAGTTGATGAAAAAGCTGAAGATTCCCGCCTGGGCGGCGACGTATAGAAACTGCGCGACCACCGACAGCACGAAGTGGGGATGGCTCCATATTGAGTGCGATGCATTCGGGTCGGCGTCGTCAAGGTGGTAGTCGTCCTCGGTCTTGATGTCCGGCATCCGGGCGAAGTAAAAGACGACTGCCAACAGCAGCACGACGACCCCCACGCCAACGTAGGGTATGTAGAGCGTTTCGCTGCCTGTGCTCTCGCCCGCCTCGTTCTTCGAATAGAAGTACAAGCCGCCGACGATGGGCCCCAGGATCCAGCCGATGCCGTTGCACGATTGGGCGAGATTGATCCGCGTGGCCGCATACTGCTTGTGCCCCAACACCGTGGTGTACGGGTTGGCTATCGTCTCCAGAAAGGTCAGCCCGCTCGCGATCGCGCAAACCCCGACCAGAAACGCCGCAAAGGCCGTGTTCTTGCCGACCGTCCCCGCTGCGGCCGCCTCGGAAATCCACGTCGCAGGCACGAACCAGAAGCCCCCGGCCGCCACCATCATCAGTCCGACGATGATGCCCCCCTTATAGCCCAACCTCATCGCCAGCCAGCCCGCCGGCAGGGCCATCAGGAAATAGCCCAGGTAGTGCGCGAACTGCACCCAGGCCGACTGCGCCAGCGACAGGTGCAATTCCTCCTGAAAATGCTTGTCCATCACGTCGATCATCCCGTTGCAGAAGCCCCACAACAGGAACAGCGAACTCACCAGCGCAAAGGTGACGACGAGGTTCTGACCGTCGTCCGTGACGAACATGCTTTTCTTTTCAGCGGCCATGAAACGATGGACCAGGTATCCCTAGCGATTAAAGGGCGTCGCCAGCAGCGCCCCTTGCAGGAAGCGTCTCTGGCGCCGATGACGGATTCTTTGCACAACGACCAGTCGCCGCGCGACGCGGCGTCTGAGACCCCTTCTGCCGCACGCGCATCGAGCTTTACCTACTTCAAAGCAGAGGCGATCTCTTCGAGCGAAGCTCCCAGCACTTCACGCGCAAGGCGGTCGAGCTGAGCCTTGTCCCCCTGCAGGTGATACGTTTCCTGCACATGCTGCCCCGATTCGCCAGGCTTTAGCGCCAGCGCCGGGCTCGACGACTCCAGCTCGTAGAACGGCCCCATCGGCTTCGCGCCAGGCTTCGGCGGTCCGTCGTTGTACGCATTCACCGCATCGCCGGAAAAGGGCTTCTCCTGCAGCTCCCACATCGAATTGACGTAGTCGGTCACGCTCGGTCCCGGTTTGTTGAACTTCACGATTGTCAGCACGCCGCGCATCGCGTCGTAGCTGCCGCATACGTCCTTAGACCGCTGCGGCGAGACGCCGATCTTCGAGCGGTACGTCCCGTCGCCTGAAAAGTAAATCACGCCCTCGTCGATCACCAGCCGGTCGCTGGGCGCCTTGCCGAAGTACGCGTCGTTCACCACCGGGCCCAGCTTCGCCTCCGGGCCGACGTTGAACGGAATCACCACCGTCGTCTGCGGTCCCGGCTTATACATTCCCAGCAGCCAGATCGACAGCAACCCGCTCTCTTTGGTCCACGGGTCCTTCCCGGTATTGGTGATCTTGTTGTTGGTCCGATAGCCGACGAAGTCGAGCTCCCCCAGCTCGACCCCCAGCGACTTGGCGCCCTCCTCCGCCGCGATCAGCTCGACCGAGCGATCAATCCGCACGTGCAGCTTCGTCTTCGAGTAATTCTCGAGCGTCGTCTCCTTCCGGAACGTCGCCTTGCGGTCGCTCGCCTCCACCACGTCGAACGGCTCCGTATCGATTACCGCCGGCGTGGTCCAGGCGTCATATTCAAACGGGGCGCCCGGGGCAAAGAAGATGCTGAACTGCCCTCCCTCCGGGCCCAGCCAGAACCGCTCCTCGCCGCCGAACACGTTGATGTGCGGCGTCCTCGCTCCGGAGCTGATGCGGTCGTAGTTGATCCAGCCGAAGCTCGTCCCCTCCGCCCCGGTCGCCGACGACGTCATCACCCGTCCCTGATACGCCGGCACGACGGCCGCCTGCCCTTTTCCAGCGGCGTCCTTCAGCACCACCGTCTCGACGTGCTGTTTTAGGAACTGCACGTCCTGGCCGAATGTCTTATCGCTGTTCACGTTACTCCGCCCTTCTCGCTCGCCGCCCTGAGGATTCGTCTCGCCCCGTACGATCCCGCACCATGCGATCCACGCGCCCAGAATCGCCGCTCCCCGCAGGCGCCATAGCCAACCTGCCCTGCCGCCGACGCCCGCCGTGCCCCGGTGAATAGCTTCCGCCGTCGCCATACGCGTCTCCCAGTTAATTTAGTGCAATTTGGCCGCCGGACGCAGGGCGCCGGGTCCACATGCGTTGTTAGACCAGCTCACGCGGCCTCGCACGACCAGTCAGCTCGCTAATCCGCACGGATGTCAAGGGGTTCTACGCCGAACCAAAACTCGTCGCCATTTCGGAATGGCGCCGCCATTTCAAAGTTCTCGAAGGCCACGCCGCCGGGAATCGGCGATTGGCTTGCCCAATAGGTCGTGCGTCCGTTCACCAAGACTTCCAGTCCCGGCCGCGGCGCGTCGCATCGCCAACTCTGGCGGGCCGCCGCGCCCTGATAATGCCAGTGCCCTCGCGTCCCTGCCGCATAGTCGGCGCTGGCCGGGTCGGTTTCGCTCGGAGTCGCCGCGACGAACGCCGCGCCCGTATCGGTCCGCGTCAACGCCTCAAGCGGGAACCGTGCATGCGGCGTGAATCCGTCGCCCCGATAGTCGGGCCACAGTTCCTCAGCCTGCACGGTCCGATCCGCCAGGTGCAGGCGCCGCAGCCGCGCGTAGTTGCCCATCGTGGCGGTGACGATGCAGTTGCCCAGCGGCCTTGAATCGGCGTGTGCGTAGGTCGCCACGCCGACTTCATGCGGCCGATCGCCGCGAAACGTGAGTCTCAAGTACACATGGGCGCCGTTGTCGAACCTCTCCACGAGCACCAGCACCCGCAAGCACTCGACCCCGTCGACCGCGTCGATCCAACCCGCGGCCGGCCGCTCGGGCGGTTGCGGCGAAACGTCGTCCAGGTTGTTGCGGCTCCAAAACCGCTTGCCTGGCCTCTGGTCGAGCTTGCTGAATTCAAGCTCCGACAAACCCCGCTCCGCCTCGCCCAGCGGAATCGGCTCGACGGCGATAAAGTTGATCACCCGCCCCGCGGGCTGCCCCACGTAGGGCGCGTAGATTCGCAACAACCCCCGCGGACCGCGTAGCGGCGCCAGGCCCACGCTGAGACCCTCGGCATGCCCCCACAAGGGCGGCGAATCGTCCCCCACAGGCCGCACCCACTGGTGCGACGCCGACGAGTGGCCCGCCGACCCCCCCTCCGTCGCCGTCGCCGACGCCGCTAGCGCAAAGGCCGGCGCGATCGCCAACAAAGCGCCCCGCGCCGCAGCGCCGCGGCCATGCGAACCGCGCCGCGGCGCGCTCACGCGACGGCGGCGCAGCCAATGCACCGCCGTCGCCACAGTCGCCAGCTTGGGCAACTTTTCATCCATAACCATTATTGACCCGACCGGTACTTAGGCGCGTTCCAAACCGCCCCATAGCCCATAGCCGACAGCCAACAGCCAACCCACAGTCCCCAATGGCACAGAACTGGCCGCGGCCGCCTCTACTCGACCTTCAAATAATCCAGTCCGAACATCCGGCGATGCACCGCCTTGGGATTCTCCCCCACGATCTTGACGTTCAAGCGGTTGGCGCCCTTGGCCAGGTCAAATGTCCCCAGTTCCACCAGGTCGTGCGCGACGCCTTCGTTGAACCGATCGAATTTCTTCGCCGGTCCGTCGTTCACGCTGACCTCGACGATGGCGTAGTCGACCGCCTTGGTCAGCGCTGCCGACACCTTATGTCGTCCCGCCTTCTCCACAGGGAACTGCAGCACCAGCAGGTCGCCCGCCTTGCCGTCCATCCACCACAATTGCGCCTCGCCGCTCCAGCCGAAACCAGCGTGTTGCGCCTCGGTCCGCCCCCCCGTGCACTCGACCACCTTCAGCGACTCCCCTTCGATCGCTCCCTTGACCCGAAACACCGGCACAATATCCGTCCGCTCGCGGGCCACCGGCAAGGCCGCCGTCTTCGGATCAGGCTTCACGTTGCTCGTAGCGCCAGGGCGCCCGTACCAAAAGGTTGCCGGCGCGAAATTCACCTTCGTATCGGCCCAGTGCCAAAGCTCCATGTCGAACTTCAGCGACTTGGTGAACGGTATCGCATCCAGGGAGCGATAGCGGTCGTTCACCGAATATCCGCCCGCCAGGTTGCCGCCCCCTTCCGGCTGGGCATGGAACGGCGCCGTGAAGTACTCCGGCCGGCACCAGGCGTAGCCGTAGTAATCCTCCGTGCCGGTGCCGAAGTGCGACGGAAACTCCTCCCCGTCGACGAAGATCTTTTCATCCCCCTCGCCCCACCATGCCGCGGCGCCGTTCATGATCGTGAGCGTGTCGCCCACGTACACGCCCTGGCCCGTGGCCGTCACGTAGTTGACGTCGAAGGCGTTTTCGCCCGTCATCTCCTTCTTCCCGCCCGTGTCGACCTCCGTGAGTTGGCGCCAGTTCGCATGGAAATGCATCGAGCGCCCGTCCCACGTCCAGTCGCTCTGCCGGATCTTGCCCTCCGCGATTTGCACCGGCTGGTCGCCCAAGTTGTGCAGCGTTATGACCGCTTCGCGCTCAAACGGCATGACCCACGCACACGACAACCGGCCGTCGTCCGACGCGGCCGTATACCAGGTCTTGAAGTTTCGCGGCTTATAGCCCGCGCCGCAAAATTCGCCGATCGGGCACCATACGGTCCGCTCGCCGTCGAAGGATATCTCCACCACCGTCGAACGCAGCGCCTGCTCAACGTCCGCAGCGCTCACGCGGCACTCGAGCGACCGAATGGCGCCCGGCCCTTGGATGCGTATCGGCTCTGACGAACCGCCGGGCGCAATCTCCGCCGCCACGTCCTGCGTCGTCCAATCGTCTTGCGGCTCGCGGCCTCCGGCGGCCAGTTGCTTATTGACCGCCTCGACCGTCTGCGCCGCCGCCTTCAGCCGCTCCATCGAAAACGACTCGACCGATACATCCTTGCCGTACGTGCGATAGTTGATCTGATAGTAGAGCGCTTCGCCCTTGCGGGCGCCTTGATCGACCGGCACGTCCGTCGAGTAGGTCACCTTGCAATGCTTGGCGTAGGGGATCGGCAAGTAGAGATTGTGCCCCTGCTGGGCATACTCGGTTTTAGGCGACACCCCCTCGGAGAGCGGCGGCCCGGCGAGCAGCCCCTTATCGATCACCTCGGACGCCTTGCCTTCGATGGCCGGCGTTTCGTTGCCGTCGATGTAGACGCGCAGCGTACCGTCGCTGAACGGACCGCCGCCGGGACCATGCCACGTCGCCCATACATGGACAATGGCGCCAGGGCCCGCTTCGTCCATCATGACATACTCTTTCCGGCCCTCTTTCTCTTCGATCCGCACGAACTGGCTGCGGTCCCAGTTGGCGTACCAGCTTCGTTGCTCTTGCGGCGAGACCGAGTCCCGGTCATAGCTGCTTGCCTGCTTGCCGACGTACGCCGGCTCCGGAAATCTCGCCAGCGCCGCGCGGTCGATCATCTCGTGCAGCAGCGACTCGATAGTCACCGGCTCGGCTGCCTGGCCGAGGCCGCACCCCGCTGCCAACAATCCTAAACAAGCCGCGCGGATCGTATGCGAAAGTCTCATCTCGTTTTCTCCTCGCCTGTTTCAGTGAGAACATGTTTCATAATCCCCATCCCTTGAAGGGAGGGGCTAGGGGAGGAATTGAATTCCCCGGCCGACGCCGCCCCTCGCCTAACGACTTCCGCAGGGAAGACGGACTTATGAAACGCGTCGATCTACTGTTATCCCATTCTCATCGTTCGACCGAGCAGCACGCCTGCGGGCTCCGACAGCGCCGAACGATTCAATCAACTTAAACCTCTGCCGGCTTGCGCATCTCGCCCGCCGCGCGCACCTCCCACGCCGCGCCATTCTTGCGGCTGCCGCACAGGTGCACGCTAATGCCCAGCGACTGTGCCATCGCCGCGCGCACCAACAGCGCCTCGTCAGCCGTCGCCGCGTCGCCGCCGTAGGCCACCTGCACATGGTTCGCCTTATGACGAGCCATCATCTGGTCGCGCGACACGCCATACGTTACGCCGTGCATCACCGGCCATTGGGGCGTTGTCGCGTTCCACCGCCGCTGGGTCTCCTCCGCCGGCAGGCTCAGCGCCTGGCCGCGGCCGATATCCATCTGCAGCGCGTCGTTCTCGACGTAGATCCGCGACCATACGATCTCGCCCGGCTTGGCCACGCCGCGCAGCGTCGAACCGCCCAGCGGAAAGTACATCGGCGGCTGGCGGAATCCCTCGCTGCCGGCCCAACCCCCCTGGTGATGCTCCGCCGGGGCCGCGCCCGAAATCTCGAATACCCATACATACTCGTCCGTCGTCCCCGATCGGTCGACGTCGCCCCAGCGCAGGTCGTGCAGCGTCGTCTCCGCCGGCAGCTTCAGGTGATTGTGCACCCGCTGAATCAACAGCGCGTCCAGCCCAGCGCACTCATCCACCTCGTTGAAGTGCGGCACGGCCCGCCCCGCTAGTAGTTCCCGCTTCCCGTCGCGGCTGAACACCGGCGGCCGCTCGCTGCTATTGAGCATTCCCTCCACGAGGTCGCTCGCCGGCAACAAGTCCTTCAGCCCCTGTTGATACTGGATGCCGATCACGTCGCAGCCCAAGTCGTCCGCCAGCCGCACCGCCGCGATATACATCTGGCACTGTCGACGGATTTGCTGGTCCGTAAGATCAGTCGCCTCGTCCGGCCCCGTGTGAAACCGCATGCCCCGCTGCTCGACCCACGCCCGCACCTCGTCGGCCTCCTCGGTCGACGTCTCCAGCGTCTCGTAGTACAACGCCGACTGGCTGAGCCGCTCCTTGAACACGCCCGTGCGGTGGAGCAGGGCGTCTGGAACGATCGCGTTGAACATCCCCATGCACCCTTCGTCGAACACCCCCATGATCGCCTTGTTGCGCTGCAGGTCCCCGGCCAGCGCTTCGCCCGCTTGGTGCGCCGCGGCCGGCACGGCGATACGATCGAACGATTTCACATGTGACAGGTCGTGTTCGCACTGGCCCGTCTGTAGCCAGTGACCCAGCCGCTCGGTGAAGTAGGCGTCGGTAAAATCCTCGCTCCACAAGGTCGAGTAGGCGACGCCCGCCTTCGTGAGCGAACCGTTGAGGTTCAGCATCCCCACCAGCCCCGGCCACTGGCCCGACCAGTTGGCCGCCGTGAGGATCGGCCCGCGATGGGTCGTCAGCCCGGCCAGCACGTGATGGCTGTACTGCCACACGGCCTCGGCCACGATCAACGGCGCATCGGCCGGAATGTTCTTGAAGACCTCGATCCCCTCGCGCTGGCTGGCGATAAAGCCGTGCCCCTCGGCCTCCTTCACTGGATGGGCCCGCTCGACGCGATAACCCTGCGCTTCCACGGCGACCCGTAGCGCTTCCTCCATCGCGTGCTGCGCCGGCCAGCATGTTTGGTTAGCCGACAAACGAAGATCGCCGCTGGCGACCAGATAAACCACATTGCCGCGGCCCTTAGAACCGCCGTCTCGTACCTTGGACATGATCGTACTTCTTTTTGTAATGAACCTGCTGTCTTTCGCGCGCACCAAGCGCGCCGGCGGACTTGCACGCGGCCTCCTAGCCCAGTTGCACGCGAACCGCCAGCTCGCCGCCCGCTTCGATGGTCGCGGTCGAATCAAAGTGCAATTCCACCCGCCTGCCGTCGACCTCCAGCCGCAGCGGTATCTCCCGCCCCTCGGCCTGCGCCGTAGCCGCTCGCGGCTTTGCCCCTTCCGGCGCTTCCAACCGCAAAACTCCCACGCGCAGCCGCCCCCACTTCACCGCTACCTGAGCCGAAAGCGCATCCTTCGTAATCTTCTGCCCGTAGCTTCCCCACCCCTCGGCCGCCGTAAACACCGCCCGGAAGTCCTCGGGCTGCAGCCGCGGTGCAAAGCCGATCTCCCCCCGCGGCCCGTGGTACTCAAACCCCGCGAGGCTCGTGATCATCCCCCAACTCGCCATCGCCCGCGCGTAATGGTCGCCGCACTCGATCTCGTTGAACGGATTCCGCTTCGACGGATGGTACCGTTCATGCACCGCCCGGCAGATCGCCAGCGCCTCAGTTAGCATCCCCTCCCAGGCCATGTGGTTGGCCACCTGGTATTCGATGCCCGTCCACACCTCGTCGCGGTAACGGGTCGACTTTTCGCCCAGGTGCTTGCCCTTCGGCCAGGTGCAGGTGAACAGTCCCGCCTCGCCCGGGACGGCAAACCACCGCTCCGGCGCATGCCGCTTGTTCTGCGCTGCGACGTCCGGCGTCCAGCAATACGTCCAAACGGACGCCAGCGACTTCAGCACCGTCTCCCGCGGATACAGATATCCCAGCCCTACCTGATGCGCCCAGCCTTGCCCGAACATCTGATCGGCCAGGCATCCCTCGGCATACTGCCACTCGGCATGCTTCTCCAGATCAACGTCCTGCTCGTAGTATTCGCCGTTGAACAACCGCTTGACGGAATTCTCGCGCCCCGCCTCGAACACCTCGCGACATCGATTGGCGAACTGCACTTCGCCCACTTCGCGGGCCATCTCTTCCGCCGCCCGCAACGCGCCCAAATATAGCGAGCCGACGAACGTGTTAGCGCCGTAATAGTCCTGATCGTACGTCTGGTGCTGCCGCCCTTCGATCAAGCCGTCCCCATTGCCGTCCTGCCCGATG
Source organism: Pirellulales bacterium (assembly GCA_020847515.1). Classification (GTDB taxonomy): domain Bacteria; phylum Planctomycetota; class Planctomycetia; order Pirellulales; family Lacipirellulaceae; genus Lacipirellula. Next base: position 10,710 of record JADLBW010000218.1, on the reverse strand, counting down.
AGAAACTCCACCGCCCGACGAATGTTCCGCCAGTTCGCGTTAAGGAACTCGTCGTCGGCGCTCGCCTGGTGCTCGCGATACGCCTTGAGAATGTAGCCCCCCTGTGCGTCGCCGGCCCACAACGTCCACCCTTCGCCGCGAAAGCCGATCGCACCCGTTTCCGCGTCGAACCCCACCCCCGGCGCGAAGTCCTGCATCGTCCGCACCGAACGTTCAAGTTCCGGAAACAGCCGCGCCATGGCGTGCGCATAGTTCCACACGTGGCCGCACGTGCCGTGGCAGCACCCTACTCCCTCCCACGCCCAAAACCGCCCGTTGCGCCACCACTGGCACGTGGCCGTCGCCAGGTTGCACACCGTCGCGCCGATCCGATCCAGCAGCCACCGCGGCAACGTCGAATCGTAGTACGCCTCCAGCCACGCGTGCGTCTCGCCGCTTAATCGCTCGAAGTTGTTAGCGACGTAGCGCACGACCTCTTCGGCGTTACGGAAGCGCTTGGCGTAGTAATTGCCGACCCAGCGATCGTCTCGATAGTTGTGCGGCAGGCGCCAAGCCACGACGAACGTCACCGCCGCTTCACCGCCGGGCGGCAGCGTGAAGCGTTTGCCCACCGCCCCGCGGAGCGCTTCATCAAGCGGCTTTTCCACCGCCTCGTCGCCGCCCCGATCGCCCGCGGCGAAGACCGCCCTTGCGTCGCCCCCCGCAGCAATCGCGGGAATTGCAAACGTCCCCTCTGCCCCCAGCACGGCGACGGCCATCGTGCCGAAATCCGGCCGCCGCCGTAGCGGCATCGCCTCGGGCATCGGTTCGTCGCGAAACTCGATCTGGTCGACGTTCGTATGCCCCCACGGTTCGCTGGCGGCGTCGATGATCTCCAGACGCCCTTTCTTCCCCGCCAGGTCTGCGACATGCCAGTTGTGCGGCTTGAGCTGCTCGGCGCTAGCGCCGCTGGCCGATCGCACGACCTCGCCGTCGACGACGAGATTGATGCACGTCTTCTCCGCGTCGCTGCCGCCGCCAATCAAAAAGCTGATCCACGGCCGCTCAACGACGAACTCCGGCGAAATCAGCTTCCCTTGCGGCTCGTCGCCCCCTTGAAAGCTATTGACCAGGCGTTCGCCGCCAAAACCGCTCACATGTTGTTGGTGCGGCAGCGTCCCCCGCGCCGGCCCGGCGCCGAAGGCGTCTCCCTCGGCCTTCCACGCCCCGTAGTCCTGCGACTCGAAATCGGCGAATACCACCGGCGCCCGCGACGACCGCTGTTCGCCTTCCACCAACCGCGCGTCGCCCACGATCGCCGTCAGGCCGCCCCCCCGCACCGCGCGATTGCGCCGCGCCGCCTTGCCGGCCAACTCCCGCGGCAGCGCGTTGAGCACCCCATTCTGCAACCATACGGCCAGCGAAACCTCCGCCTCGGCGGATCCCTTGTTTCTGACGGTATACGTCAGCACGGTCGCCGGCAGCGCCGAGTCCGCCGCGTTGAGCGGTATGAACGGCGAGAACGCCTCCAGCGCCACGCTCACCGGCGTCGACTCATCAGCATACTCTACCCGCCCGATCGGGTACTCCCCGCAGAACCGCACGTCCTGGAAGCCATGCACATCCAGCGTTCGTACGATCGTTTGATCACCGACGGTCGTCCGCACCGCCGCGCCCTGATCAACCCCCGTCGCCGGGATGAACTTCCCGTCGCTCACGACGTCGACCGGCTTGCGCCCGGCCTGGTAATTGATCGCGCCGAAGCCGGTGTTGTGGTTGCTGTTGAAGACGTCCCAGTAGACCAGCCGTCCGTCGCCGGCGAGGTACACCTGCCCCGCGCAAATGCCGCCCGCCGGCATGCCGACGGTCGCCAAATCGCCGCCGGCGTACCAGGTTCGTTCGCCGCGGGCGAACAGGGCGCGGACCCACTGGTCGGCAAGCTTCTTGTCCGTCGGGACGTAGTGATCGATCGCCTCGCCCGCGTCAAACGGTCCCGCCACCACGCCGCCCGCCGTGTGGCACGCCGCCAGCCCCGCGCCCGCCGCGATCAACTGGACAAAGCTGCGACGATCGACGCCTCGCGGCGAGCAACAATCAGTGCTGTCACATCTGCCGGCCACGCCGGCGTCGGTCGGCGTCCGCTTCGGCAACGGCTCGGGCACATCGCGCTCCATGGCATTCATCCGCGTCAGACGCGATCCCCTGATGGCGCGCCGCTCCCGCCGCTAGAGCTGGAAATTAACGTTCTCATTCTCTCCAGCCTTGATGTCGGTCGTCAGCCCCGACGTGGCGACGTCCCCGTACTTCTCGGGAATCGCCACATAGGCCCCCGGATTGCCGTACCGCACCGACGAGGTAGACACCGACACCTTACAGGCCCCTATCGGAACTCGATCGGTTGAGTATTTGCCCCCCGCATCAATCAACGCCGACGACGCCATCGGGGAATTCGCCGACTCGAAACTGATCGTTCCCGCCGGCAGCGGCTTACCCCTGAACGTCACGACTCCGGAAACGGCCGCCCGCTTCGGGTCGGCCTGCGGCGAGCGACCGCACCCGGCGACGACGCAGGCCAGCGCCGCGACCAGGGCCACGCCTCCCCGTCGACGCCATACGCTAAACGTCTGTTTGACCTCGTTCATGCACTGCTTCTCGCGAAAAGGGTTACGCCTCTGGGCTACAGCTTGAGCGGCAGCCCTTCGTCGGCCGGCATGATGTATGCATGCCAAGCTGCCACGTCGATGTCGGAGATCGATTGAACGCTCCCGTCCATCATGAGCACCTGCATGGCGGCATGCGGCGTTTGCACCAGAAAGGGGTCGCAGGTCTCCGGAGTTGGAGCAAGCTGCGGCACTTCGCCCCGCCCGACGTAATCGACGCGGCCAGCCAGCGCCGCCACGGTAGGGGGCGTGTACCGGTTGTTCCACGCAAAGACGTTGTCGAACTCCACCGCCCGCGTCCCTAGCCAGTGCGTCCGCCCATGGCTCCAGCTCGCCGGCGTCGGACACACGGCATACTTCTCAGCGAATGCGACCGTGTTGCTCGTGCCGTCGGTGATGTGCCGCAGTTCGGGGTGTTGAAACGGATTGGGCTGCGTCACCAGCGCGTCGTTGCCGCCGCTGGAGTCGCCCGGCGGCTGATTAGGCCTCTTCCACCAGTGATTCAGCGCCTGCACGTTCGCCACGTAATTGCCTCCGCCCCAGGCGGCGCCGTCCGACGCATCCTCCGGACGCACAATGCTGCCGGACTCCGCCGTCATTTCCGACGGACAAATGAAGACCGTCGGCGGCGCCACGACTCGCCGCGCGAAGAATGGCGTCATTGTCCAGCCGCTGACCGTCATGTAGAGCTGTTGCTGTTCAAGCTGCGGAAGCAAGAAATACTGGATGCTGCCGAGCTTCGCCGGGGCCGTGTTGGGAACCTGATCCGCCGGGGGCGGGTCCGACTTGTGCGCGGCGTCCTCGCCTGGAAAATAACCCGCCGTCTGGGGCATGTACTTGTGCGCGTTCTCCGTATTCAACAGCGCCAGTCCGATCTGCTTCAAATTGTTCGTACATTGCGACCGCCGCGCCGCCTCCCGCGCCGCCTGCACCGCCGGCAGCAATAGCGCCACCAGCACCCCGATGATCGCAATCACCACCAACAGCTCAACCAACGTGAAACCCCGTTTGCTTCGATTCATATTGATCGCTCGCATAGCTCGCCTCCGCGTTCCGAGGAGTATCTCATCACGATTGATTCCTGCGCCGCCAATGAACCCGCTGTACATCGGGCTGACGGCTAGCGACTATCGGCTAACGGCCAGATTTAATTCTTCCATCTGCCCGTCGGCCGCTAGCCCACAGCCCACAGCTCACAGCTCACAGCTCATAGCCGCCAGCGACGCCCGGTCCATTCGCAGTCCTCAACAATACTAGAAATCTCTGCCAGCCCGGCCATCTGTGCAGCGTCGCAGCGCTGCATCGGCTTGCCGCATCCGCGCCCGCCGCGCACGCATCGACGCCGCAAGGGCTATCGCGCCGACAACCAGCGCACCGCTGGACGGTTCCGGAACGCCGATCAGCCGCGCAAATGCCCCCGCCCCGTGCGCCGCCACGTACGCCTGCTTAAAAAGTGCAAAGTCCTCGACATCGTTGTGCAAATCGCCGTTAAGGTCGCCGCGCCCATAGGCCGCGCGAACGGACAACGTCGAGAGGTCGCCGCCGAAGTTGTCCCGCAGCAGCGCCCAATCGCCCGCCGTGATGCCGCCGTCGCCGTTGAGGTCTCCCTCAATCGGCAAAAACGCCTCGTAAGCGGTCGAGATCGCCGCCCGCAGCAGGCTCTCGTCGCCGAACAGATCGCTCGCCGGCCCGTTGCCCAGCACAAAATCCACGATGCTGCCGGCCGACAGCGCCACGTCAAAATCAAACGGCGACTCCGGCAAACCGCTTCCCTGGCCCAGCGCCGTAAACTTCTCCACCCCGTCGACGAACACGTGGAAGTCCACGCTGTCGCCCGCCGCTATGAAATTCCGAATCGAACCGGCGACGTTCGCCAGCCCCGCAGCGGACTCCCCGGCGGTCCACCGCGCCACGACGTACGGCTGCGCCGCCTGCCCGGCAAATCCGCCCCCCGCGTTGCCAGCCGGATGGAGCGCCAGTTCGTGATATCCAGGGCCTCCTTGAACTCCCTGATTGACGTCGCCGTCGGCAAACAGAAACTCGTCGGAAATCGCCGCAAGATTGTGCCTGTTCTGGGCTCCGCCGTACCCTTCGTGCCCTGCATTGCCGACGCCGCCAAAAAGCAGCGCCGTCGTCGCCGCGCCCTCGGCCGACGGGTTTGCCAGCGACGAGCTCAGATACTGCCAGCTTCCATCGCCCGCGGTATCCGGCACGCTCCCCACGCGAAGATCGATTCCCGCGCGGTAATCGGCCCCCAGGTCGGCGGCCACCTTCAGCGACTTCGCCCCGGGCGTTCCATACCAATACGCCGCGCCTCCCAGATCGACCTTAGTGTTGGCCCAATGCCATAGCTCCATGTCGAACTTCAGCGCATCGCTAAACGGTATCGCATCCAATGCCCGAACCCGCGAGTTCACCGTCACGCCAGCGCTGGCGTTGCCTTGCCCCGTCGGCTGTGCGATGAACGGCCGGCTGAACGTCTCGACGTGTCCCCAGGCGTAGCCGTAGTAATCTTCGCTGCCCGTGCCAATGTGGTCTGGCGGCACGCCGCTGCCGTTGCCGGCCCCGTCCAGATAATCGACGTACACCTTTTCGTCCCCCTCGCCCCACCATGCGGCCGAGCGATTGCGGATCGACAGCGTGTCCCCCACGTAGACCCCGCGACCGCGCACGTTAAGCGTCGTCCAGTCGGTCGTGCCGTTGCCGCCGCGGGTCGCAATGCCGTTCTCCTGCCGATAGTCGGCGTGAAAGTGCATCGAATCGCCGTCCCACTGCCAATCGCCCGAATCGATCTTGAGATCGACCGCCACGCTCGCGGCGCCGCGGTTAATCAGCTTCACTTCCGCCGCCCCCTGGTAGGGCATCGTCCAGAACGCCGACATCTCTCCGTCGGCCGTCACGCGGCGATAAAAATCGCTGAACGCGTTGTACCCGCCTGCGTCGCCGCTGGCGCCATGGCCGAAGAACTGACCGACAGGCGCCTGCACCGTCCGCTGGCCGTCGAACGTCAACTCGATGAAGGTATTCCGCAGCGCCGCCGCCCGATCAGGGCCGCTCACCCGCACCTGCAGCCCCCGTATCGCCCCGGCGCCCGTTAGCTGATGTTCCAGCGACTGCCCGGCCGTCAGGTTCTGTCCGCTGGCTGCGTAAGATTGGGTGACGCTCCCCCGCACCCCTGGATCGGCCAGCGCTGCATTCGTGGCGGCGACTTGTTCCCCATAGGTCGCTGGATCGGCCGCGGCGTAACTCGCCACGCTTCCCTGGGAGGCGTATTTGCGATAGTTGATGTTGTAGTAGACCGGCGGATTCCAGCCCGGCTGATCCCGCACCGTACCCCGATAAACCACCATCACGCTCTGCGAGTAAGGAATCGGCGCATACAGATTGTGTCCCGAATCCACTCCCGGTCGGCTTTGGAACGACAGCTCGCTGCCGAACAGCGCGTCGCTGCCGCTGATCAGCTCCTGCATGCCCCCGCGCAGCACCGGCGTAGCCGCCCCGTCGACGTAGACGCGAATCTCGCCGTCGGTCGCGCCGCTGCCGGTCATCCACCACCGCGCGAGCGCTCCCGGCCCCGTATCCTCGAGCATCACGTATTCACGCTCCCCGTGAATAAACGTCGTCCGCACGAAGTTCGCCGTGTCCGCGTTCGCATACGACGACGGAGCCCCCAGCGGCGTCAAGCCGCGGTCGTAGCTGCTGGCCTGCTCCAGCGTGTATCGGCCTGCCGGGTGCACGGCCAGGCGATCGCGATCGGCGATTTCCTCCACCAGGACGCCGAAGTCTGTTTGGGCGACGGCCCCCCCGGCGCAAATCGCCGCGATCGCCAGCGCCAGCGCCAATCGCTGCGCCGCCGGCAGGCCCCCCGGCCTGCCGACGACGACGCTCCTGATACTGTCCGCCAAACTAACCACGAGTCCTCCGATTGACCGCTATCCTTACGCACGCTTGCCGCGGCAGGACAAGCCCACGGCCAGTACGCCGGCCGCCGCCAGCAGTGCAGCCGCCGGCTCCGGCACGACCGTCGCCCGCAGGATCGCGCCGTTGCCGCCCGGCACGACCGCCAGGCTCAGCGAGCCAACGTCCTCGGCAACCTGCAAAAAGTCGCTGCTGATGCTCGTCGCCGTGATCAGGTCGAACGAACTGCCCGGCGCCCATGAGCCGCTGATGAGATCGACGTCGATGTTCGCGCCCGTCAGATCCGCGATCCCAGCCACCTCGATCATGCTGACGCCCCCGGCGTCGACCTCGAACACCAGATCTGAAATATTCTGCCCCGTCAGATCCGGCCGCCGTCGCGTGTGATCGCCGGCGTTGGCCAGCAGATTGCCCGCCACGTTGACGTCGCCGGCGGCGCCGCTGACAATCAGCACGCCGTGGGCGTCGAGCGCCTGGCCCTGCGTTCCCGTCGGCATCGGCGGCGCGTTGCTCGCCAGCGCCGCCCCAACGTTCAAATTGCCGCTGAGGTTGAGCGCGCCCCCGGTCACTTTGAGCGTGCCCTTGCTCGTGTCGAAGTCGCCCAGGAACACCTGCTTGGCCGTCGTCGTGCCGCCGCTCTGGTTCCAGGTTCCTACGCCGTCGCGGCCAATGAACAGGTTATCGCCGACGGCGATCGCGCCGCCGCTCTGGTTGACCGTCCCCTCGGCGCCCTCGCCCGTGCCGACAAAGAAGTTATGCAGCGTGTTGACGCTGGCCGTCCCGCTGACGTTGTACGTCGACGTGTTGCCCGCGCCGTCGGCCACCACCATGTCGCCGTTGCCCAGCAGCGCGTTGATGACGCCGTCGCTGTGGGTCAGCGTCGTGACGCCTCGTCCCCGTCCCAGGACGTAGGCAATCCGCGTATTGAATGTGCCGCCGGTCATGTTAATGTTCGTCGTGCTGCCGGTGCTGGCGGGGTTGTTGTCGAAGTTAGTGAACAGGAACCCGGCCTCGATCGTGCCGCCCGACTGATTAATCGTCGCCGTGCTTCCCTGGAGGAACGACGTAAGCATGTCGAAATTGGCCCGCACGGTCGCCGTGCCGCTGACGTTCAGCGTCGCATTGCCGGAAAAACCCACGAGAATGCTGCGGCCGAGCGCATCCAACCTGCCGCCGCTGATGTTTACCGTAGAAGTGCTCGTATTTTGCGTTCCGATGACTACTTCGTCGCCCGCAGCCACCGTGCCGTCGGTCATGTTCATCGTGCCGTTGCCGTTATCGCCGATCATCAAGTCGCCGACGGCAAAGCCGCCGTTGCCGTTGATGGTGACCTGACCGCCGCTCACAGTGAGCGTGCCGCTGGCGCCTGCCGCCTGGCCGACGCGGATCGACGGCAGCGGGCCGTCGTTAGCAACGGTCAGATCGGCGCCCGCGGCGACTGAGACGGCGCCGTTCTCCCCGGCAGCATTGCCGATATCGAGCTTATTGGTCGTTGCGCCCGGCTGATCGACCGCCACCGTAAAACCTCCGTCGACATTGGCCGCCGTCGTGCCGTTAGGCACGCCGGCGCTCCACGTCCCTGCATCGCTCCAGCTTCCGTTGGCGATCGCATTGGTCTGTGCGTTTAATTGCCCGCTGCTTGCGCAGTACACCCCTAGCGCGGCGACGATGCCGCCCAACCATGTTACGCGTCGTTTCATTAGTCGCTTGCCTCACAGGATGGAACACGTTGATGGAAAAGAAATCGGTGGCTGCATTCCAGTCGGCGCCGCACCGCGCTTCGCCGTCGCGCGAGCGGAAGGATTACCCGCCGGCAACCCTTCCGCCCGCGCCGCCGGCAAAGCTCGCGCCGCCTCAAACCGCGCGTCGGCGCAACACCAGCGCCCCCAGACCAGCGCCGATCGCCAACAGCGCCGCGCTTGGTTCGGGCACCGCTCCGGCAGCCGCCACGGCGGAGCCAGTGCCGAAGTTCGTCCGCCAGGTGGTCATGTCCGCCGCGCTGGTCGTCGTGCCAAAACCTCGCTGGATCGCCAGGAAGTCGGCCCCGTCCACGTCGCCGTCGCTGTCAATGTCGCCCGGCGTTCCGCCGGCGCCCTTGCTGACCACCAGATTCTCGCCGCCGCCCGTCCGCGGCACGATTTGCACGTTGAACGCAGCCGCGTCACCCGGCGCCAGGCTGAATCCCTTGCCGGTGCCGGCTTGCTCGGTCGGCGTCACCGTAAAGACGTTCCCGAAGCCGCCCGCTGCGCTAATGAGCGTCAACGTCGCCGCCGGATTGGCGATGAAGTAGCCAGCCGAGTCGTCGATATCAATGACGGCCCCGTCGAGGTCCGCCTTCAGCCCGACCTCGATCGCGCTGATGCCCGTCGAACCCAGCGTAAATTGCAGCAGCGAACTGTTTTCGTCGCCGGGCGCGTTGCGGGCCGGACTCTTGTCGGCCGGATTGGCCAGCAGGTTGCCGCCGACGTTGATGTCGCCCCCCGCGCCCTGCACGATGAATACGCCGTTAGCGTCGAGGGCCTGCCCTTGCGGTCCGTTGGTTCCGTCGGGCGTTACTCGGTCTGGGGCGGCGTTGCTGGCCAGCGCCGCGCCGACGTTCAAATTGCCGCTAAGGTTAAGAGCGCCGCCCGAAACGGTCATCGTTCCCTGGCTCGTATCATAGTCGCCCAGGAAGACGTTCGCCGCGTTGGTCGTGCCGCCGGTCTGGGTCCAAGCGCCCACCCCGTCGCGCCCCATGACAATGTTGTTCAGCACGTTGACCGTTGCCGAACCGCTGATCGCGTACGTCGCGGTGCTGCCCGGCCCGTCCCCTGCTACCAATTCGCCGTTGCCCTGCATGGCGTTAACAGTGCCCCCGCTGTGGGCCATCGTCGTCGTTCCCGGGCCCCGCCCCAGCACGTAGGCGATGCGGGTCGTGAACGTCCCGCCGGTCATATTAATGGTCGTCGTGCTGCCCGTGCTGGCGGCGTTGTTGTCGAAGTTAGTGAACAGGAATCCAACCTCGATCGTGCCCCCCGATTGGTTGATCGTCGCCGTGCTCCCCTGAATGAACGACGTCAGCATGTCGAAGTTCGCCCGCAAGTTCGCCGTGTCGCTGACGTTCAGCGTCGCATGCCCGGCAAAGCCCACAAGAATGCTGCGGCCCAGCGTCTCCATGGTGCCGCCGCTGAAGTCCACCGTCGCGGTGCTGGTCGCCTGCGTGCCGATGATCATCTCATCGGCCATTTGCATCGTGCCGTCGGTCATCGTCATCGTGCCGTTGCCGACGTCGCCAATCATCAAATCGCCGATGGCAAAGCCGCCGTCGCCGTCGATGTAAACCGTTCCCCCGCTCATGTTGAGCGCCCCGCTGGAGCCGGCCGCCTGTCCGATCCGAATCGACGGCAGATTGGGCTCGGCCGGGTCGGAATCGATAATCGCCAGGTCGCCGCCGGTGATGGTCAGCGTGCCGCTCTGACCGCTCGCCGTGCCGACGTCGATCCGATTGGTCAATTCGCCCGCCTGATCGATCGTCACCACATGGCCGCCGTCGATGGTCGCATCAAGCGTACCGCTCGGCTCCCCGGCGCTCCACGTGCCGCCGTTGGACCAATTTCCGTCGTTTATGGCGGTTGTTTGGGCGACGGCCATTTGCGCGCCGCTTCCGATGACGGCGGCCAGCGCGATCGTCGCACACGCCAAGGTTACATGCTTTGTCATAGCGTTCCCCTCTCTCAAAAAAGTTCTACGTCTTGCTGCTCGTGGCGTCCTGATCATCAGCAATCGCCGTCGGGGCTGCGGCGACGTTCAGCCCCCCGGCGCTCCGCTCGAAACATTAACACGAGTCCCGCGGCGACCGTCGCCAGCCGCGCCGAGGCAAGCTCGGGCGCCGCCGTCGCCGCCGCGCCGTTGCCAAAATTCAGCCTCCACGCGGCGAGATCCGCCGGCCCCAACGCCGTCTCATAATGGCGCTGCCAGGCCAGCAGATCGCTCCCGCTCACGTCCCCGTCGCCGTCGAAATCGCCCGCCATGCCGGGCGCGTACTGAACATCCGCCTCGACCACCCGGCCGTTCGCCGTCCGGTAGCGAAACGTCAAATCCTCCTCCGTGCGGGCAAATAAGTACCCCAGCGTCAGCCGTTCGCCCGACGCCAGCGTCGAGTCGCTCAGCAAAT
>JADLBW010000217.1 GCA_020847515.1 Pirellulales bacterium | reverse complement strand
TCCTCCACTCCGCCCCTCACTCGCCCGAACTTGAAGCGACAGCACGGCCCTGGTTCCTCTGTCACAACTTGATTTTTGGATTAGCCGCCCGGCGCCAGCCGGCGGTTGGAGCGGCAGGAATTAGGGCTACCCGCGGCTAACGTACACAACCGAAGCTTTGGCTGTGACAGTGCCCAAGCTCCTCCGGCAACCATAAACTGCCAAGTAGCATTTCCTTAGCCCGTACGCTTCGACTCCTGGCCGCGCGGCCCGCCGATTTTGCACGATGTCGTTCCTCTCCAGTCGTTTGTCACAGCTTGATTTCAGGACTAGCCGCCGGGCGCTAGCCCACGGTTGGGGCCGCGAAAACCGCGGGCCAGCGCCCCGCAACTGATCGAGGCCACTCAGACTCATTGCTGCGACCAAGCACTTTTGAGAACTGCGGAACCAAGGAGCCGTGCCTGGCTGTCGGCTGGCGGCCGACGGCCAGAGCGAAAAAGGCCTAATTCTGGCCGCGAGCCGATAGCCGCGAGCCGAAAGCCAGATTCCCAACGGGTTCATTAGCGGCGCAGTAATCAATAGTCGCCAAACCTGCCAACCTGCTCCGACGGAGCCCGACCTAGCTAGGCGGGGGCTGTAGGGGCGATAATTCACGCCGCCCGACTCGGCTCCGCTCTGTCTAGAATCGCCAACGTACCGTTGGTCGAACATGCCTGAAGCTGCTTCCTCGCCGTCTCCCGCCCGCCCGCGCTGGATCGGCGTCGCCATCCGCTATCGTCACCTCATGCTGCTAGCGGCAATCGTCGTCGGCGTCGCCGGCTGGGGGCTGGGTCGCGACCTTCATCTCGATCGCTCGATCGAGAACATGTTCGCCCCGGACGACCCGATCCTCGTCCCCTACCATCGCCTGCAGCGGACGTTCGGTCGGCACGAGGTCGTGCTCGCCATGTACGCTGACGATCAGCTCGTCACGCAGTCGGGCGTCGAGCGAATCCGCGCACTTACCCAGGCGCTTCGTAAGATCAACGGCGTAGTCGCGGTGGTCGCGCTTACCGACCTGCCCGGCGCCGCCGATTTCGCAGACGACGACGTCGGACGGCGCTTCCGCGACATGTTTTCCAGCTACACCCACAATACGCAGCTCGACGCCGCCGGCGCCATCTGCCTGATCCGGCGCCCTGGCCCCGGCGACCCGCCTCGCCGCCAGACGCTGGCCGCCATGCGCCAGTTGATTCACAAGTATCCCAGCGGCGCCCTGGTGGGCGAGCCGGTCCTCGTGGAAGAGGCCTTTGACCTGCTGGAGCAGGACGGCCAGCGGCTGGCCACCTGGTGCACGGTCCTGGTGCTGGCGGTCATCCTGGCCTGCTTCCGCAGCGTTCGCTGGCTGCTATTGCCGCTGGCGGTCGTGCAGTTGACCCTTGCCGCCACTCGCGGGGCGATTGTTTTAAGCGGCCTGCAGCTCAGCATGGTCAGCTCGATGCTTAGCGCCATCGTGACTGTCGTCGGCGTCGCGGCCGTAGTACACGTGATCGTTCGCTACCAGGAGGCCCGGCGCAACGGCCTGGCGCCGCTGGAGGCCCTGGCCAGCACGCTCGACCAGCTTGCCGGGCCCGTGGCCTTCGCCTGCCTGACCGACGCCGCCGGTTTTGCCGCGCTGATGGTCTCGGACGTGGGCCCGGTCGACGACTTCGGCCTGATGACCGGCCTGGGCAGCTTGCTTGTCCTGCCGGCCTGCCTGATGCTCTCGCCCTCGCTAACGCTATTTGCCGATTCGCCGCCGCCACCCAGCGAGCAGAGCGCCGCCTCGGGCCCGCTCAGCCGCCTGCTCGCCGGGCTGCTCCACTGGTCGCAGCATCACGCCGTCGCGGTCGGCGTCGCGGGAACGCTGCTGACGATCGCCGCTATCGCCGGCTCGCAGCGACTGGAAGTCGAAACGGCCTTTACGAAGAACTTCCGCGCGGACAGCCGCATTGTCCAGCAATATGAGTTCGTCGAGACCCGCTTTGGCGGCGCGGGGGTGTGGGAATTGCTCATCCCCGCCCCGCTGCCGAAGAAAATCAAGCTCCGCACCGACGACAACGGCCAGGCGATCCTCCCGGCCCCAACCATCGACCAGATGGTTGACGTGCTTCAAACGCAACGCCGGATGGTCGAATCCATTCCGCTGCTCTCCAAGGCGATCTCGATCGCCGATTCGTTCCGCGCCGCCCTCGGCCGGCTCATGGCCAACCGCATGGCCGTCGCGACGGCGTGGCTGGGAATGCAGCGCACCATGCCTCAATTCATGGACACGATGTACAACGTCGACCCAGCGACCGGTCAGCCCTGGATCCACGTGCTGCTCCGCTCGCCCGAGGAGCTCGGCGCCCAGGAGAAGACCGACCTCATCCAGAACGCTCGTCGCATCGCCGCCAAGAAGTTCCCCGAGGCTGAAGTGACGGGCTACTACGTCCTCTTGGCCTACCTGATCGACAGCCTGCTGGCCGACCAGTGGCTCACGTTCGGCGTTTCGGTCGGCATCGTCACCGCCATGATGGCCGTCGCCTTTCGCAGCATCCCCTTATCGGTCGTGACGATGATTCCCAACGTCGTGCCGGTGCTGGTGCTGTTCGGCGCCATGGGCTGGCTGGGACTGAAGATCAACATGGGCGCCGCGATGATCGCCGCCGTCTCGGTCGGACTGTCGGTCGACGGCTCGATCCACTACGTAATGCTCTACCAACGACTGCGGCGACTGGGCGTTAGTCTGAACGAGGCGCTGCGCACCGCCCAGAATTCCGTCGGCCGCGCCGCTACCTACGCTACGCTGGCCCTGGTGGTCGGCTTCGCTACGCTCGTGGTGAGCGAGTTCATCCCCACGATCTACTTCGGCGCCCTGGTCAGCCTGGCCATGATCGGCGGCCTCATCGGCAACCTGCTCATCCTGCCGGGGCTTATTGCCGCCGTCGACCGCCGCGCGTACGCACCGGCCTAGCCGAGTGCCGCCGCCGCGGCGCCCAACGACCGCCCTATTGTCGCGCCGAGCGCGGCGGCATCCCCACGTCGGGCGCCAGCGAGTACTTCAGCACGTTCAGCGCGATTCGGGCCGCGTCCTCGCGGGTATATCCCCGGCACTGCAGCGCCTCGTGCTGCTCCAAGGCGCAACTGATGTCGTACGGCGAAAAGATCACCGCCAGTCGGCCGTCGATGTCCACGCCTTCCAGGTCCGGCGCGACCTTCTGCACGCGCGACCGCAGCGGCCCGTCGCCCTCGGCCGATCGGGCGGCCGGTTCCCGCAGGTTTACCTGCTGAATGTTGAATTTGTCGCCCACCTCCTTGAATAGCGGGTGATCGGTCGGAATCCGCTGGAGCTTCCGCTCCGGCAAGACCTGCGCGATCTCGCGGCGGAAGGCCTCGGTGAACTGCTTGCTGGCGCAAATAGAATCGGCCAGCAGCGTGCCGCCGTTTTCCAGGAACTTCCGCAAGCCCGCCTGCTCTTCGGGGGTGAAGTGGAAATCATGCCGGCCGTGCATGAACGCCAGATGAAACCGCGACAGGCTCGGATCGCTGGCGCGGATGTCGACCTGTTCGCCCGACACCTGCAGCGACAGCTCGCCTTGAGAGGCGGTGCGCAGCAGATTCGCCAGCGCCCCGGGGGCGTCGTTGCAGCCGCCGCCATGCATCAGCTTGGCCACCTGAATCACGCCGCGGGCGCCCTGCGCCGCCAGATCCGGGGCGTCGACGGCCGAAAACGATTCTTCCTTTCCCTTTGGTTCGCGGTTCGTCGCGTAGGCCAGCACGTTCAGCCCGATTGCGTTGGCGTCTTCCAGCCGCTGCTTCACCAGGTCGGATAAGCCCTCCAGCCGCCCGCGGCCATACAGCTCCCAGTAGCAAGACAGATCGACCTCGCTAAACACCACGCACGTGCGGCAACCATACTCAATGACCCACAGCCGGCCTACGTAGGGCGAATCCGGCCGCACGAGCTTGTCGATTCGCCAGAGCGGGTGCGAGGGTTCCGCCAGGCGCAGCTTGTATTCCCCTTCGGGAAAAACTCGCTCCAGGAACCCGCGGATCCCCTGCTGGAAGTCGCTGGCGTCGGTGCAGCACGCCTCAGCGAACAGGAATCCGCCGCGATCGATGTAATCGCGAATCTTCTGTTCCTGACCGCTGAGCTGCGGATCCTTGCTGCCGCTGACGTACAGCACGGGGGCCTGCAGCAAGTCTTCGACGCTCGCCTCGGCCGGATCGACGATCTGCCAGGTCAGGTCGATTCCCCATTGCTGTTCGGTGAGCGCCGTAAGGTTCGCCGCGTCGGAGGGGTGGTTGTTCCAATCTTCGTCGGGCCCGTGCTTGGCCTTGGCCATGAGCACCGGGCGGCGCCCCTTCGATAAGAACAGCAGCGCGTAGGACGTGGCCACGTGGCGATTGTCCTCCGAGTGATTCTGACCTTCCCAGTGGTGGCTGAACGCGTCCTGCTGCGAGATCAAGAACTCGGCGCCTTCGCGGTACCAGTCGTGCTCGCCGATGAACCGCCGCGCCGACAGGCGTCCCACCCGCTCCAGGCCGTACAAGTAGTAGTAATGCCATTGGGCGCCCGCTCCTCCCTGGCCCGGATTGCGGCGGACCGAGAAATTGTGCTCCATCCACTTCAGGGCCCGCTCGAGCGTGTCGTCTTTTTCGGGCGGCAGGCAGCACTGGACCCCTGCGGGCCCGGCTTCGGCCGCCGGCGCGCCGATGTGCCCTGAGCAGATCACCCACGCCCCGACACCGGCGCACGTCATGCTGCCCGAGCCCGGCAAAGGCACCGGCTGGTAGCCCCAAGAACCGTCGGCGTTCTGGCAGTTCTTCCAGTAGTCGGCCGCCAGACGCCAGACGATCGGATTGACCGTGGCGCCCGCTCGCTCCGCCTCGTGCAGCCCCAGCACCGCGAACTGCGAATTGCTGTTGTCGCCGCCGACCTCGGGGCCTAACGGGTACGACCAGCTACCGGCCCGCTGGCCGCGGGTAATCTGGTTGCGGCTGAGCCAATCGGCGTTTTGCTGGATGAGCAGCCGGTCGCGCTTCGGCTCGGCGGCGCACAAGACCATCGTCTGCAGCGCCACCGAATAGGTCTTAGTCGGCTTGAGCGATCGCAGGTAGGCCAGCGACTTTTGAATCTTCGGATGCGAGGGCTCGACGCCCGCGTTCAGCAGCGCCAGCGTCGCTAGCGCCGTCACGCCGCCGGGATACTCGGTCATGTCATCCCAGGTGCCGCGCGCCGATTGCTCGTTGAGCAAGTAGTCGACCCCTTGCCGGATCGACGTGCGCACCTGCTCGGCCGTTAGCGAGGCCTGTCCTAGCTGCGCCCGGAGCCGCTGAGCTGGCAGCATGGCCATAGCCATCGACAACAGCGCGACGATCCCACCGCGAACTCGCATGGCGAGCGGCTCCTTCAACTTAAGCGGTCTGTTCGGCATTCCCCCGTCAATGCCATCGTAGGTTGCGCTGCTTGCGTAAACAATTGCGAGGACGGCAATTATGGCAAGCGCGCCGCTGATTGTCCCCCTTCGGCGCCCCCTATAGAATCGGCCATAGACTTGCATTGTCCGGCAGGTCGCACCCCAGCAGCCCGCCGAGAGCCAATCCGGCGCGGACTAACGGGGATTTGTCAAGGAGAAGCGAGGGAGCACTGATAACCGCTAATGGACGCCAATAAAGCAATCAGCGTCGATTAGTGCCCATTAGTGTCCCAGAAGTAGGTTTAATAGGCGGCGATTCGCTTCATCCGCGTTCATCCACGTCCGATCCGCGCTTCCTCAAGAACAAAGAAAGGTCCGCCCTTGTCGACCGCCGCCCCCTCGCCCGCGCCGCGGAACCTTGGCGACATCCTGCAGGAGTTCCGCCAGCATCGCGGGATCATGCAGCAGGAGCTGCAGAAGATCATCGTCGGCCAGGACGACGTCATTGAACAGCTCTTCGCCGCCATCTTCACCCGCGGCCACTGCCTGCTCGAGGGCGTCCCCGGGCTGGCCAAGACGCTCATGGTGAGCACGCTGGCGCGGATTTTAGACCTGGGCTTCAAGCGCATTCAGTTCACGCCCGACCTGATGCCCTCGGACATCACCGGCACCAACGTCCTGGACGAGGACGAGCACGGCCGCCGGAGCTTCCGGTTCGTCGAGGGGCCGGTGTTCACCAACATCCTGCTGGCCGACGAAATCAACCGCACGCCGCCGAAGACGCAGGCCGCCCTCTTGCAGGCGATGCAGGAACGCGAGGTGACCGTCGGCCAGACGACCTACTCGCTGCCCGATCCGTTCTTCACGATCGCCACCCAAAACCCCATCGAGCAGGAAGGGACCTACCCGCTCCCCGAAGCGCAGCTCGACCGGTTCATGTTCAACATCAAGGTCGGCTATCCCAGCGCCGCAGAGGAGGAGCAGATCCTCGCCTCCACCACGCGGCAGGATAAGCCCGAGGTCCGCAAGATCCTCTCCGCGCGGGCGATCCTCAATTTGCAGAAGCTGGTCGGCTCGGTGGCGGTGAGCGAGTACATCATCAAGTACGTCGCGTCGCTGGTGCGAGCGACCCGTCCCAAGGACGAGAAGGCCCCCAAGTTCGTCCGCGAATGGGTCGACTGGGGCGCCGGACCGCGGGCCGGGCAGTTCCTGATCTACGGCGGCAAAGCGCTCGCCGCAATGGACGGCCGCTTCGCTGTCGCCGTGGAAGACGTGCAGAAGGTGGCCGTGCCGGTGCTGCGGCACCGCATCAGCACGAATTTTCAGGCCCAGGCCGAAGGCGTCACCAACGAAGACATCATCGCCCGGCTACTGAAGGAAATCCCGACGCCGGAGATCCCCAAGTACGAGAAGTGAGGAGATGCCCGCGAAGGAGCGCGAAGGGCTTACGGTGAAGAAGCTTGTAAGAGCTGGAGCAGTTGCGGCGGCGTGAGGATTGTCAGGCCGGGAAAACGAGCTGCGAAATCACGTCCTTCGGTCGTCGAGCGATTCCCGAGAGCGAGCAAGTCGTTATCGCGACTGACAATCAGCGCCGCTGGGGCGGCCACTGCGAGATCAATGTAATGAGCATCGCCCGGATCGCGAGAACACTCCAAGACAGACGGAACCGTAGGAACGTAATGCGAAATCTGCGCGAGCGATGCCATGAAGGCCGTTACTTTCTCGCCGGTCAACGAGAATCGCACTGCAAACTGCGGCCGCGATGCGGCGCGCTGCAATTCTTCAGTGATGTATTCCGAAAGGAACAGGGCCAAGCGTCCGTCGCGAACGGCCTCGATGGCGGCCCGCGCTGGGCCCCGTGGCAAGATCATCGCTTGAAGCAGAACGTTACAGTCGTAAACCGCCGACAGCGGGAAGATCGTCACCGCTCGGCCGAGGAGGACTCGGACGCTCGGCGCTCGCGTCGCATGGCATGGATTTCCGCATTAATCAGGTCTGCCAGCTCGTCATCCGACATGCCCGAGGCCTCAAACGCCGCATGGACAGGCGCGAGCGCCCGGTCGGCGCGTTCCCAGAGCGTGAGCGTGCGTTCAATCGCGGTGATGGCGATACCCTCCGGAGACGTCGACGACGCCGATGCGGCCTTTTCGAGCCGCTCGGCGAGATCCGGAGATAGGTTGAGGTTAAGAGTCATGGTTCAAGCAATTCTAAATTGCGTTTCAAGGCCTCGTCAAGAAACTGTACACGAATGAACGCCGATTAAGCGGATGAACGCGGATGAGTAACCAGTTGAAAGCCTGGCAAGGGTTGGTCCTTGTCATAATTGTCATTCCGCTAATCCCTATTCTTTTGCTCTGGGTCGTTTGTCGTTTGCTAGTACAGGCGTTGCTGGTATTGGCTGTTTGGGCGTGGTGGCTGCCACAGGGAAAAGACATGCACATCGTGTATTCGCGTAGCCCGCACTCAATGGAGTACTATGAGTCGGGGTTACTACCGCAGTTGGAGCATCGGGCGATGATGCTTAACTGGTCCGATCGAGCGAAGTGGCCCAAGCTTGATCTTCGGGTCTTGACGTTTCGAGCGTTCGCCGGCGAGACGTCGTTCAATCCGATAGTGACGCACTTTAAGCCCTTCCGCTGGCCGAGGGACTATCGCTTTTCGATGCTTTTCGAGACCGTAAGCATGGCAAGGAACAACCGTTACACGAGCTGGAAGCGAAGCTGGCCCAACGGCTAGGCGGGTCCTTAGATTTCATCCTTTCGCAAGGCTGAACCGCGTTAGTCCGCTATATCCGCGTTCATCCGCGGCCCATTCTTGCAACATGCCCGCCGTCGAAAAGTATCTGAAGCCCGAAGTCATCCGCCAGATCTCGCGGCTCGACTTGCGCGCCCAGTTCATCGTCAAGGGCTTCATGCAGGGCCTTCACGCCAGTCCGTTCCACGGTTTCTCGGTCGAATTCAGCGAGCACCGCAAGTACACCCACGGCGACAATCCGCAGGACATCGACTGGCTCGTCTACGCCAAGACCGACAAGTACTACGTCAAAAAGTTCGAAGCCGAGACGAACATCACCGGCTACCTCGCTATGGACCTCAGCGGGTCGATGGCCTATCGCTACGCCCACGAGCTGTCGAAGTTCGACTACGCCACCTGCATCGCCGCCGCGCTCTGCTACTTGATGGTGCATCAGAACGACCCCGTGGGCCTGGTGACGTTCGGCGAAAAAATCATCGACGTCCTGCCCCCCAAGTCGAAGCGGCAGCAGATCGGCAACGTCCTGTCGCACCTGGCGAAGCTCCGCCCCCGGGCGAAGACCGACGTCGCCGTGAGCCTCAACCAGCTCGCCGCGCTGCTCAAGCACAGCAGCCTGGTGATGATCTTCAGCGATTTGCTGGCCGACCCCGAGCCGGTGCTGGCGTCGCTGCGACGACTCCGCCATGGCGGGCACGAGGTGATCGTCTTCCACATCCTCGACCAGGCCGAGGTACTCTTTCCGTTCGACGGCCTGGTCGAGCTGCGCGATCCCGAGACGCACGAGCGGATCGAGGTCGACGCCGACGGCTACCGGCACGACTACCTGGAAGAAATTCACAATTTTCGGGAGACGTACCGCCGCGAGTGCCAGAAGAGCCGTATTGACTACGTACCGCTGGATACCAGCATGCCGTTCGACCGCGCGCTGATGGAGTACCTGGTGAGCCGCCGCAACTGGGCATGAGGTTTGATTCGTCTAGCCGCAAAAAGGGCACAACAGACGCAAAGAGTACAATAGAGTGTTCGTTCACACGCCGCTCCAAGTGCAAGCGTGAGGAGGAGCAATTCAATCTCTTACTCCCAATCATGTCTTACTCGATTCGAACCAATTTTTTTGTGTCTTTTGTGCGTTCTTGCGGCTGAGTGCTTTCTATGGGATTTCTCACGCCGGCATTGTTGGGGGGCGTCGCACTGGTCGCCGTGCCGATTGCCCTTCACCTCATCATGCGACGGCAGGCCAAGGAGCTTACCTTTCCAGCGCTGCGGTTCGTGCAGCAGCGCCGTAGCGCCAACCGCCGGCGGATGCGCTTGCGGCATTGGCTGCTGCTGGCCCTGCGGTGTCTGCTTATCGCCGCCATGTCAGCGGCGCTGGCCCGGCCGACGCTCAAGGGGAGCGGCCTGAAGGGGAAAGAGGGGGCGCCGCTGGCCATTTCGCTCGTCCTCGATAATTCGCTGCGAATGCAATACGTCCATCAAAACCGCTCGCGGCTCCAGCAAGCGACCGAAAGGGCGCTGGAGCTTGTCGAGAAGCTCCCTGAGGACGCCAAGGTCGCCGTGTGCGACCTCGGCCGCGCGGCCAACGGCTTCGCGCCCGATCTGAGCGCCGCCCAGTCGCGCCTGCGAAACCTGCGCACCGCCGCCGACGCCCGGCCGCTGGCGCACGTGGTCGAGGAAGCCGTCCGCCTCGCCGCCGAGCACGAGCAGCGCCGGCAGGAAGTATTCGTGTTTACCGACATGGCCGCATCGGCCTGGTCTGAAGAGGCGCTGCAAGGCATCGCTCAAGCCTTGGCGGAGTCTCCCGACGTGCGGATCTACGTGGTCGACTGCGGCGTGCAAGCGCCGAAAAATTCGTCGCTGGGCGAATTGGAGCTGCGCCGGTCCGTATTGCGCGTCGGCGAGACCCTCCATCTGGAGGCAGTAGTTGCCAGCAATCTCCAGGACAATGCGCCGCTGGTCGAGCTCATGCTGCAGGACGAAGACGGCCGCCTACAAAAGCGAGATCAACGGATTGCGGGCTTAGACGACCGAGGCACGGCGCGCGTGGCGTTCGACGTCGCCGATCTGTCGCTCGGCGTGCATCAAGGCGCCCTGCAGTTGGCCACGACCGATCCGCTCTCCGTGGACAATACGCGCTACTTCACCGTCGAGGTGCGCCCGCCGGCGCGGATTTTGCTCGCCGCTGCCAGGCCCGACGACGCGGTCTTCGTTCAGACGGCGCTTAGCGCCGCACCCGGCGGCGAGTCGGCCCAGTACCAATGCGAGGTGAAGACCTTCGAAGCCTTAGGCGATGCTCCGCTGGACGATTATCAAGCCGTCATGCTGCTCGACCCGGTCGCCCTTGCCGACGACGTGTGGACCCGCCTGCGGGATTATGCCGCCGGCGGCGGCGGCGTGGGGATCTTCCTGGGACATAACGCGGCCGGTCAACTCGACGCCTTTAACGCCGACGCGCCGCAGCGCCTGCTGCCAGGACCGCTCAAGCGAATCTCGCGAGATAGCACGTATCTGCGACCGCGGCGGCTCGATCATCCGGCCCTGGCGGGGCTGCGTCGCTACGCCGAAGACATTCCCTGGCAGGCCTGCGAGGTATTCCAATATTGGACGCTTGGCGAGAACGAGAAGGCGTCTGAATCCTACGTGGTGGCGAGCTACGCCAACGACGACGCGGCGATCATCGAGCGACGCTCAGCTCGAGGCCGCGTGCTCGTCGCGACGACGCCGTTCTCCGATCCGTTGATCGTCGAGGGACGCCAGCCGTGGAACACATTGCCCGCCGCTCCCTGGCCCTTCTTGGCGATTTGCGACAACCTGGTCGGCTACCTTGCCCAGGACGCCGACACGCGACTCGACTACCGGGCCGGCGAAACGGCGCGGATCCGGCTCGCCTCAGCACAGCAAATAAGCAGCTATGTCGTACGCATGCCCGACGGCCAGGCGGACACTCGCGTTGCGACAGGCGACGAGGAGTTGGCCGTCAGCACGACCGACGTACTGGGCAACTACCGCCTGACGGCGGGGGGCCGCGCGCAGCGGCTCGATCGCGGATTCAGCGTCAATGTGCCTGCGGAGCTTAGCGACCTCAGCCGCCTAAGCTCCGAGACGCTCGCCGCTGCGCTGCCAAAGCAGCGCGTGCGACTCTCGGATGACTTGGAAGAGGTCGAGAAGTACGTACACATCGGCCGCTCGGGTCGAGAGCTGTATCCCTGGATGATCGGCCTGGTAACGCTAATCTGGACTGCCGAACACGTACTGGCGAATCGGTTTTATCGAAACGCCATGCGGGAGTGAGTCGTATTCATTTCAGTGATCACCGACCGATCGACGCGCCCTATTGATTCCTGCGCCGCTAATGAACCGTTGTAGATTTGGCTATCGGCTAGCGGCTATGGACTAGCGGCCAGGATTAGGCCTTTTCCCTCTGGCCGTCGTCCGCTAGCCGATAGCCGACAGCCAGGCAGGGTTCATTTGTCGCGCAGTTCTCAATAAACACCGACAACCGACAACTGACCACCGACCACCGACCGCCCACCCATCTCCCCCAACCAATCGCCCCCATCCCTCTCCCCCATGACCGGCCTGAGCTTCAATCCTGTCGGCGGATACTGGCTGGTGATGGCTGCCGGGGGGGCGCTGGCGCCGCTGTTGGCGCTCGGTCCACGGCAGCGCAAGCAACCGCTGAAGCGCCGAGCCGCGCTGGTCGCCCTGCGGATGCTCACGCTGGCGCTTCTGCTGTTGGCCATGCTGCGACCGGCGCTGGAGACGCGAATCACCCGCAAGCTCCCGGGTACGCTTATCGTGATGCCAGACGTCTCCCGCAGCATGCAAGTCGCCGATTCGGTGGGCAATAAGCCGCGGTACGACGCGATGGCCCAGGCCCTCTCCGCCTCTAAGGACCAGCTCGCTAAGCTGGCGAAGACCTGGGACGTCCATGGATACGCCTTCAGCCGAGACGTCGAGCCGCTCACGTTCAGCGAGGGCCGATTCGAACTGCCTAGCGCGCCTCAGGGGCCGCAAACGGCCATCGGCGCAGCCCTGGAGGACGTGCTGGCCCGCGAAGCGCAGCAGCGGATTGTCGCGGTGGTGCTGCTGAGCGACGGCGCCCAACGGGCCTTCGCACCCCGCGATGCGCCGCCGCAGACGGCGGTGCGTCGGCTCGCGTCCGACGGAATTCCGCTGTACACGTTCAGCTTTGGCCAGCCTTCGCTGGGGCAGCAATCCGACCTCCGGATGAGCGATCTGTTGACGAACGACGCGGTGTTCGCCGAAACGCCGACGACCGTCGAAGGAGTCGTCACCGCCGCCGGCTACGCCAACCAGCAGTTCAAGGTGCAATTGCTGTGGGAAACGGCCGACGGAAAGATGGAAGCCGTCGATACGCGGACGATCTCCATCACGCAAGGAAAGCGGCGTTATCCGGTGCAGCTCTCGCATACGCCCCGCGTGCCCGGAGAATACAAAGTAACGCTGCAGGTAGAATCGCCCGAAGGAGAGCTGGTCGCCAGCAATAACGCGCAAAGCACGTTCGTCAGCGTCCTCAAAGGAGGCGTGAAGGTCCTCTACCTCGCCGGCGCTCCCCGCGTCGGCGGCGCGCCGGGACTGGAACCGCGGTTCGTCCGTGCGGCGCTGGCGACCCACGCCGATTTGCACGTCGAGTACGAGGCGATCAACTACCGCACCCCGGAACTCGACTATCGAAATCGTCTCCGCGAGGACAAATTCGACGTCTTCCTCATCGGCGACGTCGACGTCAACGGCCTCAGTACGCAGTCGTGGAAGGAGATGGCCCGGGCGGTGGAGCGCGGCGCCGGACTGGCCATGCTCGGCGGATTTCACAGCTTCGGCCCTGGCGGATTCGCCGATTCGCCGCTGGAAAGCGTGCTGCCGATCAACATGAGTCGCACCGACCGGCAGAGTTTCAACGAGCCGCCGCGGCCCGATATGCATTTGCCCGGCCCCTTGAAGATGCTGCCCGAAGTCCGCAGCGGGCAGGTGCACCCGATTATGAGGCTGGCTGACGGCGAGGCGAACGAGGCCCTGTGGCGAAGTCTGCCCCCCCTGGACGGGGCCAACCGCTTCGATCGCCTCCAACTGAAATCCGCCGCGGCCCAAGTCTGGGCCATTAGCGATCAGGCCGACCGCGCGCCGCTGCTGGTCCTCTCGGCGTACGGCGACGGCCGGTCGGCGGCCCTGGCGGTCGACTCGACCTGGCACTGGCAGATGGAAGGTTTCGGCGAGGTTCACCGCCGCTTCTGGCGGCAACTGGTGCTGTGGCTGGCGAAGAAAGACGAAACGGCCGGCGAGCGGGTCTGGGTGCGACTCGATCAGCGGCGTTTCCAACAAGGCAGCCGAGTCGATTTCACCCTCGGCGCCGACGATCCCCAGGGCAATCCGATGCCCGCCGCGGACTATACCGTGGAAGTCGAAACGCCCGCCGGCACGAGCGAATCGGTTAAAGCAGCCCGCCGCGGCGCCGACGCCGTGGGCAGCTTTGAGGCGACCGCCGCCCCAGGCGACTATCGCGTAGTGGTTTCCGCGCGGCACAACGGCGAGTCGGTCGGCACGGCGGCGGCGCGATTCAGCGTTACGGATCAAGACGTCGAGCTCGACCAGCCAGCCGCCGAGCCCATGCTGCTGGCCTCGCTGGCCAGGCAAACCGCGGATTCCGGCGGCGCGGGATTAGCGCCCGAAGAGCTGCCGGATCTCTTGGAACGCCTCGAACAGCGCGCCGAAGAATTTGAGGAAGAGGTCGTTGAAACCGTGACCTTGTGGGATCGCTGGCCGATGCTGCTGGCGTTCGTTGGCCTGCTGTCGACCGAGTGGTTCCTGCGCAAACGCTGGGGACTGGTTTAGCGCGGCCGCGTCAGTCGCCCTCGACAAACGTCATCGCGTCTTCAATCGCGTCGGCGCCGAGCACCAGCATCGCCAGTCGGTCGAATCCAAGCGCGCAACCGGCAGACCGCGGCAATCCGGGCGATTCCATCGCCGTCAGCAGTGTCTCCGGCAACGGCAGGGCAGGGCGGCCGTCGGCGGCGCGCTGGCGATTAACCTCTACGAACCGCCGGCGGAGTGCAGCGGCGTCGGTAAGCTCGTGATAGCCGTTGGCCAGTTCGATGCCGTGCCAGTAGAGCTCAAATCGCTCGGCCACTTCGTTGCCCTTGGCATCGACGGTCGTCGCGGCAAGGGCCGACTGCGTCGCCGGATAGTGATAGATGATTTCCGGCCCAGAGGCGCCCAGTTGCGGCTCGACGACGCTGGCCAGCAGCAGATTGAGCCACTCGTCGCGACTCGCCGCGGACAGGCCTTCCGGCGCCCTTACGCCTAATCGCCGGGCCGCTTCGGCCAGTTGCGCGTAGTCGGCATGGTGCGGATCGATGCCGGCGTATTGCGCGAAGGCCTCGCCATACGACGTCAGCGTCGCGGCCGGCGCAGCGGCCGCCCATCGGCATAGGGCGTCGAGCAGCTCGACGCCTTCAGCCATGCCGTCGCCGGCGCGGGACCATTCGACGATCGTAAACTCAGGATTATGCAGTCGCCCCCGGTGGCCGCGGCGGAACGACCGCGTGATTTGATAGATCGCGCCGAATCCTTCGGCGAGCAGACGCTTCATGTGCAGCTCAGGCGACGCTTGCAGCCACAGCGCAGGCGCCCTGCACGGCTCCGACTGCGACCCCGCGCTTTGCCCCGCGCTAGCCGGGTCAATCGCGCAGACCCCAAACGGTTCAATGTGCAATTCCGGGATGATCTCCGCATCCATCAGCGGCGTCTCGACCTCTACAAAGCCGCGCTCGTCGAAAAACTGCCGCAGCCGCTTCAGCAACTCGGCCCTTCGCCGCAGACGGTCCATTCGAGACGAAATGCTCATACAGCCGCCCCGTCGTGGGCGAAGACCGCCGGGCCGCCGGGCAGCAGCGGCGGCATCGGACAATTAAGCATGTCGCATACGCCCCGCAGCAGTTCCGCTTCGGCGACCGTTACCTCGCGGTCGGCGCAGATGCACGCGGCACACCCCTCGATCAGCGGACGTCGCTGTTTTTCGACGACCGTCGCCAGATCCTCCAGGGCCTGGCTCAGCGGCTCCAGGCCGCATTCCTCTGGCGGCAGCAAGCGCACGTCGACCCCCTTCAGCTTGTCGGCCGCCCGAGCGACCGCCGCGGGGGCGTCCTTCAAGCGATTATCAGCATGCGCCAGCGTCGACAGCAGCACCGAACATTGCCGGCCCATGCGCTGCAAGCCGTGGTAGCTCGCGCGCGGGGCCGCGCTCTTCTCGAATTGAGGCCGCAGATGCCGCAGCAGAACTCGATACAGCATCCACTCGAACAGCCCGAGGCGGTTGTCTGCCGCCGCCAGTTCTTGAAAACACGCGAGGAAGTCGCGGTACTGCGATGGCGACATCGCCCGCAGCGCCGGCATGGCGAGGTCGATCAGCGGCAGGCGGGCACGTACGTCGAGGATATCGACATACGGCAGCAGCTTCTTAGTAAGCTTGGCGACGTCCGGGGCGGCCAGACGTTCCAAGCTCGCCAACTGCCGCAATCGCACCTCGGAGTTGCGATCGGCCAACAGCCCGAATACCACCGCCCGGGCGCCGTAAGGCTCGCGCACGCTGTCGAGCACCGGCTTTGGCAGCGACTCGATAAGCGACGCCGCATATTGGCGATGCGGCTCGCGCGGATCGCCGACTTGCTCGGCCGCCTTACTGACCCGCTGGACGGGCAACGTTTCAGCAACCGGGGCACGAGCGTGTTCCGCCCGGCCGCCGAACAGTCCTGCCGCTTGCTCGCCGTGCTCGCGCACCGCGGAGGGCGTCTCGAGCGGCGGGGGAAATGTGCCGTCCCATTGCGGGTCGAGCCGGCGAATACGGTCGTTCAGCGGCGGGTGCGTCGCTGTCAGGCCGGTGATCCCTTCGAAGACCCCCTGGGCGAAGAACAGATGGCTCGCCTCGCTGGCGCTTGGCGCCTTGAGTCGCGAGCCCGCGATCGCAGCCCCGATGCGCTTCAACGCCCCGGCAAGCCCCCCCGGATTGCGCGTGAACTGCACGGCCGAGGCGTCGGCCAGGTATTCCCGCTGGCGCGAGACGGCGGCCTTGATCAGGTTGCCAATCAGCGTACCGAGATATCCCAGCACCACCAGCGCCAGGCCGATGATGAACATGTACGCCGTCGGGTCCCCTCCTTTCTTACTGTCGCGACTGCGGCGCGGCCCCCGACTGGAATTGGCTGCCAGCCGCACCAAGATGCGGCCCAGGAGCCCCAACAGCAGGATGCCGTGCAGCACGCCGATCAGCCGGATATTCAGCCGCATATCGCCGTTGAGGATGTGGCTGAATTCGTGGGCCACGACCCCCTGCAGCTCGTCGCGCGAAAGCTGCTCGACCGTGCCCCTCGTGACGGCGACGACGGCGTCGCTGGGCGTAGAGCCGGCGGCGAAGGCATTGATGGCCGGTTCTTCATGGAGCAGAAATACCGGCGGCGTCGGAACGCCCGAGGCCAGGGCCATTTCCTCAACCACGTTGAGCAGCCGGCGCTCGGTCGCGTCGGTCGTGTCGGGAAACACGCGACGGCCCCCCAGGTTTTCCGCCACGACATGCCCGCCGCCCCGAAGTTGGGCGATCTTATAGAGACTGCCGAACGTGATCAGCAGCAGCGCGGCGGCGCCGGCGGCCAGCGGCAGGGCCAGCCGGTTCATAACCGCGTCGGTCGTTACGCGGGGATCATACTCCGCGGTCACCGCCTGCGAGCCTTCCAGCCCCTCGACCGCCAGCCACGCCGCGAGCATCGTTCCGCCAACCACCGCGACGACGCCCAACAGAAACATCGCCGCCAGCCAGGCGGTGCTGCGGCGTGCTGCGTCCTGCCGTTCAAAGAAGTCGGTGGACATAGCGAGGGAGGAATGAGCAATCACCAATGACTCGATGACCAAGTCCCAAGTCCCAATGACCAAGTCCCAATGACCAAGTCCCAATGACCAATGACCAATGACTAAGTGCTAACGACCAACTGCAAATGACCAGATGGCTTGCCGCCCACCTGGCCCCTTGGCCATCACGACTTGGTCATTGGTGCTTGGTCATTGGTGCTTGGTCATTGGGATTTGGTCATTGGGACTTGGTCATTGGTCATTGGCCATCAGCCGTCTCTCGCAGTCGTCTAGAACGCCACCTTCGGCGCTTCAGCAATCGCCTGGCTATCGAATTCCAACAGTTCGGCGTCCTCGTTGTGGCCGAACATGTTTGCGAAAAACACCGGTGGAAACGACTGGCGGTAGGTGTTGTAGGCCGTCACCGAGTCGTTATACGCCTGCCGGGCGAAGGCGACCTTATTCTCGGTCGAGCGCAGTTCTTCGGTGAGCTGAGACATATTCTGGTTCGCCTTGAGATCCGGATAAGCCTCTGAAAGTGCGAACAGTCGGCCCAACGTCCCGGTCAGCACGTTCTCGGCGCCGGCGAGCTGCTGCATGGCGCTCGGGTCGCCAGGATGGGCGGCGGCCGTTTGCAGGCCGCTCACGGCCGCATTGCGGGCCTTGATGACGGCCTCCAGCGTTTCGCGCTCGTGCTTCATGTAGCCTTTGACGGTTTCGACCAGGTTGGGGATGAGGTCGTACCGCCGCTTCAATTGCACCTCAATCTGCGCGAAGGCGTTCTCCAGCCGGTTCCGCATACGAACCAGCGTGTTGTAAACCCCGACGGCGTACATTATCGCCAACAGGGCGATAACCCCGAAGATCATCAGGGCGATCAAACCAGTGCCTATCGTGGCCATGGCCGTATCCTAGGAAACGAGGTTGAGCGATCGCCTGACGACGACCGCGATATGCCCGACTCCACCGCCATCGATTGCTTCGCAGCCAATGTACCGGCGGCGTTACTGGCTGCCGGCCATCGGTTGGCGGCTCGCGGTCGGACTCAGCTCTTTCCCGCCTGGCCGCCAGCCGCCAGCCGCCAGCCGCCAGCCCCCACCCATGCAGGCGGCCAGTTCTAGCGTATTCGCTCAAGCACTCGGTTCCTTGGCACGTTCAATATATTCTCCCGTCCGGGTATCCACCCGCAGCCAATCGCCGATGTTTACGAAGGCCGGGGCCAGGATTTCCGCCCCCGTTTCGAGCTTGCACGGCTTGGTGACGTTGGTGGCCGTGTTGCCGCGGGCCCCCGGCTCGCAGTATTCGACCTTCAGCACCACGTGGTTCGGCGGCGTGACGGCGATCGGCTGGTTGTTAAACACCATCACCTGGCAGTCCATGTTCTCCTTGAGGAACCTGCCCGCGTCGCCCACCGCCTCGGCGCTCATCTCGTACTGCTCGTAGTCGTCGTTCTTCATGAAGACGAACTGGTCCCCTTGCTTGTAGAGGAACTGAGCCGTGAACTCGGCCACGTCGGCCGACTCCAGCGTCTGGCCGGCCCGATAGGTCTTGTCGACGACCGTCCCCCGCAGCAGAGTCCGCAGCTTGCACTCGTAGAGGGCGTTCCCCTTTCCCGGCTTGCGGAAGTTCATTTCCACCATCAAGTAAGGAACGCCTTCGATTTGAACCTTCAGGCCCTTGCGAAATTCGTTGGTACTATAAATTGCCACAGAATTTGCTTCCTATCGTCTCGCTGTAAATGATGTATCTCTAAGCGGCCAAGTCGCGGCCGCCAAACGGCATGTTCTCGGTCTTGTTCCTTGAGAATTCTCCGGTTCCCGCCACCTGGGCGGGAGGGTCAGCGAGGGGGATGCCTCGCCTGCTCGCGCTGCGCCGGTTGCTCGAATCGCTTAACTTTGACTGACATCATTCCGCTGCGCCGGCAGTGGCCGTCCACCTACGACCGCGGGTATGCTGAGGGCCCCCTGCCTCCGCCAGTCGATCCCGATCCTTGTTAGCGAATTGAGCATTTTAACTACTTCCCATGAGGCTGTCCGCGCCCGTTCCGCCCCGGCGGCGGCGTGGCAGAAGGAGCTGCGCGGGGCGATTCGGGACCCGCTCAAGCTGTGCCAGGC
Source organism: Pirellulales bacterium (assembly GCA_020847515.1). GTDB lineage: Bacteria > Planctomycetota > Planctomycetia > Pirellulales > Lacipirellulaceae > Lacipirellula. The sequence goes on along the minus strand of JADLBW010000217.1, from coordinate 3,867 downwards.
CCTAAATCTCCCCCGTGAACTCCTTCGGACGGCGACCGCTGCAGCGCCGGGCGCCGACTTCCCCCTCTTCGTCCCGGCGAGCTTCCTTCGCCGCATCGAACCGGCCAACCCCCGCGACCCGCTGTTGCTGCAGGTCTGGCCCGCCGCCGCCGAGGCGGACCCCGCCGAGGGCTTCACCGCCGACCCCACCGCCGACGGCACGTTCGCCCTCGCCCCGGGGCTGCTCAAGAAGTACGCCGGCCGGGCCCTGATGATCCTCACCGGCGCCTGCGCGGTCCACTGTCGCTACTGCTTCCGCCGCCATTTTCCGTACGAGGATACGCCGCCCAGCGAGACCGTCTGGAATGACGCCCTGGCGGCCATCCAGCTCGACAGCTCGATCCACGAGGTAATCCTCAGCGGCGGCGATCCGCTCACCGTCACCGACGCCCGCCTGGCGCGGCTGGTCGGGCGCATCGCCGCGATCCCGCACGTCCAGCGGCTGCGCGTTCACTCCCGTCTGCCGGTGATGATCCCTTCGCGGGTGACTGGCGACCTGCTCGACTGGCTCGCCGGCACGCGTCTCGCGCCGGTCATGGTGATCCACGCCAACCACGCCCAAGAACTCGACGCCGAAGTGGCCGCCGCCCTCCAGCGACTGCGCACCGCCGGCGCGATGCTGTTGAACCAGGCCGTCCTGCTCCGCGGGGTCAACGATTCGGTCGAGGCGCAAGCAGCGCTCAGCCTTCGCCTGCTCGACCTCGGCGTCAGGCCCTACTATCTCCACCAGCTCGACCGCGTCCGCGGCGCCGCCCACTTCGAGACGCCGGTTAGCGAGGGCCGAGCGATCATGGCCGAGCTCCGCCGCCGCCTCCCCGGCTACGCCGTCCCCCAATACGTCCAAGAACAACCCGGCGCCCCGCATAAGGTGGTGCTGGGGTAAAATGGCTCTCGCAGAGGCGCGGAGGCGCAGAGAAACACGAGCGATAGTGAATCCAGATGCTCTGCGTCTCAACGCCTCTGCGAGAGATCATCTGAAATACACCTATGACCGATCAGCTCAGCATCTACGATCGACAATCCATCGAGCAGCTTCGCCGGGAGCTGCGGATCGATCCGCATGCGCTGCGGCGGTTTCGCAATGCACTGTTGAAGCATGGCGCCAGCGACGCTTCGGCCCTCGCCGAACTGCCGGACGACGCCCGTCGGGCGCTGGCCGATCGCGTCGACCTGCACGCACTGGAGCTCCATCGGCGCACCGATTCGCAGCAGGACGGCGCCAGCAAGCTGCTCTTCCGCACCCGGGCCGGCATGCTGATCGAAGCGGTCATCCTTCGCATCGCCACCGGCCGGACGACCCTTTGCGTCTCCAGCCAGGTCGGCTGCGCAGCGGCCTGCGAGTTCTGCGCCACCGGCAAGATGGGCGTCGCGCAGAACCTCTCTCCGGGGGAAATCCTCGATCAAATCGTCAGGGCCCGGCAATTGCTCGCCGCCGAGGGCCGCACCCTCCGCAACCTCGTCTTCATGGGCATGGGCGAGCCGCTCCATAACGAGGAGAACCTCTACGCCGCACTGCAGTCGCTGACTGCCCCCGATTTGTTCCACCAGCCGCCCAGCCGCATCCTCGTCTCCACCGTCGGCCTGCCGGACGCGATGATTCGCTTGGCGCGCCGCTTCCCCTCAGTGCATCTGGCCCTCAGCCTGCACAGTGCAAATCAACCGGTGCGTGAAGGCCTTATGCCGCTCGCCCGCCGCTACCCGCTCGTCGATCTGCGGCGGGCCCTGGCCCAGATCAACCGCCTGCAGCCGGCTGGCATCGACGTGATGATCGAGTACCTCATGCTCGCCGGCGTCAACGATTCGCTCGAGGCTGCGGCAGAACTGGTCGCCTGGCTCGCCGGCCTGCGGGTCCACGTGAACCTCATCCCCTACAACCCCATCGACGACGCTCCGCACCTGGCCGGCAGCGACCGGGACGCCCGAGAGTCCTTCGGCGCCCGCCTGAAGGCTGCCGGACTCAAGACGACCATTCGCTACAGCCTCGGGGCCGACGTCGCCGCTGCCTGCGGCCAATTGGTTCGTCAAGAAAATCGTGCTGCCCGGCATGAATTTCGTCGCCTTGTCGAGGCTGAGAGCTTACATTAGCGTCGTCATCCTGCACGCCGCCGTTCCGCCCCGCCGCTGGGGCCGCGCCGATCGCGCCGGTTTGCCGCCCTTCTCTTGAGGACGACGCCATGTCGAAGCCGTTTACTTCCGTGCGCAAGACGAGCGCGCCCCGGCGGCCTCCCGGTCGAACGCTGCGGCTCGAAACACTGGAATGTCGCAGCCTGCTGGCCGGCGACGCCTATCTCATCAACTTCCAGTTCGACGAGGTCGGCACGCCGGCGCGCTACCAGCGCGATTCCGGGGCCGTCTTTGGCGATCGCGGCAACGGCCTCTCCTACGGCTGGTCGGTCAATCACGCCGACGTCGCCCGCGCGCGGGGCGTCGATCCGGACTTGCGGCTCGACACGCTGATCCACTTCCATGCGGGCGCCACGTGGGAGCTGGCCCTCGCCAACGGCCTGTATGAGGTGACGGTCGCCGTCGGCGACCCGGGCAACAACGACGGCGTCCACACGCTGAACGTCGAAGGGGTCAACTTCTTCGACGCCGTGCCCGACGGCGACGGCGCCATCGTCAAGACCTTGCCCGTAATGGTCGCCGACGGCCGCCTCACGCTCGATTCAGGCGCCGCGCTCGAAAAGGCCACCCGCATCGACGACATCCATGTCGTCGGGCTTCCCGCCGGGCCCAACGCCGCCCCCCTGGCCCCGACAATCACCGAACCGGCCGCCGACGGCCAGGTCGTCAACCCGGCCGACGTCCACATGGAGGCGGTCGGCTTCAGCGATCCGGACGGCAACCTGCACAAGTCGAGTGACTGGGAAATCCGTACTCCCGCCGGCGTAATCGTCTGGCAAACCCTCGGCATCGAAGGGGTCGAGCGTTTGCACACCCATCTGGGCGACGGCGTGTTCATCAATTCGCACGCCGGCCGGCACGAGCTGCTTCCCAACGCCGACTTCGAGCTGCACGTTCGGTTCCGCGACGACGCCGGCGCGGTCAGCGATTACGCCGTGCGAGCCTTCCATACCGGCGCCTCCTCGACGACCTTCCCCATGCAGGTCCTCGACGTCGCCGATTCGCCGCCGCTCTCATGGCAGGATTCCGCCGGCGTCGACGTCGAGTTGCCCAGCGCCTTCGCGATCTTCTCGCCCGGCGACCCGATCATCGCCATCGACGCTGGCGGCGGCAGCGCCTACCCGCTCAACGAAACGCCCCAAAACGCGATCGACGGCACGCTGAACAAATATCTCAACTTCGGCGCAATCGGCTCCGGCTTTATCGTCACCCCCAGCCGCGGCCCTTCGGTCGTAACCAGTTTCCAAATCACCACGGCCAACGACTTTGACGTTCGCGACCCGGCCTCCTGGCTGCTCTTTGGAACCAATAGCCCCATTGCCAGCGTCGATAACAGCGCCGGCAACGGCGAACCCTGGACGCTCATCGATTCCGGCACGCTCTCGCTGCCCAGCAATCGCAACGCCCTCGCCCCGATGGTGGCCGTCGACAACGCCGCCCAGTACGCGTCGTACCGAATGATCTTCAGCGGCGTGAAGAACCCCGAAGCCGCGAATTCAATGCAGTTCGCCGAAATCCAGTTCTTCGGCGAGTCTTCCTCAGCCAGCTTGCCGACGCTAGGACTGCAGTCAGGCGCCACCGGCGAGCCGCTGGTGCAGGTTTCCGGGGCTGTCGCCGCGGGCAACCATCTCACAAGCTTTCCCGGCCTCGCCGATCACGCCCAGGTCCGGGTGGTTATAGAGTCGGGCGCCGCGGCGCTAGCCC
>JADLBW010000216.1 GCA_020847515.1 Pirellulales bacterium | reverse complement strand
TGACACTTCACGATGGCCGCCCCTCTGGCCAGCCCTCGCCACGAAGGGTGAGGGGGGCCGGAGGGGTGCGTGGGCGATGAGTGGCGTCTTGCGGTTCTTCGGGGCCGTTTCGTGAGGCTCCTCCTTCGTCTAGTCCCTCACTTCGAGGAGGGGATTTACTACTGCGCCGGCATGAGGCGTTCGTAGTCTTCGACCGTGCCGCGGTCGAGGCAGCACTGGATGATCTCGCGGCCGGTTTGGGGGAGGTCGTCGACGAGGAACTTCCCCAGTTGCTTGTCGAAGAACTGTTGGAGGATCGCGGCGCCGGCGTCGTAGGCCTCTTCGCCGACCTCCGGTTGGGTGTTCACCTGCAGGAACCAGCGGGGGATCATGCGGCCTTCGACCTGCAGTTGGAACATCGCGTGGCCTAACAGCGGGCAGCGGGCGGGCTGGATTTGGTCGGGGCGGAACCGGGCCGTGCCGCGACGGGCGAGGTACTCGCGGGCGACCCATTGGGGCATGAAGCCGCACTCCCAAGCGCCGACGTGCTGGTTCGGGCAGAGGATGTAGCGGACCCGCAGCGTTTCTTCGAATTGCTTGAGCAGGATGGCCGCTTGGGCGACGCGGCGCCCGGTGGCGAAGGGCCAGTAGGAGCCGACGCCTTCGCTGCCCATTTCGTCCTTGTCGACGATGCTGGGATTGGCGTAGCCGCGGGGGGCGACCAGCCGCCAAAGCCACGCCAGCGCGGGGGGCAGGATGTGGAACAGGCCGAGGATGCCGTAGGAGGGCATGCCGCGGGTGCAGGGGGGCGTGCGGACGCCGAAGCTGCGGATGTCGACGGTGACGGCTTCGTCGACGACTCCGGGGACGATATGTCGGGGGAGAATGACCCGCGGGTTGGGGCAGGGCTTGCCGGGGGCGTCTTCGATGTGTTCCCAGATGAGGGCGCGGCTCTGAGGAACGGCGTCGATGCTGAGGAACAGCAGCGGCTCGGCGGGCTGGGCCGTGAGGCGCTCGAGGAACGGGTCGGTTCCGTAGCCGGTGATGTGGTTGACGCGCATGAACCAGGAGTCTTCGGCGTCGATGAGCGTGAGCTTGCCGCTGGTGTTTTGCAGCTCGGGGTGGCACATGGCCATGTCGTCGGTGACGGCGCGGAGCTCGCAGGTGCGGGGGATTTCGAGGTGGCGACGTTCGCCGGTGACGAGGTTGCGGCCGAGCAGCATGCGGCCGTCGGGCTCGCGATGGACCTGCTCGAGCATCTCGCTCTTGCCGCCGCCGGAGGCGCCTTCGTGCATGATCGTCACGACGTTGTCGTAGGGCGTAATGACCTGCACGGTGGAGCAGTGGGCGGTGACCCAGCCCTCGCGCTCGCCGACGTTCAGCAGCACGCCGTAGATGCCCTTCTTCGCGCTGGGGCCGGGATAGAGGTTGTAGGAGAACATCTCGTGCAGGCCGTTCACCCGGTTGTGGACGACGACCTGCTTGCCGTCGAAGTGGGTGTGGCGGAAGGGGGGCGCCACGTAGATGACGGCCTGCGGCTTGAACCTCTCGCCCAGCCGCTCGGGGGGCGTGATGCCCTGCAGCATGGCCAGGCCCAAGGCGAAGAAGCCGGCGCTCGCCGGGGCGACGACGAGGGCCTCGACGCCGAGCCGGGCGTGGCCGGCCTCGAAGCCGAAGACGACGAGGTCTTGCGTCTTGAGCCAGTCGAAGGTTTCGCTGCGGAGCCGGTTGAAATCGTAGGGGAAGCGATCGATGAAGCGGACCTTGTCGGTCGGGGCGTCGTCGGCGATGAACATGCAGTCGGGGTCGCGGCGCCGCATGTAGGGTTCGACGTAGTTGGCGGCGACGCCGTTGCGTACGCGATTGACGACGGCCTCGACGACCTCGCCCCGGCCGGGGACGTCGTAGGCGACGGTGAACTGGTCGCTCTTCGGGCCGCCGCAGGCGGCGTCAACGAGCTGGTCCTTGGTTCGCGGCCACCAGACGCTGGGGGCGGCGGCGAGCAGTTCGCGCACGTCGGCCGGCAGGGCGAGGCGGGTCCAATCGAGGGCGGGCTTGGCGGGCTTAGCGGCGGGGGCGCTAGACATGGGCGAGATCGGGAGGGTGGAAGGCCGTGCGGCGGGGGGATGGGCGCGCTGGGCGCCGGTCGGGGGAGGGAACGGGACGGCAACCGATGATTCTCGGCGTTTGGGCGGCGCGTGCAACCGCGCTTTTCTGCGGTTGATGGCGCGAGCGCTCCGGGGGCTCGTTGAGCCGCGGTTACGGGGTTGAGCCCGCGGCTAGGGGGTTGAGCGGCGGCAGGGTCGGCCGTTGGAGCTGGAACGGCGCTCAGGCTGGGGGAAGCGTGTGGGCGTCTTGCGGCAATATGGCGGCGACTTCGGGAAACCGCGTGAAGTCCTGGGCGTTGAACGTCAGGAGGTGCGTAATGCCGTGGCGAAGCATAGCGGCGACGAGCCGGGCGTCGTGGGCTCGCTTGCCGAGGATCCTGTAACGAGCGACGATCAACCGCCAGTACTCAAGGATGCCAACCTCATCCTCGTACGTCGGATGAAGCTTCAGAATTGCTTCGATCTCCAATGCAACGCGTTCCGCGGTCAGGCCTAAGCCATTCTGGGCAACTGGTCGAGTTGCGACGACCCACAGCTCGTAGAGGACCTGAGGCACCAAGACCAGTTCGTGACCGCCTTTTCGCACTCGTTCCAAGGCGTTCCTGGCGACGGCACACTGGGGATGATTCTCCTCAATATTACGAAGCAATACATTGGCATCGACAAGAACCGTCATGCAATGCCAAACTCAATAGATGCTGTTACGGGAGTCGTCGGCAATCGCGGTTATATCGCGATGGGTCTCGTTCCATGCGTGAAATGCTTTCGACCATTCCTCATACGAGGCAAAGTGCGCTCTTCGTATTACCTGCGTTGGCGGCAATCGCTCACGTAGACGTTGCAACGATTGTTCGAAGTTCAAACTGGTTCCCATGACCACGCCGCCATCAACGATCGACGGCATTCCAACACTTGGCGTAATATTGGTAGACATTGGTTTCACCATCGGCCGTACGCTGTATTAGCTCTCGACATGCCAGGGCCTCACTCCTTAATAATATCCCTCACGGTCATGCCGCCGGGGATCATCGGCAGGACGTGCTCCTGGTAGGGGGTGGCGACGTCGAGGACGTAGGGGCCGTCGTAGGCGATCATTTCGCGAATCGCCGCTTCGAGGTCTTCCTTCTTGTCGACGTAAGCGGCGCCGCAGCCGAAGCCCTTGGCGATGGTCACGAAGTCCGGGTAGCGGCAACTGCGGTCCATCGGGCCGACGCCGTCCCCCTTGCCGCACCACTCAGGATTGTCGATGGGACCGAGGTACGTGTGGGCGCGGTTGCCCTGCATGAAGCGGTCTTCCCACTGCACGACCATGCCGAGGTGCTGGTTGTTGAGCAGCAGGACCTTCACCGGGAGCTTCTCGCAGACGCAGGTGGCCAGTTCCTGGATGTTCATCAGGAAGCTGCCGTCGCCGTCGACGTCGACGACCAGCCGGCCGGGATGGGCGGCCTGGGCGCCCATGGCCGCCGGCAGGCCGAAGCCCATCGTGCCCAGACCGCTGGACGAGAGCCAGCGCCGCGGCTTGTCGAACTTGTAGAACTGGGCGGCCCACATCTGGTGCTGGCCGCCGCCCACCGAGATGACCGGATCCGATCCATGGGCGATCTCCCACAACGTGCGGATGGCGTGCTGCTGGAGGATGCCGGGGTACTGGTGGTTGTACTTGAACGGCTCCTCGGCCTTCCACTGCTGGCAGCGCTCGACCCACGCGGCGACTTCTGCGGGCGCTTCGACGATCTTGTTGAGCTCGTCGAGGGCGTGCTTCACGTCGCTGCAGACCGGAATGTGGGCCGGTGTGTTCTTGTTGAGTTCCGAGGCGTCGATGTCGACGTGGATGATCTTGCCGTGCTTACAGAATTCTTCGACCTTGCCGGTGACGCGATCGTCGAAC
>JADLBW010000215.1 GCA_020847515.1 Pirellulales bacterium | reverse complement strand
GCCGCCCCCACCCCGGTGCACGGCGCCGCCATTCCTTACGCGGCTTTCAAGGCCGTCGGCCTGATGTGGCCGTCGTCGCTCACATCCTCGAACCGGACCGAGACGCGTTTCGATACGCCGGACTCTTGCATTGTTACTCCATACAACGTGGCGGAACAGGCCATCGTGCGTTTAGAGTGCGTAATGACGATGAACTGCGTGGACTGTTGGAACTGCTTCAGCACTTGAACGAAGCGGTCGATATTCGCCTCGTCGAGCGCCGCGTCGACCTCGTCGAGCACGCAAAACGGGCTGGGCCGGCTGCGGAAGATTGCTAGCAGCAACGCGACGCATGTCAGCGTGCGCTCGCCCCCGGAAAGGAGCGAGATGCTCCGCGGCTGCTTGCCCGGCGGCCGGGCGATGATGGCGACCCCGCATTCCAGCACGTCGCCGCCGGGGTCTTCCTCGATCACAATGTCCGCTTCGCCGCCGGCGAAGAGTACCCGGAAGATCTCCTGGAAGTGCTGTCGAACGCTGGAAATCGCCTGTACGAACAGCTCGCGGCTCTCGCCGTTGATTTTATGAACAATCTGCTCCAGCCGCGCTCGGGCGGCCTGCAGATCCTCGTACTGAGCTGCGAGGCCGCCGTAGCGCGATTCCAGCGACTCCAGCTCCGCTAGCGAATCCAAATTGACCGGGCCGGCGGATTGCATCCGGCTGCGCAGCTCGCGAATCTCCGCTTCTATGGCGTCGCGGTCGCGCAGATCGACGTCCCCGGCGGGCGGCCCGCCGAGCAGTTCAGCGGCCCGCACCGCCAATTCGACGCCGTAATCCTCCCGCATGCGGTCTGATAGCACGGCCCGCTGCTGCTCGAACTGCTGGAGCTGCAACTGGACGGCCTGCAAACGCCGCTGGCGGTCGCGCAGTTGTTCGCGCGCGTCGTCGGCCGCCGCCGCCGCCCTGTTGCGCTGCTCCTGGCAGGCGGCGCGGCGACTATCGAGCGTCGCCAGCTCCAGCGCGAACGCGTCTTTCTTCGCGAACAGCTCCGAGCTTTCTGCGGCGAGATCCAGTACGGCTTGCTGCAGCCGCACCTTCTGCGCCTGGCATTCGAGCGCCCGGGCGCGCGTTTCCTCCAGCAAGGTATCGCGTTCTTCACGGTCGCGGAGCAGTTGCTCCATCTGGCGCTTCAGTCCGTCAACTCGTTGCTCGCTGCCGGCAAGCTGCACCCGATGCTCAGTCGCCGCCTGCCGCAACTGGGAGAGTCGAGTCTCCCACGTCGCCTGGCGGTCCTGGGCGTCGGCGATCAGGGCCTGGCAGGCGTCGATTCGCCTCCGGAACGACTCGGATTGCTCGCACGACTGATCGCATGCCCGCCGCAGTCCCTGCAATTGCTCGCTGGCCGAATCCCGCGCAGCGGCGGCCTCCGCCAGTCGCCCGGCGAGCTGTTCAAGCTGCTGCGTCAGTCCGGCCGCGCGGAGTCGAGCCTCGCCGTGCCGATCGGAGGCGGCCGACTGCTGCGCGGCCAACTGTTGCATTTGGGATTCGCTGGCGGCGATGCGGTCTTCGAGTCGCTGGCAATCCGCCTGAGCCTGGTCAACGGCGGCTTCCATTTCGGCGATTTGCTCGCGCAGCGCCCGCAGCTCGCTGCGCCGCGACAAGAGCCCGGCGATGTTTTGCCGCGGTCCCACGATCAGGGCGCCGTCCGCAAGCACCGCCTCGCCAGCCGCCGTGACGAAATTCAGGCCGCGACCCACGCCGTCGGCCAGTCGCAGCGCCGTACCGAGCGCGTCGACCAGCCAATGCCGGCCCAGCAGGCGGCGCACCATCGGCGCCAGCTCTTCGTCGGTTTCCACGAATGAGTCGGCGCGCCCCATGACGCCAGGCTCCCCGGCAAGGTCGATGCGTTCCACGGCGCTGGCCGGGCTGGGCACGTCGAGCCGCAGAAAGCTGACGCGCCCGGGCCAATTGTTCGGGTCCTCAGCCAGGGCCGCCGCGAGCGATTTGGTCTCTGTGACGACGAGATAGTTGGCGCGCTCGCCCAGCGCCACTTCGATCAGCGGCGCCGAATCCGCGTCGACCTGCAGCAGGTCGGCTACGACGCCGCGGACGTGGCGGAACGGACCGTCGGGCTCGGCGCGGGCTTGTCGCAGGACCTCCTTGGCGCCGGAGGCCAGTCCATCGAGCCTTCGCTCGAGCTCCTCCAAGACGACGGTGCGTTCGCGGGCGCCGCTCAGGCGGCCGTGAAGTTCCGCGAGGTGCTTTTGCCGCGCCGCCAGTTGCACCCGGTCGGCAGCCAGTTCCCGTTGAGCCGCCGCCAACTGCCGCGAAGCGGCGTCCAGTTCTGCGGCCAGTCGTGCGACGGCCGCGGAAGCGGCTTTCACTTGGGAGTCGAGGCGGTCCCGCGCCGGGACGAGTTGGGCGAGCGCTTCGTCGAAGCGGGCCAGCGCCTCCTCCGCTGCGCGGACCCTGGCCAGCAAGATCTGCTCGTCGTGGATCGCCTGCTTGGCTTGTTGCTCGGCTAACTCCAAGTTCCGACGGGCCTCGGCGGCCGTTTGACTGGCCTCCAATAGCGCCGCTTCGCCCGCGGAGAGTTCGGCTTGCCGATCGTCGAGCAGCCTGCGGGCGCGGTCATGCTGGTCTTGGGAGGCATGGAGCTCGCGGGCCGTCTCGGCGACAAGCTGCTGGGCGTCGCCGACGCGGGTCGTCAGCAGCAGCAGTTGATGGGCTAGCCGCTGAACTTCCTGATCGAGCTCGTCGATGCGGGCCAGGTTGGCGCTGCGGGTCGATTCGCACTGGGCGATTCGCTCGCGCACCGCCGTGTCGGCGGCGGAACGTGCGCGCAATTCCTGTTGCAGCTCGCCGACCGCCCGGTCGGCCGCCGCGACTTGCTCGTCGCAACTGGCAAGTTGCCGTTCGAAGTCGGCCACGTCGCGGGCGTCGCTTGCGGCGGCGGTCCGCAGGGCGGCGATTTTTTCGGTCAATTGCCGCCAGTCGTCGACGCCGGCGAGCGTCCTGAGCCGCTCCAGCCGCCGGGCGGCTTCGGCGTACTTTTGCGCCTTGCCGGCCTGCGAGCGGACGCTGCGCAGTCGCGATTCGAGTTCCTCGACGATGTCGGCCAGCCGCAGCAGGTTCTGCTGAACCTTGTCGAGCCGTCGCGCCGCCTCTTCGCGTTTCAGCCGGAAGCGGCTGATGCCGGCGGCTTCCTCGAAGATCAGGCGGCGTTCCTTGGCTGATGCTTGCAGTACGGCGTCGACCTTGCCTTGCTCAATGATGTTGTAGGCGCCGCCGGCCATGCCGACGTCGGCCAGCAGATCGCGAATATCCCGCAACCGGCAAGGCTGCCGGTTGATGAGATACTCGCCTTCGCCGCTGCGGTAGGCGCGGCGGGTGATCTGGATTTCGGCGGCGTCGTGGTCGAAGATGCGAGCCCGGTTGTCGAACACGAGCGAGACTTCGGCGGCGTTGGCCTGACGTCGGCTGGGCGAGCCGCCGAAAATGACGTCGGTCATCTCCTTGCCGCGCAAGCTCTTGACGCTTTGGGAGCCCAGCACCCACTTTACGGCGTCGACGACGTTCGACTTGCCCGAGCCGTTGGGGCCGACTACGACGGTGATGCCGGCGCTGAACTCAAATCTCGTCCGATCCGCGAAGCTCTTGAAGCCATTGAGTTCGAGGGCGGAGAGCATGGCGGTGATTATGCAATCGCGAAGGCCAGGTCAGGCGCGCAAGCGGGTTGTGGGACGATCGCGGGCGACGTGCGCCCGTTGGAGCCGTTGCCAGGTTTACTCGGCTTTGGTGAGCAATTTGTCCGACTCGGGTTGCGCCCCTTCATCGCCGAGGTCGACCGTGCGGCCGCTTTGGGGCAAGGCGTTGACGCGGAAACGGCTCGGCAAGGCGCCCAAGTTTTTCGCCTGTTGCAGCATCTGCACGACGTCCGGGTAATCGCCGCCCAGATCAACGACTGCCCGAATGACTTCGTCGACGTTCGTCGAGACGATCCGCTGTTGCGTCGGCTCCCGCGGCGCAAAGCGGCTGACGGTGATTTGCGCGCCGGCATTGCCCTTGACGAGAATCCACGGACCGGCGTCGACGAACAGCGGCGTCTGGAACCGATGCTCCTTGCCGAACAGCACCACCTCGGGCTGGTGGCTGTTAGTGACGTGGATCATCGGCGGGCCGGGAATGTCGAGGACGTGATAATTGAATTTTCCGCCTGATCCGAGTTTGACGCCGCCAATTCGCGGGTCGTCGGGCGCCATGGCGGTGAGCGCTCGAAACGCGCCGTAGCGGGTCTCTGCGCTTTTGAGCGACAGCATCCCGAACAGGGCCTCCGAGGCGGCCCCGTCCTTCATGGCGCCCAGGGCCGAGAAGGCGTTGATCCGGTAGGCCGGTTCGTCGATGGCCGCTTGAGCGAGCGGGGCCACCGCCTCGGTAACGTCTAAGAAGGCCAGGGCCTCGGCCGAGTAGAATCGCACTTCCTTGTCCTTGGACGAGGCGCCCTCTTTGAGCAATTCAATGGCCTGATCGCCGCCGATGGCTTCCAGCCGCAACGCGGCTGTTTCGGTCGTCACCGGATCGAGCAATTGATCGTGCAGCAGTTTCAGCCGCTCAAGCTGCTGGGCGGCCGATTCGTTAATGGCGATGCTGCGCACCACGCGCATGTAGCGCGCGACGTTGTCCTTATATCGCGGATGTACGGCCAACTCGATGTACTCGTCCGTTTTGGGCGTGGCCACGCCCATGCGGCGGCCGTTGATGTACGTGCAGAAGCGGTCGCTGACGGCCTTGGCCGCCACCTGGCTGAGCCGGATCGAGCGGTGCTGATGATCGAGTATGAGCCCCAATTGCCGCGCCTTGATGCATACGGCGCCCCCCAGGACGCGCCCTTGCGTCGCCAGCGCCGGGTCGTCGTCCGCCGTGGCGGCCGGGTCGACCAGAATCGGGCCCTGGGCGACGGCCGTTTCATGCCCGGTCCGAATCTGCCCTCCCAGCACCGCGGTTTCACTGAGCCGCGTCTCCAGCAGCCACCCGCCGCGGAGGCTTGTAGCGTCGCTTTTCGAGGGGGTCCGGACCTCGATGTCGAACTGGTCGCCCTCCTGCATTCCCGGACGCAGATAGCCGCGGACCAGCACCAGCGCCGTATTGGGCGAGGCGAGCACTTCGTTGGGATTCTCGATCTCGCGGCGGTTCATCTCCGCCAACAGCGCGGCGCGCTGCGGCGAAGGCGCGGGATCCTCGCCCGTGCCGGACAGGCCGGTCACCAGGGCTACGTTTTCGATCTTCACGTAGTCCATGCCGTAAGGGTGGGCGACCGAGCTGATGAGTCGAGTGGAACCTGGAGATTCGTCGTCGACGGGCGTCAACGACGCATCGGGGCTCTGTTGCCGAAAGATGGGCCCCATGCAGCCAGTCAGCGGCGACAGCAGGGCGCCGGCAGCGGCGGCCTTACAAAAGACTCTCCGCGACATGTGGCTTCCGTGCCGGGGACGAGCGGTCATGACAAATGCTCCATCGTGTGGCGGCCCGCGCAAGGGTGCGCGCACTGCTGGGCAACGAGCCTGAGAGGAGGCGAAGAATAAGAACGCTGGCGAGGAGGGTCAAGGGCGGAGGCTGGAGGCGGGATGCTGGATGCTGGAAACTCGATGCTCGATACTGGATGCTGGATTCTCGGTCGTTGCACTGTTGCAGCGAGCTTCGAGCATTAGCCCTTTAAAGCTGTCACGGGATTCACGAGCATGCTAGCGTTACGAATCCCGAATAATTCAGTTAGTCAGTTTTTTGACGGTCAAAGGACGAGCGGCAGCGGTCCTTCGAAAAGGCCTTAATTTACAGACTCAAGCAGTGATAGCTTCAAAGGGCTCCATCGCGCATCGAGCATCGAGCGTCTAGCATCGAGCATCGAGCATCCAGCATCCAGCTCACGGCGGATCGTAGCCGCTGCGACCCCAGGGGTGGCAGCGCAGGATTCGGCGGACGCCTCGCCAACTGCCTCGGATCGCTCCGTACTTTTGCACGGCCTCAATAAAATATTGACTGCACGACGGCTGGTAACGGCAGCAGGGGCCGAGCCAGGGGCTGAATGCGTACTGATAGCACCGCACGGCGGCGATGATCGTGGCCTGCAAGCCGACGGCGATCCACTTTACTGCTGACATCGCCCCTCCCTACCGCCCCCCAAGGCCGCCGCTCTATCAGACCGCGATCCGACCGACCCCCGTGGGCGACCAGCCGGGGGCGCGTCGCCATCGTCACTCGAGTGCTGCGGCTAGTCGTCCCGCAAGTCGCAGCATCGATGCCCGGACCGCTTGCATCGTCGGCTTCATCCCGGTTCGCGGGAGCGCCACGAAATCGATTCCCTGGGGCAGTTCCTGCTGGGACAGGCGAAAGGCTTCCCGCAGTCGCCGCTTCCACCGGGCCCGCTTGACGGCATTGCCGACCTTCCGTGATACGACCAACCCCAATCGCGAGTGCTGCTGATCGTTGCGGCAGCCGTAGAGGACGAGCAGTTCGTCTGATCGCGAGCGCTTCCGCTGGAAGACGCGATCGAATTCCGCCGTTCTGAGCAGTCGCCGCGATTTGGGATATTTGCCGCTCACTAGGCCCTGGTTTCGCCGAAGTCGGCCTGTGTGTCCTGCGCATCGCCGGCGCCGTCCTGAGGGGACTCGCGTGCTTGCCGGCGGGGCTGGTCGCCGTCGGCGGCGTCAGGCTCTCGAATCAGCGGCGTTCTGTCCCGAGGTACCGACGGCCCGCGTCGATAGTTGCCTTGCCGGCGCACCCAGTTACCGCCGAGCAAAACCACGGCGACCAGCAACATGCCCAACAGCGCGATGCCCAACAGCGCCATCAGCACCGCCGCGCGAGCCGGCGGCGGCAGCTTTTGGCCCCCGGCCGCTTCCGCCAGCAGGAGCAGTTCCAAACTGTCGGGGCCTGCGCCGTAGCGGCTTACCATCGCAGCTCCGAGCGCGGATCGTCGGCGTATTTTTCCACCAGGTCCGCGATTCGTCGCCGATCTTCTTCGGCGAGGCCCTTCGGCAGGGCGATCTGCAGCTCGGCATATAAGTCGCCCGGCGCATCTGGCGACTTCACGCCCTGCCCTTTGACGCGCAAGCGCCGCCCGCTCGACGACCCTGGCGGCACGGTCAGCGTGATCGTGCCGTGGGGCGTGGGCAGATCGATCTTACCGCCGTTGAGGGCCTCTGCCAGGGTGATTGGCACGGTGACTTCCAGCCGCTTGCCTTGGCGGCGATAAACCGGATGGGGCGTCACGCGAACGCGTATGAACAAATCGCCGGCGGGCCCGCCGTTGTCGCTTGGCTCGCCCTGCCCGCGGAGGCGGATCTTCTTGCCGTCTTCGATGCCGACCGGGATCTTCACCCGGATGTTCTCCGTGCGTCCCGATCCGCGCTGGACGACGATTTGCGCTTCACCGCCCAAAATGGCCGTTGTGAAGGGAATGGCGAGCTCGTATTCGACGTCGGCGCCGGGGGTCTGCGCGGGGCGCCGCCCGCTACGACCGCGCTGACCGAATTGGCGAAACAGATCGCTAAACCCGCCCCCGCCTCCGCCGCCGAACAGGTCGTCCAGATTGACTTCAAACCCGCCCGTTCCGGCGTTGCCGCCGCCCGGCCAAGCGCGCGGACCCTGCTGGCCGGCCCCGGCTGACTCGTAGGCGTGACCGTAGCGGTCGTACAGCTCGCGCTTCTTGGGGTCGCTAAGGACGTCGAACGCGCTTTGGACCGCTTGGAATTTCTCCTTCGCCTTGGGATCGTCCGGATTGAGATCGGGGTGGTACTTCCGCGCGAGGCCGCGGTATGCCTTCTTGATTTCTTCGGCCGAAGCTCCGCGGGGAACGCCCAGGGTTGCGTAGTAATCTTCAGCCATGAACGTCGGCCGGTTGCTGAACTGCAAAACATTTGACGCGCAATTGCCATTCTAGCCGGCCAGATTGCGTTGGACAGCGGGCCGCCTCCCAGGCGTGCTAAGCTTATTGCATGACGGGAAAAACCGGACGAGGCATTTATTATCGCTGGACCGGACGACTGCCGGCGGGCGGGGCTTTGGCGGTCTTGCTGCTGGCGACCAGTGCCGCCGCCGCGCCCGGCGGGAAGCTGACGATCACGACCGTCGATGAAAAGACCGGCCAGCCGCTCGCCGTGCGGCTGGAGCTGCGCGACCAGCGGGGCCGGCCGGTTCGCGTCCGGCCCGACGGCGCCGCGGTTGTGGGCTCCAGCATCTACTTCGACGGCGAGACGACGCTCGAGCTGGGTCTGGGGACCTATAGCTTTCTGATCGAGGCAGGACCGGAGTACCTCACTCGACCCGGCCATTTCACCATCGATCGCCATGCCGACGACAGCACGCAGGTGTCGCTGGCTCGCCGTATCGATATGCACAGCGAGGGCTGGTGGGCAGGCGACGTAGATGTGCAACTGGGCCTCGACGCGCTGCCGCTACAGATGCGGGCCCGGGGAATCGACTTCGTGCCGGTGGCTGCGATGGTCAACGACCATGGCCGCTGCCTGAAGCTGAAGCCCGAGGCGCCGCAAGCCGATCAGGCGCCTGGCGGCGAACAACTTTGCGGCGGGTGGGCCACGCTCGATCTGCGACGCGGCGGGGGCTTGCTTGCGTTAGCCGCGCAGCCGCCGGTGGACGTATGTCAGTGGAAGGTGCTTGATCCGTCCTTGGCTTCGGCCGCTGCGGCCCGCGACGCGGGCGGGCTGGTCGTCGCGCTGACGCCGTACGCGTGGGACCTTCCGCTGTGGGTCGCCGCGGGCAAGCTCGACGCAGTGCAGATCATCAATCGTCACTGCCAGCAAGACGCCGTCGTCGATGCCGAGACCGACGGCCGCCCGCGCGACAAGGTCCTCTTTCCCGGCCCGCTGGGCAACGGCCGCTACGGCGAATCGATCTATCACCATCTGCTCAATTGCGGCTTGCGATTGCCCCCCGCTGCAGGCAGCGGGGCCGGCGCGCCATTCAGCGCGGCCCTATTGGCGGGCGGCAAGAGGACGACCTCGCGCACCATCGCCAGCCCGCTCGGCCTCAATCGCACTTACGTTCACTGCGGCGAAGATTTTTCGCGCGAGGCCTGGCTCAAGGGCCTTCGCGAAGGCCGCGTCATGGTAACGAACGGCCCGCTGCTGCGCACCAAGGTTGCCGGCCAGCCGCCCGGTTACGTCTTCCAGCTCGATCCGGGCGAACGGCGCGAATTTGAAATCGCCCTGGAGCTGGCGTTTTACGACGCCACCAAGGTGGAATATCTGGAGATCGTCCAAAACGGCCGCTCGCTGCATACCGTGCGGCTGGATGAACTGGCGCGTCGCTCCGGCCGGCTGCCGCGGGTCGAATTCGATGCGAGCGGGTGGTTCCTCATCAGGGCCGTCACGGAAAACGCCAACGTTTACCAACTGGCGACAACAGGCCCGTACTACGTGGAATCGAACTATCAGCCGCGGATTAGCCGAGCGAGCGTGGGATTCTTCCTGGCGTGGCTGGACGACGCGGCCGCGAAGTTCTCGGGCAACAAGGCGGTACTGGCGGAGATCGACGCCGCCCGGCCCTATTGGAACAACTTGCTGGCCCGCGCCACGGCGGAGTAGGCCGAAGGCGTTCCATCGCCGTAGCCTCGGGCGTGCCCCAGGAACGATGCAAACCCGTCGCGCCCGCTTTGGCTGAAGGCCAAAGAAACCGCGGGGTGCTTTTGGCCTACGGCCAAAGCGGGCATGTGGGCGCTTGCGTCCTGGGGCATCGCCCTAGGAGCGATTGTCCGGCGTCGACGATCAATCGATCAACGGGCCTTGGCATGCTTGCCTTTGACGGCGCCGTCGGCGTCGGGGCCCGACTGCCCGTTGGCTGCGACCGCCGCGAGCGCCGTTCGGCCTGCGGGCGCCGGCGGCAACCCGAGCAGATCGCGCTGGGCCCGTCGCTGCGGCTCGTCGTGCCAGGCGGCTGCGCGGACATAGGCGCCGTCGGGCAGCAACACCCGCGCACGGCAATTGTCCTTCAGGTAGGCGGGAACGATTTCCTCGCAGATTCGCCGCCGCAGCTCCGGCGTTTCCACGGGAAACATCACCTCGACGCGGCGCTCGAAATTTCGAGGCATCCAGTCGGCGCTGCTGAGATACACCTCGGCCTTTTGGCCCTCGCCGAAGACGATGATCCGGCTGTGCTCCAAAAAACGGTCGACGACGCTCCGCACGCGGATGTTCTCGGAGATGCCAGGCAATCCTGGACGCAGGCAGCAAATGCCGCGAATCACCAGATCGACCGGGGCCCCCGCCTGGCTGGCGTCGTACAGCGCCTCGATCGTGTCGCTGTCGACCAGGGAATTGAGCTTAGCAAAGATGCGGGCGCTCTTGCCCTCGCGGGCTCGGGCGGCCTGGGCGCGTATCAGTTCCAGCGTGCGCCGATGCAGGTCCTGGGGCGCGACGACGAGCTTCTTCCACTCGTGCCCTTGCGAATAGCCGGTAAGAAAGTTGAATAGCGCCGTGCAGTCGTCGGCGATCAGCTTATTCGACGTAAAGAGCCCCAGGTCGGTATATAGCCGCGCGGTCGTGGGATTGTAATTGCCCGTGCCCAAATGGACGTAGCGCCGAACCTTGGACCCCTCCTGGCGGACGACCATGGCCAGCTTGCAGTGGGTCTTCAAATCCATGAAGCCGTAGACTACGTGCACGCCGGCCCGTTCCATCTGCCGCGACCAACTGATGTTGTTGGCTTCGTCGAACCGTGCTTTGAGCTCCACCAAGGCGGTGACGTGTTTGCCGTTTTCGGCCGCCAACATGAGGGCCTTGATGATCGGGCTGTCGCCGCTGGTGCGGTAGAGCGTCTGCTTGATGGCCAGCACGTTGGGATCTTCGGCGGCGCCTTCGATGAAATCGACCACCGGGTCGAACGAGTCGAACGGGTGGTGCAGCAGCACGTCGCCCTCAGCGACGGCCGCCAGCAGGGCGTCGCCGCGGGCGAGGTTAGGCGATCGTTGCGGGACGAAGCCAGGCTCGCGCAGCTCGTCCTTGCCGGGAATCCGCGCCAGTTCCCACAGCGCGGTCATGTCGAGCAGGCCGTCGACGCGGTACACCTCGGAGTACTTTTCGCCCTCGACGAAGAAATTCTCCTGCAGTCGCTCTTCGCCCGCCAGGATGTCGAGCAGGCCGCGATTGATGTCGTGCCGCACCTCCAATCGCACGGCTTCGGAATGCTGCCGGGCGCGCAGCCGCGACTCGATGGCTCGCAGCATGTCGTCGCCTTCCTGTTCAAGCAGGTCGACGTCCATGTCCCTCGTCAACCGGAAGGTCGCATGGTGCGAGCTGACGTATCCGCCGAACAATTCGGGCAGCTTGCAGGCCACGATGTCTTCCAGCAGCACGAAGCTGTTCTCATTGGGGCCGCCGACGTCGATGAATCGCGGCAGTACCTGGGGCAGTTGCACGACGGCGAACAGCTCGGGCGGCCCCAGCCCGCTGACCCGCTGCAGCAGCGCCGCCAGATAGAGCCCGCGATTGTGGAACCGCGGACTGGGGTGACTGGGGTCGATCGCCATCGGCGTCAGGATCGGAAACGCCCGCTTGCGGAAGAAGTCGTCGACGATCTTGCGCTGGGATTTGTCGAAATCGCATTCCTGGAGCAGGCGGATCCCGTGCTCGGCCAGCGCCGGGACGATCTGCTTGTTCCAACAGCGGTATTGCTGGTCGACCAGCTCGCGGGTCCGCTTTGAAATCCGCTGAAGCTGCGTGATGGCGGCCAGGCCGTCTGCCGCCACGTCCTGCGGGGCGACTCCGCCGAAGGCTTGCTCGCGCAGCCCCGCGACGCGGACCATGAAAAACTCGTCAAGATTAGAGCTGAAGATGGCCAGGAATTTCACCCGCTCCAGCAGCGGATTGGAAGGGTCCTGCGCCTCCTCGAGCACGCGGGCGTTGAACTCCAGCCAGCTCAACTCCCGATTGATGAAATGCTCAGGTTGATAAGTAACGCCGTCCGGCATTGTACTGGGGCCTTGGAAGATCGGAGGCGGTCGCAGCGGCTATTGGAATTATAGCGTACTTGCGATTGCCCCCGGCGCGGCCGCGGATGACGCCGCGGCCAGGCCTGGACCCGCGTGCGCGGCGACGGCTCGTCGGCAATTCCCCCTTAGCCGCGTTCAGAACCGGCAGGCCGCTCTCGCGGCGGTAGCGGAGCTGGCCGCGCATAGGCGGCCGGCCGCCGATCCCCCGGGCGTAATCTGGTCCACGCCGGCTATGAACGGCACACAGCGTGTTCCAACGGCCTGCCGTTAGACCAGCGCGTCGAATACCCGCACTTGCGCCCAGTTGCCCGATTGCTCGGCGATGAATTGCTGGTGTGCGGTCGACGTCTGATAATTATCGTGCGCCGCTTCGCTGTCGAAGACGACTACCAGCGCTACGTCAAACTGCTGATCATTCACGGGCCGCTGATAGGCGGGGCCGCGAACGCCCGCGCTAAAGTGCACGACGCCCGGATGGTCGGGCAGGCAGCGATGGCACGCTGCGACCAGCGCCTGTTGCGCCGCCGGCGTTTGATCCTTCAAGGTAAAGAACACAACGTGTGCCAGTCCGTGGGCGCTGGTGGGCATGGCGTGTTACTGACCTGGAGCGTGGAAGCGGCGATTCTTAGGATGCGTCGACTCACGGCGCGGACGCCGGCGCCGGCACGCGCTTGCCGTGATTATAGAACTCTTCCCGCGAGGCGCCGTCGGCGCTAAAGCGCGTCAGCTTGCCGTTGAGCTGATTGTTTTCCTACGTCGCTTCGGCGATCTTCCGGCCGGATTCATCCCACTCGGTCACCACGCCGCTTCGCATGTCATCTTTGAATTCCGAAACGATGCGCGGCTTTCCAGACGGGAAGTACACGGTCATCGTTCCGTTAAGCCTGCCGCCGGCGAAGGTTTGTTCCACCTGCGGCGTTTTGCCGTCGGCGTAGTAGGTCACCCAGAGGCCCTCGCGCTTACCCTCCTTGTAAGATCGCTTGGCTTGCAGCGTTCCATCGGCCCGAAAACACTCCCACGAGCCGTCGGGCAGGCCGTTCTTGAAGTTAACCTGCTTGCCTTGCTGCCCATTTTCATGCCAGTAGGTCCAGGTCCCTTCCATGACGCCGTTGTCGTACGTGCCGTCGGCGAACTTCTGCCCGTTACGGTAATACTCGATGAACTGGCCATGGTTGACGATTGAATCGTCCGACATCTTGCGCACCTTGCGCTCGACCCGGACTTTGCCGTCCTCGTAGTTCTCCCGGACGGGCCCCTCGGCGGTCACCTTCGGCTGCGGGGGCGCCGGCGGTTCGTCCAAGAGTATCTGCTCGGCGGCCGCTGGCTGCTGCGGGGTCGGCTGCTGGGCCAGCGCACGCGCGTCAATGCCCGTTACCAATAGCGCCGCCGCTGCCAGATGCGACAGCGACGCCAGACGCAGACAAGTCATATCTCAATCTCCAAAAATAGCAGCGGCATGGACGCCCGCCGCCGAAGTAGATGCCAAGCTGAAGATAACCGGGGCGGTGCTACGGCCGACGCAGTCGCTTGCCGGCTGGAAGGCTGCGCGATCGCCGCATCGCCTCCTGCCCGGCCGCAAAATGCGCCTGTTCACCCAGTATGACGACCGACTTCATCGGGGCCAATCGGCGGTAGGGCGGCTTTTCCGGGCAATTCGCACGCCTTGCGGGCGGAATGTGCGGATTACCGCGGTTGGCCGCTCTCGACGTACCAGTCGGTAGGAAGCACGGCCTCCTTTTCGACTACCAGAATGCCGTCGCGGATCGCGCATAATTGGCCGGCCATGCCGTCGTCGACCTGGGCGTCGTTAATGATACGCACGCGCTGGCCAATCCGGCAATTCTTGTCGACTATGGCGCCCTCGATGACGCTGCCGGCGCCGATGCCGATGGGCGGGTGATCGGCCAGTCGAGCCGAGGAGAGGGAGTCGACCTCTTCGTAGAAGTCGGCCCCCATCAGGATCGAGTTGCGGATGGTGACGTCTCGCCCGATCCGGCAACGCAGGCCGATGACGCTGTTCTCGATCCGCGCGCCCGGCTCGATGATGCACCCGTCCGAAATGAGACTGCCGGTGATCGAGGCGCCGTCGATCCGCGACGGCGGAAGGAACCGCGGACGGGTGTAAATCGGCGCCGCGGCGCTGCTGAGGGCGAAGGGCGGGTTGGTCCGCGTCAATTCGAGATTGGCTTCGTAGAACGAGCCGATCGTGCCGATGTCTTCCCAGTAGCCGTCGAACAGGTGAATCATCACGTTGCGCGTGCCGATGGCGTGCGGGAACACCTGATGGCCGAAATCCTGATGGGACTCGTCGGCCAGCAGTTCGGCCAGCACCTTGGCGTTGAACACGTAGATGCCCATGTTGGCCAGGCAGTCGCGGCCGCCGCTGGCGATGCCGCGAGCGTCGATCCACGCCGGGTCCATGCGAACCGGGTCGACGGCTTCGGCGGTCTTCGGCTTTTCGACGAAGCCCAGGACGCGTCCGTCGTGATCGACTTTCATGACGCCCATCGCCGACGCCTCGCTGGCATGGACCGGCTTGGTGGCGATCGTGGCGTCGGCGCCAGAGCGGATGTGGGCCTCCAGCATGGCGCATAAGTCCATGCGGTAAAGCTGGTCGCCTGAGAGGATGACGACGTAATCGATCCCCGGCTGCGTCATGTAACGCAGGTTCTTGCGGACGGCGTCGGCAGTGCCTTGATACCAGTCGGTGCCATGATTGGAATCGGTTTGCTGGGCGGCGAGGATCTCGACGAAGCCGCCGCTGAAGATGTCGAACCGATAGGTGCCGCGAATGTGCCGGTGCAAACTGACCGACAGGAACTGGGTGAGCACGTAGACCCGGTTCAGCCCGCTGTTAATGCAATTGGACAGCGGGATGTCGATCAGGCGGTATTTGCCGGCCAGCGGCACGGCGGGCTTGGAGCGGTACTTCGTTAGCGGCTGCAGCCGCGTACCGCGCCCGCCGCCGAGGACGACCGCAACAGCGTTTTTCATGGCGGAGCTTCCTGGCATCGATGCTTGTGCTGCTAATGATGAATGCTGAGTCGAAGAAATGCGAACGTCGAGCGACCGATTGCACGGAAATCGCAGATATTTTCGATGGAATCTCGCGGTTTGGGCCGAAGGCTTTACCCCAGGGCGCCGCCTAGGGCATCGGCCCAGGAACCGGTTCGCAAAACAGCCCCGATGGCTGAGTGAATTCACCCCCCTGGATGAATGGGGACCACCGATCGCCGCGTTGGCAGGAATGCCTGCCAGGATTTGGCCGCAGGCCAAATTAAACGTAGCCTAGGGCATCGCCCTAGGGAACGAGGGCGATGATTCCTTTTTGGCTGAAGGCCAAACTCATGGCGGCGTGAATATGGCCTTCGGCCAGGGTTCGCCACGGAGCTTGCAAGGCGATGCTGAGGAACTACGGCTCCCAATGAGCGATGATCGAAAACCAAGTCCCATGCGCCTGTCCAATATTCGCGCCAGTTGCGAAATCCGCCGTTTACTCCCTGAACGAAACTCAATTGCGATTCAGCCCTTCACCACAATATTGACCAGTCGTCCTGGCACGACCACGGCCTTCACCTCCGCTTTGCCGGCGGTATATTCGGCTACCTTCGGATGGGCACGGGCCGCGGCGAGGATCGACCCCTGGTCGGCGTCCGTCGACACGACGATCTTGCCGCGCAGCTTCCCGTTGACCTGCACCGGCAGCTCGATCGTCGCCTCAGCCAGCAGCGACTCGTCGTGCTGCGGCCAGGGCTCGTACGCCAGCGTCTGGTCATGGCCCAGCGACTGCCACAGCTCTTCGGCGATGTGCGGCGCGAACGGCGACAGCAGCAGCACGAACTGTTCCATCGCCACGCGCGGACGCCGGTCCTGCTTCGTGAAGTGATTGGTAAACTCCATCATCCGCGCGATCGCCGTATTGAACGATAGCTTCGCGATGTCTTCGGTCACCGACTTGATCGTGCGGTGGATCACCCGCTGGTCCTCGTCGGTCGGCGGCCAATCGCCGATTGCCGGATTGAGCTGCACGCGATCGGAACGGTCGTCGATGATCATCCGCCACGCCCGCCCGAGGAAGTTGCAGACGCCGTTAACGCCTTCCATACTCCAGGGCTTGGCGGCCTCGAGCGGGCCCATGAACATCTCGTAGAGCCGCAACGAATCGGCGCCATATTCCCGGACGATGTCGTCGGGGTTGACGACGTTGCCGCGGCTCTTGGCCATTTTCTCGTTGTTCTCGCCGAGAATCATGCCCTGGTTCACCAGCTTCTGAAACGGCTCGGGCGTGCTCACCACGCCGCGATCGTAAAGCACCTTGTGCCAGAACCGCGCGTAGAGCAGGTGGAGCACGGCGTGCTCAGCGCCGCCGATGTACAGATCGACCGGCATCCACGCCTGTTCGATGGCCGGGTCGACCGGCGCCTGGGCGTTTTTTGGGTCCAGGAACCGCAGGTAGTACCAGCAACTGCCGGCCCACTGCGGCATCGTATTGGTTTCGCGCTTGTAGCGCTTACCTTCGACGACCGGGTAGAGCCATTCCTCGGGCGCCTTGTCGAGCGGCGGCTCGGGGCGTCCGTGGGGTTTGAAGTCGTCGAGGTGCGGCAGGTCGACGGGAAGCTGTTCTTCGGGGACGGCACGAACCCGCCCCGTAGGTTTGCCCGCGGAGTCGAGCTCATGGAGGATCGGGAACGGCTCTCCCCAAAATCGCTGGCGGCTGAAAAGCCAGTCGCGGAGCTTATAGTTGACCGCCTGGCGGCCGAGGCCGCGCTGGGCGAGCCAGGCGGTGATGCGCTCTTTGAATTCCTGCGTGCGGAGGCCGTTGAACTGGCCGCTGTTGATCGCGACGCCGCTCTCGACGTAGACCTGCTCGCCCGCCAGGACTTTGGCCGCTTCCTCCCGGGGAATGTGATCCCCCGGCTGGACGACGGGGCGGATAGGGATGCTGTATTCTTGCGCGAACGCAAAATCTCGCTCATCGTGCGCGGGGACGGCCATGATGGCGCCGGTCCCATAGCTGATGAGGACGTAGTCGGCGATCCAGACGGGAATCGCCTCGCCGTTCACCGGATTGATCGCATAGCTGCCGGTGAAGACGCCCGTTTTTTCTTGGGAGAGCTCCGTGCGGTCTAAATCGCTCTTCGCGGCCGCCTGCTGGCGGTACGCCTCGACGGCGGCCCGATGATCGGGCGTCGTAAGCCGTTCGACCAGCGGATGCTCCGGAGCAATCACCATGTAGGTAGCGCCAAAGAGCGTGTCGGGCCGCGTCGTATAAATGCGCAGGACGTCGTCTGCGAGCTTGGCCGGGAAAGGACCTGAGCCGCGAGCGGATTTCCACCCGTCGAACGACGACTTGTCGCCGATGTAGAAGTCCGCCTCCGCGCCGGTGCTGCGGCCGATCCAGTTGCGCTGCAGGGCTTTGATGCCTTCGTGCCAATCGAGGCCTCCCAGGTCCTGTTCAAGGCGGTCGGCATAGGCGGTGATCCGCAGCATCCACTGCCGTAGCGGCATGCGGACGACCGGGTGCCCCCCGCGCTCGCTCCTGCCGTCGACAACCTCCTCGTTGGCCAGCACCGTGCCCAGGGCGGGGCACCAATTCACCGGGGCTTCGCTCTGGTACGCGAGCCGGCGTTCGTCTTGATACGCGCAGACAGCGTCGGGTCCTTGCGCCGCTACCGCGCCGGGAATTGGCAGCTCGCTGATCGGCCGGCCGCGCTGCTCGTCGGGATCAAACCACGTATCGTAAATTTGCAGAAAAATCCACTGCGTCCAGCGGAAATAATCGACGTCAGTCGTGGCGATCTCGCGGCCCCAATCGTAGCTGAAGCCCAGCATCTTAAGCTGCCGGCGGAACGTCGAAATATTCTTTTCCGTTTGAATCCGCGGATGGACGCCCGTTCGGATCGCGTGCTCCTCGGCCGGCAATCCGAAGGAGTCGAACCCCATCGGGTGCAGGACGCTCTTACCCTGCATCCGGGCGGCGCGGCAGACGATGTCGGTGGCCGTGTAACCCTCCGGGTGCCCCACGTGCAGTCCATTGCCGCTGGGATAAGGAAACATGTCGAGGACGTACAGCCCATCGCCTGCCGGGAGGCGCGGGGCGGCGAATGTCTGGTGCTGCTCCCAGTAGGCTTGCCACTTCGGCTCGATCGCAGCGGGATTGTAACGAGGCATGGAGGGCAGGGCAGGGCGGTAGGGGTTCGGAATATCGGTTTTTGAGGTCCAGGCGACTGCCATTCAGCCGGCCGGCGAATCTGCTCCCGCCTGCCGCGACTTAGCCAAGTCGCCGTGGGTGGTATACTTGCAGATCGTGCGAGGAACCTTCGCGGCGGCAACGCAGGCCTCAGGACGCCAAAAAACCGGTCTATTGATTCCTGCGCCGCTAATGAGCCCGTTGTAGATTCGGCTAGCGGCGAGCGGCCAGAATGAGGCCTGTTTCCGCTGGCCGACAGCCGATAGCCCGGCACGGTTCGTTAGTCGCGCAGTTCTCAATAGAACCGCCGATTGTATCCGCCCGTACACGCCGCGCAAACCACAGCGATTAGAGCAGATCGCCGCGTCGTCGAGCAGGCGAACGGCGAAGCGCCTCTTTCCAAGCTCGATTCCTACCCCTGCCGAGCTAGCATGCTCGGCTATTTCGATCGACGTATATGCAAAAAACCAAAGTTGCGATCATTGGCCTGGGAACTGTCGGTAGCGGCGTCGCGAAGCTTCTGCTCGATCACGGCGATCGGACGGCTCGCCACGCCGGCCGAATCTTGTGGCTCGAAAAGGCTGTCGTCCGCCACCTGCAGAAGCGCCGCGATTGCGCGTTGCCGGCCGGGGTGCTCACCGATAACGTCGATGAGGTGATCGACAATCCTGAGATCGAAGTCGTTGCTCACCTGGTCGGCGGGCTGGAGCCGGCCCGCACGATCATGCTGCGGCTATTGGAAAGCGGCAAGGACGTGGTGACGGCCAACAAGGCCCTGCTCGCCGAGCACGGCCCGGAGCTGTTCGACGCAGCCCGTGAACTGGGTCGGTCGATCGCCTTCGAAGCGTCCGTGGCGGGCGGAATTCCGATCATCGCCAATATCAGCACCTGCCTTTCGGCCAATCAGATCGAGTCGCTGCACGGCATTCTCAACGGCACGAGCAACTTCATCCTCACGAAAATGCACGACGAGGGAGCGCCGTTCGACGCCGTGCTGGCCGAGGCCCAGCGGCTTGGCTACGCCGAAGCGGATCCCACCATGGACGTCGATGGCAGCGACGCGGCCCAGAAGCTGGCGATTCTGGCCCACTTGGCGTTCGGCGCCCGGGTCGACTGGAAGGACATCCCGCGGGCCGGCATCGACACCGTCGACGTGTGCGACGTCCGCTATGCCAAGGAAATGGGCTACCGGATCAAGCTGCTGGCGACCGCCGATCTGGTCGACGACACGCTCGAACTGGATGTTTCGCCCGCCTTGGTGCGGGCCCGCAGCCCGTTAGCCGAGGTGAGCGGGCCGTTTAACGCCATTCGCGTCGAAGGGGACGCCGTCGGGCCGTTGTTCTTCCACGGTCAGGGCGCCGGTCAGATGCCCACGGCCTCGGCCGTGGTGGCCGACATGATCGACATGGCGGTCGGCCGCACGGCTATCACGTTCCGTACGCTCGAGCTGTGGTCCAATCGCAAGGCCCGCGTGACGACGGCGCCTAACGACGCCGCCCGGGCGAAGTTCTATTTGCGGGTGATGGTCGAAGACCATCCTGGCGTGCTGGCGCAGGTGACCGCAATTCTCGGCAAGCACGGCATTTCGATCGCGTCGGTGCTGCAGCGCGAGCCGATCGAGGCGCAGGGCGTCGTGCCGCTGGTGATTATGACGCACGAAACCAGCGAAGGAGACGCGGCGCGCGCCTGCGAAGAGATCGACGCGTTGCCGCCGGTCCGCGGCGAAACGGTCCGCATGTGGGTTCGCGACTAGCCGCTGCTCAACGCAAACAGCCGCGGCTCAACAAGCCGCCGGAGCGGCGCGGATCAACCTTTTCCGCCGCCCGCACGCTGCGCTGCAGCCAACCGCTCCACCAACGCGGCATGCTCGGCCGTCGCCGTCCCCTCATCGACGACCGCAAACACCTTGCTCAGATCGCGGCGCAACATCGCCGCCGCATCCAGCCAAAGGCCAGGAAACACCTTGCTGCACAGGCGGCCTTGTTCATCGGCCGCCATGGGCTGATAGCGGCCGTCAACGAGCTGGAACCAGTCAATCGCCCTGTCCTCGACGCGCCAAACGAGATATTCCCGCACGCCATTGCGTTCATAGGCGTTTTTCTTGGCATGCAGGTCGATCGAGACGGAACTTACAGCAATCTCGCAAACGAGATCGGGAGCGCCGCTTATGTAGTTGTCCTGGTCGACCTGAGAAGTCCCGCCGGCTGCCGCGGGAAGCAAGAGCATCACGTCCGGTTGCGGCTCGTTGACGCCGTCTAGTCGGCAGGTGGCATTGTCCACGAACAGCAGTCCGGGGGTTCTTGACGCGTAGTGCGCAATCCAGCCTATTGTTGTCGCATGAGGCTCCGCGTGACTTAGCGAAACTGGCGACGGCATATAGACGATCCCTTCAATGAGCTCAGCTCTCTTAACCTCCGGCATGGCCAGATAACGCCGCTCGAATTCGATTCGCGAAAGGCGGTCGCCGTTTCGCAGCGGCGGGACCTTGCCAAACGCTACGACCGGCGCGGCAACATGAGTGCTGAAGTGGTCGGCGATGCTCATGCCGGCTTCCTTGTCGAAGGAGGCGGAAGTGCGGTCGTTTCGGGCCGTATCGGGCCGTTTCGATGGCCCGCTAGAGTAGCCGCGGGCAACTGGGTATTCTACATGATCGTCCCTGGCCAAACCACGCGACGGGTAAGGGAATCGTCCTTGAGTTCCGCGTCGCGCCTGCCGAGCCGACGCGGTTGAATTCCGGTGAAGCCTGCCATGAAATACGCCATCATTATCCCCGACGGCGCCGCCGACGAGCCGCAGGCGCTTCTGGACGGCCGCACGCCGCTGGAGGCCGCCCACACGCCGGCGATGGACGCCGTCGCCGCCGCCGGAGTCGTCGCCCGCGCTTGCCATACGCCCCGTTCGCTGCCGGCCGGGTCGGAAGTGGGCAACATGAGCCTGTTGGGCTACGACCCGATTGCCAACTTCACCGGCCGGGCGCCGATTGAAGCGGCCGCTCAGGGCATCGAGCTGGGGGTCGAGGATTGGGCCGTCCGCTGCAACCTGGTCACCGTCGAGGACCAGATAATGCGCGATTTCACAGCCGATCACATCAGCACGGATGAAGCGGCGAAGTTATTGGCGTCGATGCAGGATTATGTGAGCACCGTCGCCGAATTGAACGCGGCCGTCCACTTCGTCCCCGGCGTGAGCTACCGCAATCTCATGATCTGGCGCGGCATCACGACGGCGGCTCCGTTCGCCGAAGAGACTCGCAGCACGGCCCCGCACGACCTCACCGATAAGTCAATCACCGAGGATTTTCCCCGCGGGCCCGGGAGCGACGTGCTCGTGTCGCTGATGGAGAAGTCGGTCGACCTGTTCCGCGATCATCCGGTGAACGTCGTGCGCCAGGGCTACGGCAAGCGGCCGGCGACGAACATCTGGCTGTGGGGCCTGGGGCGGGCGCCGCACCTCCAGCCCTTTGAACTCGCCTACGGGGTCCGCGGCGCGATGATCACGGCGGTCGACCTGCTCCGCGGCCTGGCGACGCTCATCGAGTGGAAGCGGATTGAAGTCCCCGGGGCCACGGGCTACACCGATACTGACTACGCCGCCAAGGGCCGCCACGCCGTCGATGCGCTCGACGACGTCGACCTTATCTGCGTTCACGTCGAGGCCCCCGACGAGGCTTCCCACCAGGGAGACGTCGCCGGCAAGGTCCAGGCTATCGAAGAGATCGATCGCCACATCGTCGCCCCGCTGCTGGATCGGCTTCGCCACGGCGGCCAGTGGCGGATGATGATCTCTCCAGACCACCCCACGTTCCTCCGCACGAAGATGCACACCCACGGCGACGTCCCCGTGGCGATCGCGGGAACCGGCGTCGCGGCGGACGAGTTCACCAGCTACGGTGATACGAACGCGGCTAAATCCACGCTTGCGTTCGATGAAGGCTGGCGGGCGATGGGGTGGTTCCTGGGAGAGAGATGATGCTGGATGCTCGATGCTCGATGCCAGTTGACGCGCGCCACCTACCCTGCAACATCTAATATCCACCCTCCAACATCCAATATCCCCCCGCCAAACCTCCCTATCCAGCATCGAAAAGCACTACCAACTACCCATCGAATATGTCGTTAATCGTCCAAAAATTCGGCGGCACGAGCGTCGCCAATAGCGAAAAAATCATGGCTGCCGCCCGCAAGGCGATCCGCGCCCAGCAGCAGGGCCACCAGGTGGTGATGGTCGTCAGCGCCATGGGAAAACAGACCGACGCGCTGGTCGATCTGGCGAAGCAGATCATCGACGAGCCGCCGGCCCGCGAAATGGACATGCTCCTCTCCACCGGCGAGCAAGTCAGCGTGGCCCTGATGGCGATGGCCATCTGCGCCCTGGGCGGCGAGGCGGTCAGTCTCACCGGCGCCCAGATCGGCATCAAGACCGATAGCTCGCATACCAAGGCCCGCATTCAGTCGATCTCGACCGAGCGGATGCGCAAGCACCTCGACGACGGCGCCGTCGTCATCGCCGCCGGGTTTCAGGGGGTCGACGAGGAGTTCAATATCACTACCCTCGGCCGCGGCGGCAGCGACACCACCGCCGTCGCCCTGGCGGCCGTGCTGCGGGCCGATTCCTGCGAGATTTACACCGACGTCGACGGAGTCTTCACGACCGACCCGCGGCTAGTCCCCTCGGCCCGCAAGATGGACCGCGTGAGCCACGACGAAATGCTGGAACTGGCCAGCCTCGGCGCGGGCGTCATGCACAGTCGATCGATTGAATTCGGCATGAAATTCGGCGTGCCCATTCACGTCCGCAATAGCGCGAGCTTCAGCGACGAGCCGGGGACGATCATCGGCTCGGCGCCGGAAAGCAGCGACCGCGCAGTCAGCGGCTGCGCCCTCACCAAACATGAGGCCCGCATCTCGCTCTCCCGCGTTCCCGACAAGCCGGGCACAATGCAGCGGATCTTCTCGCGGCTGGCGAAGGTCAATGTGGCCGTCGACATGATCGTGCAAAACATCGGCGCAGGCGGCCTCGCGGATATCGCTTTCACCGTGATGGAAGCCGACCTGCCGCAGACGCTGAAGACCGTTAGCGAGGCCGCCCAGGAATTAGGCGGCGAGGTAACGCACGATGCGAATCTGTCGAAGGTCTCGGTGGTCGGCCTCGGCATGGCGACTCAGACCGGCGTGGCCGATCGCATGTTCCGCGCCCTGGCTGACGCCAAGGTCAACATCCACGCCATCAGCACCAGCCAGATCAAGATCTCCTGCCTGGTGCCGCGCGCCCAGGGCGGCGAGGCCCTGCGGGCCGTCCACGATGAATTTGAACTCGAGAAGGAACCCGGCTCGCGGGCCAGCTTTGGCAACGGCGCCCGCACGGCCGAGCGCCCCAGCCCGGTCGACGTGGTATCCCGCCTCCAGCGAATGGAAGACCTGACGATCGACGACATCCGGCTCGATCAATCGCAGGGCCGCGTGACGATCTCCCAATTGCCCGACAAGCCGGGAATCGCCGCCGAAATCTTCGAGTCGGTGGCTGCCGAGAACCTGCTGGTGGACATGATCGTCCAGGGCGCCGGCCGCGACGGCGTAGCGAACCTGAGCTTCACCGTGCCGCGCGACTCGATGGCGGCCGCGGTCGCCGTCGCTCAGGCCGCCTCGAAAAAGCTCGGCTGCGGCCCCGTGACGAGCGATCCGGCCATCGCCATTCTGAGCGTCTTCGGCGTCGGCATCCGCACGCACGTCGGCGTCGGCTCGCGAATGTTCAAGGCCCTCAGCGAAGCGGGCATCAACGTCGAGATGATCAACACCAGCGAGGTGCGGGTGAACGTCGTCGTCGACGCCGACCGCGGCGAAGCGGGGCTGGCGGCCCTCAAGGACGCCTTCGCCGACGTGATGGGCTGACGCCGCGAGCCAATATTGTACGCAGCATTCAAAGCCGCCAACGTAGCCGCCGATCAACGATCGGCCGGGCGGCTAAACGCCGCGTATCGCCATATTTCGCTCCGGCGGCTCGATGAGCGCGGCTAACGAGTGTGCCGCGGCTAACGGTTGAGCCGCGGCTGCTTTGTCACCCGCCGGCGATGTCCGTCAGCACGTCTTCGCTCACGTAAATCGGCAGTTGCGGGTCGCAGGTGACGGCTACCGCGATGGCGTCGCTGCGGCGGGCGTCGATTTCGATCAGCTCGCCCTCGTGCCGCACCCGCAGCAGCGCGAAGTAGACGTGCTCCTTCAGCTCGCTAATGATCACGTCTTGAAATTCCCCGCCGAGCTGCTCGACGGCGTTCACGAGCAGGTCGTGCGTCAGCGGCCGCGGGGCTTCCTGTCGCTTTACGCGGCGGTCGATGCTGGTGGCCTCGAAAAACCCGATGAGGATCGGAAAGGTCCGCGTCCCGTCGACCTCCTTGAGGTAGATGACTTGCTCGCTGTTGATCTCGCTGATGATGATCCGCGATAGCTCCATCGCAACGGGCATGGTGAGGCGTCCTTCAAATGGTATGGCATAAACGACTGTCACGGCAGAGCGGCAAGGGCCACAGGCCATGGCCATTATAGAAGGGGCGGCGCGGCCGTGAAAATAGTTTACCCGCCGATAGGCGCGCAAGTTCGTCCGCCGCGGTCAGCGCCTTTCATTCCCGGCAAGGCGCGAAACTCGTTCAGCTTGGACCGCGGGGCGGCAGCAACTGTTCAACTTCCTGAATCAGCGCGGGCGCGTTAATTCGCACGGCCTGCCAGATGGTGGAGTCCAAGACGGCGTCATATCCGTGAACGAGGCGATTGCGAAAGTCGACGATACGGCGGCAGTCGGTGATCTTCGCCGCTATTTCGGGAAACTGCCGTGCCAGTCGGCTTGCGGCCTCTCCGACGATGAGCAGTTTTCGCTCCACCGCGGCTCGCATCATGTCGTTAGCGCGGTAATCGTCCAGCGTCGCATTGCCCAGAAACGCAACCGCCTCTCGGGCCGCGCTTGCGATGTCGAACAAGTACTTGTTCGGATCATGCTGCATAGATGACGGTTCGATCCCGATCGACGCTGCGCTTGAGGTAGGGGTTGCGGATCTCGGCGCCTTCCATCAGGTCAACGGTCGCGCCTAGTAGAGCTTCAAGCTCCTCTTTAAAGGAAAAGTACCGCTTAAAGGCGCCCTTCATCGCCGGATCGTGAAATTCAACGATGAAGTCATAGTCGCTCTCCGGGCGGTAATCATCGCGGGCCCGGGAACCAAACAGCTCCAGCCGCCGCACGCCGAACTGGCGGCAAGCCTCGTGGATCGTCGGAAGTTTCGGTTCAAGTTCCGACATGTTCGGCCCCGATTCGGCGAATTATCTCCAACGCGTCTGGCGAAGATGCCTAGCGCCTAGGCGTCGCCATGTGCGTGCATCGTTGGGCCCTCCGCAGCCCTCCCGCCGATGTAGTTCGAGAATCATCGCGACTTTTTCATTCTACGCACCGCCAGGATGCGCCGCCGAGCCGTTTTCCGCGACCTTTACCCGCCCTCCTTCGACCGTCGGCCCGTCTTCCCCAGCCAGCTTCGCCAAGCTCTCGGGGATGTCCACCCCGCCGATGTCGCGCATCACTTGCATCATCGGCGGCAGCGTGCCGGCCATCTTGTGTAGAAAGTCGGCCGTGTTCGAACGGCCGTTGCCGTTGCCGCCGCTTTCCCAGACGACGATCTTATCGAACTTGATATTGCTGATCGCCTTGGCGCTCGACTCGGCCAGCTTGTCGAGGTGCTCGAGCATCATCAGTTGGAAGGCCTCCTTGGCGCCGCCGCAGGCCTCGACGATCTGCTTGAGGCCCTCGCCCTTCTTGGCCAGAATCTCATAGTGGCCGCGGGCCTCGGCCTCGAGCCGGGCGTAAATGGCCGCCGCCTCGCCCTCGGCTTCCAAACGCCGCTTTTCGGCTTCCGCCTCGGCGTCGACGACGATGCGGGCCTTCTGGGCCTTGGCAGGGGCTTCGAGCTTGGCCCGCTCTTCGGCTTCGACCCGCTCGGCCTGAGCCAGGGCCGCCTTGGCCAGCGCCTTGTTCTGGGCCTCGATGACCGCCGCTTCGGCCTCGCGCTTGCGAGCCTCGCCGCGCTGATAGGCCTCGGCCTTCTGCACCAGGAGCGTCGCCTGCGAGGCGGCGACCTTCGCCTCGGCGATGTTTTCGCCGTCGACCGCCTTGGCGTTGGCCTCGGCGACCGAGATGCGCATCTGCTGCTCGGCTTCCTTCACCTGCATATCGCGGTGGAAGGCGGCCGTCTGTTCGCCGATGGTCTGCTCCTTCGCCAGCTCGGCCAGCCGCACCGCCTGTTCGCGCTGGGCCTCGCGGGTGCCGATTTCGCGGAGCTTGGTCGCCGCGGCAACCTGCACCACCTTCTCGCGCTCGGCGTCGGCGACGCGGACTTCGCCCAACTTCTCCTGCTCGGCGACGTCGCCGCGGGCCTGCTGGATGGCGGTCGAGGCGGCCTTTTTGCCGATGGCGTCGATGTAGCCGCTTTCGTCCGTGATGTCCGTAATATTGACGTTGATCAGCACCAGGCCGATCTTCTTCAACTCCGGCTCCACCGAGTTTTGAATGTGCTGCAGGAAGGTGTCGCGGTCGCGGTTGATGTCCTCGATCCGCATCGAGGCGATCACCTGCCGCAATTGGCCGAAGATGATCTCCTCGGCCTGCTTGCGGATGTCCTGCGTCGTAAGGTCGAGCAACCGGATGGCTGCGTTAGTCATGACGTCCGGCTGCGTGCCGATGGCCACCGTGAAGACGCTTGGCACGTTGACGCGAATATTCTCGATCGACAGGGCCCCGCGGAGCGGAATCTCGATCTGGATTGGCTCCAGGCTCAGGTACCGGTAGTCCTGAAACAGGGGCCAGACGAACGCGGCGCCGCCGTGCACCGTCTTGGCGGCCTGCCCCTGAAACGTCTTGCCGAAGATCACCAGCACCTGGTTGCTGGAGCAGCGCTTGTAATTGCTCTTCAG
The DNA here is from genome assembly GCA_020847515.1 of Pirellulales bacterium. Lineage (GTDB taxonomy): Bacteria > Planctomycetota > Planctomycetia > Pirellulales > Lacipirellulaceae > Lacipirellula. Next base: position 19,775 of record JADLBW010000215.1, on the reverse strand, counting down.
CAGAATGACGGTTGAAAAGAACACCATGCCGACGAAGCCGGCGAGCACCGCCAGCCAGAACATGGTCTCTCGCGATTCAAAAAGTGCTGCAAGCATCATGACTTTAACCTCGCCACGAGGATCGGCCGGAGGGCCGATCTGAACTACGTTTGTTGTACGTTGTATGTTGCGCGCCGCGCGGAAGGGCCGGCGCCGCGCGAAGGCCGGCCGCGGCGAATGGGATTTCGTCAAACGGCGGCCGGCTGGGCAATCCGTCGCACGCGCACCGTATCGCTGCCCGCGACGGCTACGACCTGAACCGCCTCGCCCGTCTTGATTGGCTCTCCCTCGTCGGTGACGGCTTGAAACTCTACGATGCGGTTTTGCATCGAAAGCTGAACTTTGCCCGCTCCCACGCCGTCGGCCGGTATCGACAGGTACACCGTCGCTTGGCGGCCCACGGCATTGCTGATCCGCTCATTGCCGCTGGAAGCCAGGCCGGCGATCGCCTGCATCAACCAGTACATCCCATACATCGCTCCCAACCCCGCCGCCAGCGCCAGCGCAAAGGATGCCGATTGGGAGAGTCCTGCGCTCAGCGCCGCCCGCCCCACGACGCCAAAGAACGCCGACGCGGCTACCAGCGTGCGGAACGAAATGACGCTGAACAGCCACGTGCTGTCCGGGTGATGCATGTTGTCGGCGGCGGCCGTCGACCAGGTGTTATGATGGTCGCCCGAAATGCCGTCGTCGGCCCCCAGGCCTGCGTCGCCGCCATGGGCTGAAACGTCGCCGGCGTGGAAGCCGCCCCCGGCGTGCACATCGCCGCCAAATTGGCCGTCGCCCGCGAAATCGCCGTGGTGGCCTAGTCCGCCGTCGGCCCCGTCGTGCCCCAGCCCCGCCAAGGTAAGCAGGAACTGGCATACCATGACCGTGCCGCCCACCACCGCCGCAATTAGAAAAATGGTCCCGAGCATGATCTGGCTCCTGGCGATTGGAAATCGACGGTTATTGTAACGCTTGCCGGCGCCCGGCCGTTAGTTCGCCGCACAGCTTCCTCATTTTTACCCCCGGCGACCGCCGGCAGACCGTCCGCCGGGCGGCCCGATCGGGTGTGCGTTCTTGTGGGATAATTCGCCTGGCACGCCCGCTTCTTGCCTGGCTTGGCGGCTTGAAAAGTCTGCGACGTCGATAAACGCCGGCCAATCAGAGCCCACTGGGCCCTCAAGTTTCCCCCAACTAGCGCCGCCATCTAGTTAACCGCAATCACCAATGGCCGGATGCTATGCCTATTAATGAAGAACCGCGACTTGCCTAGCGGCTCGCCGGGCGCGGCGCATCGCTACCCTCGCGCCGCCGGCGGGGCTAAAGCTTTGCCAGAGCCGACTCGATCGAGTCGATTTGGCCCTGTACCTCCTTGAGCTTATCCCGCTGCTGCTGGACGACCTCCGCCGGGGCGCGGCTGACGAAGCTCTCGTTGGCCAGCTTCCCCTCGATCGATTTGGCGAAGCCGCGGAGCTGGTCGCGCTGCTTGGCGAGCCGGGCCTTTTCGGCCTCTACGTCGATGAACCGGCTGACGTCGACGTGGACCTCGATCGTGCCGCGAGCGCCGGTCACCTGGCTGGTGGCGGCGACTTCCGGCGGCGTCACGCTCGGGCCCCAGGCGGTGGAGGCGGCCTTGGCCATCTGCGTGAAGTAGGGCTGCATCGGCTCGAGCAGCCGGGCGGTGGCCTCGTCGCAGCGAACGCAGAACTCGACCGGCTCGCGCGGCGGAATGTTCTGGGCCATCCGCAGCTCGCGCACGGCGCCAAGCACCCCCTGGAAGTCGGCGAATTGCTCTTCGATCGTCGCGTCGATTCTCGCCGTATCCGCCTGCGGCCAATCGGCCACGCAGACGCTCTCCCAAATCCCCCTCCCTCGAAGGGAGGGGCTAGGGGAGGGATTGTCCGGAGCGTTTGAGCCCAGCCCCTCAATCCGGCGCACCGGCGCCACCTGATTCAAAAGCTGCCAGACTTCCTCAGTAAGAAACGGCACAATCGGATGCAACAATCGCAGCAGCGAATCGAGTACATAGGCCAGCACCCGCTGCGCGACCGGCCGCTGCTCGGCCACGGCGAAGCGGGCCTTGGTCATCTCAACGTAGTAGTCGCAGAAGTCGTTCCACGCGAAGGCGTAGAGCAGCCGTGCCGCATCGGCAAAGCGGTACGATTCGAGAGCGTCGGTGACCTGGCCCGTGACAGTCGCCAGCCGCGAGAGCAACCAGCGGTCTTCTAACAGGAGCTCGCCGGGGCCGAGACGGCCCGGGTCGCTGGCGTAGCCTTCAAGGTTCATCAGGCTGAAGCGCGAGGCGTTCCACAGTTTGTTGCAGAAGCGGCGGCCGAGCTCGAACCGCTCGCTCACCACGGCCCCGCGCGGCAGGGCCTTGTCGGGGTCCGACTCGGCCCACTGGGTGCGGAACGGCTGATGGCACCGCTCGCACTCGATGCGGGGCTGCGTGCGGTTCTTCTTCGTCTGCGGGATCAGCGCGCTGCAGCGGGGGCACTCGAACTCCACCGGCAGGCGGACGTCTTGCGTCTCGGTGCAAAGGTAGGCGATGCCGAACCGCAGGGCGTCGGCGCCGAACTTCTCGATCACGTCGATCGGGTCGACGCCGTTGCCCTTCGATTTGGACATCGTCTCGCCGTATCCGTCGAGAATTTTGGGGTGGATGTAGACCTCGTGGAACGGGACTTCGCCCATGTTGTAGAGGCCGGTGAGGACCATCCGCGCGACCCACAGGGTGATGATGTCGCGACTGGTGACCAGCACGCTCGTGGGGTAGAACTCGGCCAGTTCCGGCGTTCGCTCGGGCCAGCCGAGCGTCGAGTGGGGCCAGAGGGCGGAGGAGAACCAGGTATCGAGGACTTCTTCGCTCTGTAGGTATGTTCCATTTTGCTCTAACAAATCGACGATCTCACCATCGCTAGAATCGTTCACGCAGTAGTAGTAGTGATCGGGTTCATAGAAGTTGGGTCCGAGGATTGGTCCCCATGATTGGTCCTTGATCCGCCTGGAAATGCGCCCGTCTTGTTCCCACTTGTCATATTGAGCATTCAATTGGGCTCGTTGCTTCCGACGTACTGCTTTTTCTGAGGCAGTGAGTGAGTCACTTGCGCTTTCATGCCACACAGTAATCCGGTGTCCCCACCACAACTGCCGGCCCACCGGCCAGTCGCGCTTCTCGCTGAGCCAATCGAGGTAAGTCCTCCCATACCGCTCCGGCACGATCTTCACCCGGCCGTCGCTGACCGCGTCCATCGCCGATTGGGCAAGGCCAGGTTTGCCAGAACCGGGCCCGGTCAACTCGTCGTCCATCTTCACGAACCACTGGTCGGCCAGGTACGGCTCGATCGGCGTCTTCGACCGATCCGAATGCGGCAGCTCGATCTCGCGGTCTTCGCGGTCGGTCTCGGGGTTGAACAGACCGGCGGCCTCCATGTCGGCGATCACCGCCGCCCGGGCCGTGGTGTGCATCTTGAGGCCGCGGTACTTCTCCGGCACGCTGTCGTTGAGCGTGCCGTCAGGGTTCATGATGTTGATGGCGCCGATCTCGGGATGGCGCTGCCCCACGGCGTAGTCGTTCTCGTCGTGGGCCGGCGTGATCTTCACGGCGCCGGAGCCGAGCTCGGGCTTGGCCCACTCGTCGGCGATGAGCGGAATCTCCCGCTCGGCCAGCGGCAGCCGCAGCTTCACGCCGCGCTCGGCCATGTCGCGCAGCCGCTCAAGCTGCGGCAACATCCGAGCTCGACGCGCCAGCAAGAGCTCCGCTTGCTCATTAAGCTGCTCGCGTTCCTTCTCGGTCGACGTAAGCATCCGCTCGCGTAGCTCTGTGCTGAGCTTATCAAAGGCCGCGGCCGGGTCGGGATGGACCGCCACGGCCGTGTCGCCGAGCATCGTCTCGGGCCGGGTGGTGGCGATGGTTACGTACTCCGGATCGCCTTCCTTCCACGCCGCGTCCTTGATGACCGGGTATTTGAAGTGCCAGAAGTGCCCCTTAATCGGCTCCTTGAAGACCTCGTCGTCGCTGACGGCCGTTTGCAGGTAGGTGTCCCAGTTCACCAGCCGCTTCCCGCGGTAGATCTTGCCGTCCTGGAAGAGCCTAAAGAAGGTCTCGCGGACCGCTCGGGCGCACTGCTCGTCGAGCGTGAACCGCAGCCGCTGCCAGTCGCAACTGCAGCCGAGTTGCTTGAGCTGGCCGATGATCCGCTTCTCGTACTGGTTCTTCCACTGCCAGATCTTCTCGACCAGCCCCTCGCGGCCGAGCTCATGCCGGGTGAGCTTCTGCTCCTCCAGCAGCCGGCGCTCGACGACCGCCTGCGTGGCGATCCCCGCGTGGTCGGTCCCCGGCATCCACAGCGTGTTGAACCCCTGCATCCGCTTCATGCGAATGAGGATGTCCTGCAGCGTGTTGTTCAGCGCGTGGCCCAGGTGCAGGGCGCCCGTCACGTTCGGCGGCGGGATAACGATCGAGTAGGGCTTCTTGGGGTTGCCGGCCGCGTCTTTGGCCCCCGGCTCGGCATGGAAGTAGCCGCGCTCTTCCCAAAACCTGTACCACCGCTGCTGGGCCCCCTGGTGGTCGTATTGCGGGGGAAGACCCCCCAGGGAGCCGGTGCTGCCGTTGCCGTCACTCATATGGAACGCCAATAAAGCTGTATTTACTGCCAAGTCCTCTGCGTCTCCGCGCCTCTGCGAGAGACTTTTCTCCCAGAATTCTCATGCAAAGGCGCAAAGGCGCAAAGGGGCGAAATGCACGAGCGCGCGGCGGCCAACCGGGCGAGCCGCGGGGTTTAGCCCCGCGTCCCGTTATGCAGAGGACCGATGGCTAAGCCAATTGCACGCCGGGAACGCGCCGGAAGTGCTGATCGCGCGTATCGAGCAACAGGCCATGCTGCAAGGCCTGGGCAGCGATCCATACATCATTGGTGGGAATGAGCATGCCTTGCTTCCGCAGATGAGCGATTATTTGGCCATACAACTGAGCGGTGTCGAAATCCGGGACCAGTACGCCGACCCCTTGCATCTCAATCATTTGACGCAAGCGGGCCTCGTTGCGTTCGCGGCGAGTCCCCTGGGCGAATCCGGCAAGCAATTCACCGACTGTAATGACCGAGAGCCATACTTCTTCAGCCGCTTGTAACCTCTCAGCAACCTCGAAATCGCGAGCGACAGCGTCCTTATAACGATTGGTATCGATCAAAAGCCGCATACAACGCTATTTCCACTTGTCTGGATCGATTTGCCGCTGAGCTTCGAGCGCTTCAATTACCTCCGGTTCAAGCGGCCCATCGGCCCACAGGAAGGACAAATCACGCTTCTTAGGCGACGCCTCTACCTGCTTGGCGTTTTCACTAACCGCCGTCAGCTCCACGCCTAAACCGCGAGCCGCGGCGTCGAGCAAGGCTTCGGCCACGGTCTTACTCTCGGCCGTTGCCCGAGAGAGCAACGCCTGCTCAAGAGGCCGGGGAATATCGAGGGACGTTAAGTGCATAATGCAATTCTACCTGGCTTCGTCGGGAATGGCCATCTGGAGGAACAGCGATCAGTGGTTTGTTCGCGCTGTAGCGCCGCGAATCTCACTCCAGTCGGCACCGGCGGCATCGTCGTCGATTTGAACCGGTCCGCCGCCATGGCGATGCCGGTCCCGTCCGTCCTTCTTCGGACCAGAGACCCAATATTCCTCGCCCGTCTCTACGTCAAAAAAATTGCCAGCGATGCCTCCCCCTTTACAGGCTTGTAGCATCTTGTCGTGGAAGTACAGCGAGCGGCCGGTCCGCGTGAATCTCCCCCAACCGATCCAGGCCGGCCCGTTGTCGGAATAACCTGATTTCAGCTCGACGTACACCAGTTGCACTTGCTTGCCGGCCATAGCGTGCCCTTTCAGCTTACTGGCGCTCATCCTTGCACAATTTGTACTCGATGCTATCGACCAGCGCCGCCCAACTGGCTTCGATGACGTTCTCGTGCACGCCGACGGTGCCCCACACGTCCTGGTCGTCGCGGCTCTCGATCACAACTCGCACGCTCGCCGCCGTGGCGGCCTCGCTGTTGATGACCCGCACCTTGTAGTCGACCAGGTGCATGTCGGCCAGGTTCGGGAAGTGGCCGTTAAGGGCCTTCCGCAGCGCCGCGTCCAGGGCGTTCACCGGGCCGTCCCCCTCGGCCACCTCGTGGCGGACCTGTTCGCCAACCAGCAGCTTCACCGTCGCCTGCGTAATCGGCTCGCCGCCGCGGCTTTCGACCAGCGTGCTGTACTTCACCAGCTCGAAGTGGGGGGTGAACACGCCCGCCAGCCGCTTTACCAACAGCTCGAACGAGGCCTCGGCCGCCTCGAACTGGTACCCGCGGTTCTCCAGCTCCACGATCTGCCGCAAGACGCGATCCATCAGCTCCTTGTCCTGGTTGAGATGGTGCTTGTTGGCCAGAGCGATGATGTTCGAGCGGCCCGACAGCTCGCTTACCAGCACGCGGCGCTCGTTGCCCACCAGCGCCGGGTCGATGTGCTCGTACGTGTGGGCCGCCTTGGCGACGGCGTGAACGTGCATCCCCCCCTTGTGAGCAAAAGCACTCGCCCCGACGAACGGCTGCCCGTTGCGGAAGTTCATGTTCGCGATCTCGTATACATAGCGCGACAGCTCCGTGAGATGCCCCAGAGGACTCCCCTCCCCAGAGGTGAGAGGTTGGGCGTGGGGCGCTTGCAAGGCGTTCGACGCGGCCTTTTCTAGGGGGATGCTAAGCCCTCCCTTAGCCCCTCCCTTCGGGGGAGGGGGATTGTAGACGCTTAGCACTCCGTAGCCCCGTTTCTTGAGCGCCAGATTGCCGATCACCGAAATTAAATCGACGTTGCCGCAACGCTCGCCAAAACCGTTGATCGTGCCCTGAACGTGGACGGCGCCGGCGTCGACGGCGGCCAGCGAATTGGCGACCGCCAGCTCGCAGTCGTTATGACAGTGGATGCCCAGCGGGACGTCCACGGCATGCGCCGCTTCCTGGGTAAGGGCGGAAATCTCCTCCGGCAGGCTGCCGCCGTTGGTGTCGCACATGACCACCAGCGACGCCCCGGCCTCAGCCGCCGCGCGGATCGTCTTGGCGGCGTACTCGGGGTTGGCCTTCCAGCCGTCGAAGAAATGCTCGGCGTCGTAGATCACCTGCCGGCCCTGCTCGCGCAGGTAGGCGACCGTCTCGCGAATCATCGCCAAGTTTTCTTCGAGCGATACGCCGAGCACCTCCGTGGCGTGGAAGTCGTGCGTCTTGCCGACGATCGTCACCACCGGCGTCTTCGCTTCGACGAGGGCCCTCATGCCGGGGTCGTCGGCCGGCTTCATGCCGCGGCGCCGCGTCATGCCGAAGGCGCACAGCCGGCTGTTCTTAAGCGGCTCGGCCGCGAGTCGCGCGAAGAACTCGGCGTCCTTCGGGTTCGACAGCGGGTAGCCTCCTTCAACGTAGTCGAAGCCCATCTCGTCAAGGCGACGGGCGATGAGCACCTTGTCCTCGAGCGAGAAGCTGACGCCCTCGCCCTGGGCGCCGTCGCGACGCGTCGTGTCGTAGATTTGGATGTGCATGGGGGGGAGAGGTCGGAGGTCGGAGGTCAGAGGTTGGCGGACGGTGGTCAGGGCGACGGGGGGATAAGTTTGGAGCGTAGCGAACGCTGGAGGCCTCGTAGCATGCGACGCTCCTCGGCGATCAATTCCTCGACGTCTTGGCTGTGTTCAGGTGCGCCGTACTGGAGCCGAACTGCTAGCTCCAGATATGTCTCTACTTCTGCCAGGGAGCCGATAGTGATGGACAGAAACCGCAGATAGTCCTGCGTGTAATCGCGGGCATTGCCTTCGGCGATGTTGGCAGGGACGGAGGCCGCTGCACGGCGCTGTTGACTGGTCAGTCCAAACCGCTCGTCGGGCGGAAACGCTTGCGTAATCGCATATATCCGCTCGGCGAGTCGCATTCCCAACTGCCACACGCCAAGATCGCGATGACTTCGGATCGGGTTTGAGTGCTTCATCTGGCCTCTGACCTCTGACCTCTGACCTCTGACCTCTGACCTCTGACCTCTGACCTTTGGCCTCTCCCCCCAACAAAAAAACCCTGAAGCCTTCCGGCCCCAGGGTTTGTGTGAATCGTACGTGCGAGTCAGCAACCCTTACGGCCGGACCTCCCGAATAATAATGCCAATAATCGCCACGCCGATCGCGAGCGATTGAAAGCTGGTAGTGGGCTGGGGCGAACGCATCGGGAGGTTTCCGGACCTAAGTTGCGACGGTTCTAAAGGATAAGTCGGGCCGCCCCAGTTGTCAAACCGCCATAGGGCCGGGCGATCCTGGCCGGCGCCGAATGCGGCCGCGTTTCTCCAAAACGCGGATGACGCCGTCCAGGTTTGCTAGCTCGAAGGGCGTAGTCCTCAGGGGGACATGGTCAAACGCCAATGCGAGTCTCGGCGACTCGACGCCGAATGGCTGGCTCGCCCACAGGCGCCGGGCCCGGATGGCTGGGCTATATAGCGGCGCGAGACTTCTGCTCCCATTGGCCGTCTTCGTCTTCTTCTTCGTCGTCCTCGTCCCACAAATCCTCGTCGTCGGCTTCTTCGTCATCGTCCCCTTCGCCAGACTCGGACTCGCCCTCGGCATCTTCTTCGTACTCGTCCTCCTCGTCCTCATCCGCCTCGGCATCGGCGCGTTCTTCCGCGTCTATCTCATTCTCGTCGTCGAGTTCCGACGGCTCGACCTCTTCGTCCTCGAGTTCCGAATCATCTACCTCCGACGCCTCGTCGATTTCTTCTTCCTCTTCCTCCTCCCACGGTGCGTCGACGACCGCAGTGGCGCCGGCGGCAGCGACTGCGCTGGCGCCCATCGGCGCCAGCGGCCGATTGCGGAGGCCGTCAAAGCCGCCCGGCGAACCGCCGGCAGGCCGGTCGTCTTCCATGTCGCTCGGTTCGTCCGTTCCAGGAAGGAACTTGTTGGTCCGCTTCGGCTTCGGCGGCGTCGTGGCGGCGGTCACTGGCTGCTGCACGGCTGACCGATTAGCGTCGCCCGCTTCGCCTCCGCTCATCGCCTCCCAATCCTCGATGGAAATCATCACCTCACGGGCCTGGGCGCCGTTATACTCGCCGACGATGCCGTCCTCGGCCATGTAGTCGATAAGCCGCGCCGCCCGGCCGTAGCCGATGCCCAGACACCGCTGCAAGAGCGATACGCTGCCGCGACGCTCGCGAACGACGATATCGACCGCCGCCTCGTAGAGCTCGTCGCGGTTCTTGAGCCCGCCTGCCCCAGGCGCGGCCGTCTCCTGTTCGTCTTTCGTCTTCAGCTCGATGAGCTCGCGGGCGAACTGCGGCGAATCAGTCGCCACGAATTCGGTGACCCGCGTGATCTCGTCATCCGACAGGTACGTCCCCTGCCCGCGAAGCAACTGGCTGGTGCCTGGCGAGAGGAACAGCATGTCGCCGTTGCCCAGCAGCTTGTCGGCGCCCATTTCGTCGAGCACCACGCGGCTGTCGGTGCGGCTGGCCACCTGGAAGGCGATGCGGGCGGGCAGGTTCGACTTGATCAGGCCCGTGATGACGTCGACCGTCGGCTTCTGCGTGGCGAGGATTAGGTGGATGCCGACCGCCCGGCTCTTCTGCGCCAGCCGGATAATATGCTGCTCCACTTCTTTGCCGGCGGTCATCATCAGGTCGGCCATTTCGTCGGCGACGATCACGATGAACGGCAAGTTCCGCGGGATGTTCTCCCACTCCGCCTCGCTGGTCGGCTGGATTCGTTCCCGCAGCTCCTCCTCGCTGAGCTGGTTGTAGACGGCGACATGCCGCACGCCGGCCCGCGCGAGCAGCGCATACCGCTCTTCCATCTTGTCGACCGCCCAGCCGAGGATCGCCTCGGCCTTGCGCATATCGGTGACCACCGGATGCATCAGGTGCGGCAACTGTCGATAGCCCGACAGCTCGACCATCTTCGGGTCGATCATCAGCATGCGGACCTCGTCCGGCCCGCGGCTCATAATCATCGACACGATGATCGAGTTGAGGCAAACCGACTTGCCGGTGCCGGTCCGCCCGGCGATGAGCAAGTGCGGCATCGAAGTGAGATCGACCAGCAGCGGGTTGCCGGCCACGTCCTTGCCCAGGTAAACGGGGATCTTCATCCGCTTGGCCGTGCCGTTGGCCTCTTCGATCACCTCGCGCAAGCGCACGATCTGCCGAAGCGTATTGGGCACCTCGATGCCGACGGTGTTCTTGCCGGGAATCGGCGCCACGATGCGGACGCTCGGCACCCGCAGTGCGATGGCCAGGTCGTCGGCCAGGCCGGTGATCTTCGACAGCCTTAAACCCGCTTCCAGCTCGACCTCGAACTGCGCGATGACCGGCCCGGTCTCGATCTCAACGACTTTTACGTTGAAGCCAAAGTCCTTGAACGTCTTTTCCAGGATCTTAGCCTTGCGGCGGACTTCCTTTTCGTGCTCCTCATAGCTGACGTCGTCGGCCGGAAGCAACAGATCGAGCGGCGGCAATTCATAGTCGAACTCGGCGACCCCTTGGCTGTCGGCCGCGTCGAGCTGCTCAATGACCTCGTCCCGCTCCGACTTCTTGGCGTCCTTGGACGACTTCTTCTTGATGCGGAGCGGATCGTTCCCGCTGGCGGCGTCGGTCGGCTCGCTCGACTCGGCATTTTCGGCCGCGTCGTTGGCGCCAGGCGGGTCGAAAGCCTCGCCCTCCGTTGCTGAGGCCGCATCGGCCGCGGCTGATTGCTGGGCTTTTGAGCTGGGGGTCCTCACCTTCAGCGGGATTTCGTCGGCTTCGGCCTCTTCCTCGGCATTGCCGTCCGTCTCTTCTTCGTCGGCCTCGGCGGCGGCGACCTCTTCGGCCGGCGCCATATCCAAGTCGGTCTTTCGCCGGCTCGCCGCAGTTCCGCGACTGGCAAGCTGTTGGCCGGCCCGACCGAGCTGCACCAGGCCCGCTCCGCCAACCACGGTCGTCTTCGCCGCGAAGTGGAGCAGCACGTAATCGGTGCACAGCAGCAGCCCGGCGGCTAGCACGCTAAGCGCAAGGATATACCCGCCCACCGCCGCGAAATTCGCTTCCAGCAGCGCGTATCCCATGGCGCCCAAGTAGCCGCCGGCGCCGACTTCCGGCCCGGGAGAACTGCGCGGCGCCGCCATGGCCATCAGCGTCGCCAGGGCGGCCAGCGACATGGCCCAACCGACGCCCCGGAGCACCGGCTGGTTGATCTCCCGCCGCTTCAGCAGCAGTAGCGCAATCGCTGCCAGCGATCCGACGACGTACAGGGCGCAGTAGCCAACCCCTGCGTAAAGTTGCTGGGCGACATACGCCCCGACAGGGCCGCAGGCGTTCTCGTACTGCTGCCGCGGCGGGTAGATGAGCGTCCCGGCGGGGTCGGCAGGATCATAGCTGAATAGCGCAGCGCCCAACAGCGCGCACAGCGCAAGCAGCAGCAGCGCCAGCAGATCCAGCTTGAGGCTTCGGCTCTCAAACATAGGCACTCGATGCAACAACGATCCGCAACAATACTGCCGGTTCGCCGCGCGGTCGTCATGACCGGCGCCAGCGCGATCGTAGGGCGCATCCGTGCCCGCGTATCTTCCGTAATACCTTTTGGTACGACACTTCAAGCCGCCGTCGTCCGTCGACCGCGGCATCGCTGTTAATAACTTCGGCCTCCCCGTGCGCCGCGATGCACGACTTCAGCCTGCTGCGTGAAGGCTTACCCCGAAGAAACTTCACTAGCGACAGGAACCTTGCGTGCAATCGCTACGTTCGCCACGATCGGGCGCGGCCAGGCTCGATTACGCTCCAAGCGTTCCCGTACAGCGCACTTCGTCCTCAGTGCGGCGTACTGCCGACAAGGCGATCGCCGCCTCGATTTCCACGCCGTCGGCGGGGACCGCATTTTGCCCAACAGCCGCATTATCAACGATGGCCGCCCGGTTCCGGTTCGGCGATTCGAGGCAGGCGCCGCGAAAGTACGCCAAATTCCGCGTCCGCCAGGCCGCCTATACCATCTGCAAAAAGTTTGGCGACGGCCGCAGCAGCCCCGGGCGGGCCTGTTTTAAGATGGCCACGAGATTTCCGGCGTGATCCACGGCAGCCAGTTCGATCGGTTTGCCTGCAAGGCGGCGTCGTGACTCGTTGGCGACGAGATGACTACTTGGCAGGCGGACTTCCCAGTCGCTAGCGAGTCCCGACCCCTTTAGCGCCGCCTCGTCAATCAGTCCGCCGCGCCGCACATGGTCGAGTTGCTCCGCCGTCAGCTCTACTCGGGGCAAATCGCCGACTGCCGCCAGCGGCGGAGCCAGCGCGGTCCGCAGCCGCATTGCATCCACGCCCCGCGGATCGATCGCCTCTTCAACGCGAAAGTCGCCGACGGCCGTTCGCACCAATTGGGTCATGACCGCGCATGTGCCCAGCGATTCAGCCAGGTCTCGTCCTAAGCTGCGCACATACGTCCCGCCGCCGCAGCGTATCGACAGCACCAGCACCGGGTAATCGTACCGCTCGACCTGCAAGCCATACACTTCGACCGTTCGCGTCGCGATATCCACGGCTTCGCCGCGGCGCGCAAGCATGTAGGCCCGCTGCCCGTCGATTTTCACCGCCGAATACGCGGGCGGCCGCTGTTCAATAGCGCCCGTGAACCGGGGCAGTGCGGCGGTCAGCTCCTCGCGCGTCGGCTGGGGCGCGTCGTCGATCGCCTCGGCCTGCGTCTCAACGTCGTCGCTCGGGCTGCGCTGGCCCAGCAGGAAGGTCGCCCGGTATTCTTTCGGGGCCCGCTGCACGTACTCGATCAGCCTCGTGGCCGCGCCCACGCAGACTACCAGCACCCCTTCGGCGATCGGATCAAGCGTCCCTGCATGCCCGACCTTCGCCGGGCGGACGAGCCGCTGCACGCGATTGACCGCGTCGCGCGACGTCCAAGCGGCCGGTTTGCAGAGATTCACGACCCCGAACATGGCGGCCCCCATTTTCAGCATGCCATTTTTGGCTGGCACTCTGGTCATCTGCGTTTCGGCGACCTGTTCAATCGCCGACGTTTCCAACATACTGCCTCCAGCCCCATACAGTTAACCCGCAAGCCCGCACTCTCGCCGTGCCGGACCAGTCCCCCGCTTCGTACGACGACTCGCCGCAGCCAACGACGCTGGCCGAGGCCCTTGCCGCGCGCGCCATTACGCTCAGCGCCGAGCAGATCGAACTGCTGGACCGCTATCGACGCGCCCTCTGGCGGTGGAACGAGAAGCTGAACCTTACGCGGCATACTACGCTGGATAAGTTCGTCGATCGCGACGTCGCCGATAGTTTGGAACTGGCCCGGCAGATCCCCCAAGCCCGCCGGGTGCTGGACATCGGCTCAGGCGGCGGCGTTCCGGGCGTGGTGATGGCCATCTGCCGCCTCGACCTGCGGATGACCCTCTGCGAATCTACCCAGAAAAAGGCCCGTGTACTGCAGTCGATCGTCGACGAATTGGCCTTGCCCGTCGAGGTGTTCGCCGTGCGGGCCGAAGAGCTGCTCGAGCTCCGCACGTTCGACGCGCTGGTGGCCCGAGCCGTGGCCCCCACATGGAAGATCCTGTCGTGGCTCGCCGGCCACTGGGAAGCGTTCGACGAACTGCTGCTGGTCAAAGGGAGCGCCTGGTCCGACGAACGGGGCGAAGCCCGCCACCGCGGGCTGCTCAAGCGACTCGAACTTCGCAAGATCGCCAGTTACCCCATGCCTGGCACGCCCCCCGGCGAGAGCGTGATCCTGCGTATCCGGCCCCGCAGCCCAGAGGACGAGGATGCCTAGCGCCGGGCGTGGGGCGGGGACGGGTTGTGCCGACTCGATCCCCTAAACTCACTGCCGAGCGAGGCGCCACCCGTCGCTCACGCCGGCGGCGATCGATGGCACCGAACCCCTACCTGGCAACGCCGGGCGCTTGCGCCGATATTGCCGTTCGAGCCGGCCTTGTTTTTTTTCACGGCGCCGCCCGATGGGCGGCCGCTGCGCAATCCGCGGCGAATAATTTTTGATGCCCGCGCCGCTAATGAACGCGTTGTAAATTGGGCTGTCGGCTAGCGTCCAGAATTAGGCGTTTTCCCTCTGGTCGTCGGCCGCTAGCCGAAAGCCAGGCACGGTTCATTAGTCGCGCAGTTCTCAATAGATTCGGCAGTTCGGCGTTTGTCGCCCTATTGAAGGCAAACGCGCGCGGCAAGTGCGAAAACAACCGTCTAGACGACTCGCTCCCCCGAACTTGCCCGCGCGGCTTGGGCCTTCAACTTTGCTTTCACCCGGTTCGCGTCTATTCGCGTGATTCGCGGGCTCCAACAGGGCGGGCAAGTTGAATTTAGCCGGCAGAGCCCTAGATTATCAGCATTCCGCTTCACCGGATTCATCGTACTACGGAGCCCGACCATGGCTGAAGAACCGAAACAACCCGCCCCCGCCGCTAACCCCCAAGAGCAAGGCCAGCGCGTGCAGGTCGAGGATAAGCACGCCGTTTCCTCGTACTCGAATTTTTGCCGCGTCACCGGCACGCCCGAAGAGCTGATCATCGACTTTGGCCTGAACGCCCAACCCTTTGGCGTCCCGACCGAGGCGGTGCAGATCACGCAGCGGATCGTCACGAATTATTACACCGCCAAGCGGCTCTTGCACGCCCTGCACCTCTCGGTGCAGCGGCACGAACAGGCCTTTGGCGTGCTGGAGACCGACGTGAACAAGCGCGTCATTCACCGCCCGCAGCAATCGTAAGGCCGACAGGGCGCATTACGGTTGGCCAGATCAGCCGCGGAGCCGCAAGCCCCGGGTTCTCCGAGCAAGATGGAGAACGCGCGCGCTGCGGCTAATCCTAAAGCTGCGCCTTGACAAAGCACTAGCCACTCTCTGCCTGCGCTTACCCTCTGCGGCTCTGCGTCTCCGCGGCTCCGCGAGAGCTATCCGTCTGCGCGCCGTTGCACGAGCTTCGTGGGGCTCGCCCCTGATGCCGCTTGACCCCAGGCGAGCGCGGGCAACCCTACTGCGCCAGCGTGATTAACGCCGCGCCCCCGTCGCTGACCAACTCGTCCGACAACTCGCCCCGGTCGCCAGTCGCGGCGCCGTCGCCCTTCCTGGCGAACAATGCCGTAAGCGCCGCATCGAAGGCGCTGGCGCTGGAGGCGGCGTCTGCCGGCCTGGCGGCAAGCTCAGCGACGCTTTCCACGCCGGTCGCCGTCGCCTGAGCTTGCGGGCCTGCACCGCTCGACGTCGGCGCCGCGAACAGGTCGGCCGTCACGAACCATTCGCCCTGCCCCGCCTTCTGCGAACCGCCATCGGACGCCGCGCTCAGCGCCGCCGACGCCCCGGCGGCGACCGCTGACGCGCCCGCCGTGGGGAAGCCGAACCCGGACCGCCACAGCCCCAGGTCAGCCGCATTGACAAACCCGTCGCCGTTTCCGTCGGCGCCCGTGCCCGCGGGATTGGCCTCGCTGCCGAATGCGCGTTGCCACACGAGGAAATCGCCGCCGTCGACCCCATCGTTGTCGTCGTAATCGCCCGTCGCCTGCTGCTGAAACCAGGCGACGCTGTCGTCGATCGAAGCCCCGGCCACAATGTCCACCCGGCCGTCCCCGTCGACGTCTGCCAGCGCGACGCTCCGCGGCCCGTCGAGCGACGTCGCCACCACCAGCGGCGAAAAAATCTCCGTGCCGTTATTCTCCAAGAACAGAATGCGGTCGTTGCCCGTGGCGGCGCCCACCACGTCGACGTCGCCGTCGCCGTCCACGTCGCCGGCGGCCACGCTCCAGGCGGTCGTCGCCGTGGTGTAGATGTCTTTCCGGGTGAACGTCTCGCTGCCGTTGTTGTCGTACCAGGCGATCGTCGCGTCGTCCGACGAAGCCGCCGCCACGTCGACGTCGCCGTCGCCGTCGATGTCGGCCGCCGCCACCGCCCGCGCGCCCATCACGCCGCTGGCCACGATCTTGGCCGTGAAGGTCTGGCTGCCGTTGTTGTCGTACCAGCCGATCTCGTCTTCGCTCGACGACGTGTACAGCACGTCCATATCGCCGTCGGAATCGACGTCGGCCGCATACAGCCCGTAGACGACCCCCTGCGCGCCGGGCAGCAGCCGCTGCGTGAAGGTCTGACTGCCGTTGTTCTCATACCACGCGATGCGCGTCCCATGGGCAGCCACGGCGTCCAGGTCGCCGTCGCCGTCCATGTCGGCCGCCAGCACGCTTTTGGCGCCATTGGCCTGCGTCGTAATCGTTCGCGCGGTGAAGCTTTCGTTGCCGTCGTTCTCATACCAGGCGATCGTCGTATCGGTCTCCGACGCCGCGAGCACGTCCATGTCGCCGTCGCCATCCACGTCGGCCGCAAATACGCTGCGGGCCCCCATCGCCGTATTGTCGATGACGTGTCGCGTGAAGGCGCCATGGCCGTCGTTCTCCATCCAGGCGATCTCATCGTCGCCCAGCGACGCCGACAGCACGTCCATATCCCCGTCGCCGTCGACGTCCGCGGCGTACACGCTGAACGTCTGGTCCCCCTCGGTCGTCACGGGCCGCTCGCCGCTGAACGCCCCGGCCCCCGGCGCCGCCGACGCCAGCGTGACGGCATAGTCCTCCACCTCGCCGTCGGCCGCCGCGCCCCTATAGCCGAGATTGCCCGCCGTGCTGATCCGGAACCGGGCGATCGTGGCGCCGGCCTCGGCGATCGCCGGAATGTCGAACGTCACGACGTTCGCCCCGTTGACGACCGAAATGCTGTCGGCGATCTGCTCGCCCAGGCCGCCGAAGCTCCCGTCGCCGTTGAAGTCGATCCACGCGCTCAAGCGCGCCCCGGACGCGACTACGCCCTGAACGGTCGCCGTCGCCGTGGCGCCCAGGTCGCCGACGCGCAGCGCGCCGAAGATCACGCCGTCCTCGTCGGCGTCGCCGCTGGCCGTGAGCGAGTGAAGCCCGTCGGCCTCCGTATCGCGCAGGGCGCCGAGCTGCGGCCCGACCGCCTCGTGGCGCGGACCGTTTTCGGCCAGCGTCGTCGGATACGGCGTCGGGGCGTCGCCGAAATCGGCCGCCATCATCAGCCGCGGCTCGAGCGGCTCCAGCCCTAGCCCGCAGCCGCGGAGGGCAACCAGGCCGTTAGCGTTACGTTGAACTTGCCGCCGAGAATGCGGAGCGCGGCCCCGCGAGAATAGCGCCATGGTGTCGTTCTTGGTGGAGCGAGTAAACAGAAGCAGAGCGTCGTGCGCCGCCCGTGCGGCGCGAGCAGCCCAGCGAGAGGCCGATCCGCTCCATTGTAAACGGCGCCGCCGAGCAACGCGAATTCCTGGCGCCGCATTCCCGCGCCAAGGCGTCGACTATGACGATTTTGTCACCATGAGACGCTGCGCCGGCTGCCATTGTCCGCCTACTTATTGACCGTTGCGCCGCTAACGGGCCTCTGCAGCCCCAGCCTCCGGCCGGGCGTCGCTTTCCATCGGGACCATGTCGATCCCAAGGGCCCGCGAGCCCGGTCCCAAGGCCGGGGATGCATTCGATGAATCACGGCTCATTGACGGCGCAACGCGCAAGTAACAATCGCCATCAAACGCGACTGCCGTAGCGGCATCTTGCCCCCAGCCTCTCGATTCCTATCATTGAACCCGAGGCCACGACCTCGCCCGCTGCGGGACCAATGTCCGGGACGGCCCGGCTCTTTGTTAAAGGAGAGCCGCATGGCCTGGATATTGTTGGTGGTCGCCGGGGCGCTGGAAGTCGTGTGGGCCTACTTCATGAAGCTCTCTATAGGCTTCAGCAGGCCCGGCCCGTCGATCGTCACCCTCATGACGATGACCGCCAGCTTCGCGCTGCTGGCGATCTCGATGAGAACGCTCCCGCTGGGGACGGCGTACACGATCTGGACCGGCATCGGCGCAGTTGGCGCCTTCTTCGCCGGCCTCATGTTTCTCGGCGAGCCGGCAACCGCACCGCGAATCGTTGCGGCCCTGCTGATCGTCGCCGGCCTGGCGCTGATGAAGCTGTCGTCGTAAGCCGCATGGTGCATAGGTGCTTCTATCACGCCTCCGCGACACAGGCGTCGGCGCGCTTCGATGTTAGCGGCTGGCTGCCTGTCCCGCTCGACGCGACGAGCATTTTAAATATTTTATGGCGGCACATTTTGCCCTAATTGACCGCACCGATTGCTACAATAGGGTTCATTAGCCGAACAATCCTCGCACTTCACCGCCCCATGCTGGCCACGCTAACCAGATCGAATGACGATACAGTCAACGACTCACCGCGCATCCAAGCCGCGATCGACGCCGTCGAGGCAAGCGGCGGCGGGCGGGTTCGTTTGACGGGCGGCAACTACTACGCCGGTCCCCCAGGCGGCGGATCGCCGCCGCCCGGGATGATCTGGGGATTGATGCTCGGCAGTAACGTCGAAGTGCGGTTCGACGAAGGGGCGGTAATCGTCCGGCGGTTCTCCGCCGGAGACCAGCCGACAATCGGCACTCGGAACTATTGGCTCCCGACGCCCCGTCGTTTTCCAATATTCGTATTACCGGCGGGACGATCAAATCCCTGGCGCACGACGCCGCCTACGAGGGAACGCATCTGTCGATGATCAAGGTCCAGTACCTGTCGATCGAGGGCGTTCGCTTCGAGGGAGTCTACAACCGCTGGAACGCCAGTTTCATCGATTGCCAGGACGTGAAGATCTCGGGCGTCGTCATGAACAGCGGCGAGAACTTCGGGGAAGACGGCCTGCACTTCGTGGGAGGCGCCCGCATCGTCGTCAGCGATTGCAATATCCGCAGCGGCGACGACGCCTTGGCGCTGACGCAGGAAAACTTTACTCCGCTTGCGACGACCGACCTGACCGACTTCACGGCCGTCAACTGCTACTTGCACAGCGCCAAGGCCAACGCCTTCAAGGCATACGTAAGGTCGGGCGTCACGCGAACCATCAGCCGGGTGCGATTGGCCAACATCGTGGCCAAGGTGGGCGGTACGGCGCCCAGCGGTCTGGGGATCGACATCCACGACGAGAACAATGATAACCGCGTCTCAGAGGTCGAGATCGACGGCGTTACGCTCGACGCCAGCGAGGGGGACAATGGCGGCCTGCGCGTCAAGGGCGTGTCGAACATTCGACTGGCCAACACCACGATCTTGCGCCCCAAGCTAGCGGCGCGGATCGACGGCTCGACCGACGTCGAACTGCGGAACGTCGTCATCGACCGCCCGCAAACCGAGAATTACGGCTGCCTGAGGGTTGCCGGCGAGGCCGATTGCACCAACATCCGCATCCGCGGCGGCCGCTACAGCGGGGCCCTATGGCACAACATCGCCATGGGCGTGCATGACAGCATCGGTCCCAAAGTTACCGGCTTTGAGGTCTCAGGCGCGCTCATCGAGGGGGCGAAGTACACTGGGCTGTTCCTCTTGAATGCCTCTGACGGCATCGTCGTGGGCAATACGATCACCGGCTCAGGGAATCCCGAACTCGGATACGGCATATCAGAGATCGCGCCGTATTGTGACCGGAATCTGATCATCAGCAATTGGCTCGCCGACAATTATAGCGGGCCAGTCTCGTTTACCGGCTCCAGTACCGAGGTAGTGCGCAACTTCGGCACCCCTCTGCAGCCTATCGCCGACAGCGGCGGCTTTCGCCAGACAATCGACGGTAACCGTTCACGCCCTGGGATAAGAAACTGCTCTTCGCGCATTGGGCGAAATCGGTCACACCAGGGGCATGTCGTTGCCGCCGCCGATTTCGCCGGAGCAGTTTGCGGCGTTGCCGCCTGAATTT
>JADLBW010000214.1 GCA_020847515.1 Pirellulales bacterium | reverse complement strand
GTTTACCGCCCCCTAGCGCCATAATGGACAAACGGCGGGTCGCGTTCCAAAGTCTCTGTTCGGGACGCAAGGCAGCCGCGCCAACGCGCCCTCGGCTCGGAACACCCGAAGCGCGCCCGGTCGCGCCGCCTACAGCCGCCCTCTTGTCCCAACTTTTTGAAGAGGCTCCCGGCTGCAAGCGGCGCTAGCCGCCGCGTCGGTCGCCGCGCGCAGAAAACGGGATTAACGTCCATGGGAACAATCCTAATCGACAAGCTCCTCTCCGCTCAGGTCAAGCAGGGAGCGAGCGACCTTCACATCTCCGTCGGACAGCCCCCCGTGCTGCGCCTGCACGGCCGGCTGCAAAAGCTCAAGACCAAGGTCCTCGAGCCGGCCGACACGATGGCGCTGATGAAAAGCATCACGCCCGACCGCTGCCAGCAGGAATTCCAAGAGACGGGCAGCACCGACTTCGGCTTCGCCTTCGGCGACCAGGCCCGCTTCCGCGTCTCGGTGTTCCGGCAAAAGGGCAACGTCTCGCTGGTGCTGCGTCAGATTCCCGTAAAGCTCATGTCGATGGACGATCTGGGCCTGCCGTCGGTCTTCAAGGAGCTCATCAAGCGTCCGCGCGGCCTGATCCTCGTCACCGGGCCGACCGGCTCCGGAAAAAGCACCTCGTTGGCCGCCATGGTCGACGAGATCAACAACACGATGGATCATCACATCATCACGATCGAGGACCCGATCGAGTTCTATCACAACCACAAGAAGTCGACTGTCAACCAGCGCGAGGTGGGCGTCGACGTCACGTCGTTCGCCGAGGCGATTCGCCGCGCGTTGCGGCAAGACCCGGACGTAATCCTCGTGGGCGAAATGCGCGACCTGGAAACGATCGAGGCGGCCATCACCGCCGCCGAAACGGGCCACGTCGTGTTCGCCACGCTCCACACCAGCAGCGCCGCCGGCACGATCAACCGCATCATCGACGTGTTTCCCAGTCACCAGCAGGATCAGATCCGCACCCAGTTGGCCACGGCGATCATCGGCATTCTCGCCCAACAGCTCCTGCCGCGCATCGGCGGCGGCCGAGTCGCCAGCTTTGAGACGCTGGTGGTCACCCCAGGCATTGCCAACCTGATCCGCGAGAACAAGATTTTCCGCATTACTTCGGCCATTCAAACCGGCTCGAAGTACGGCATGCAGCTCCTCGACGACCACCTGTTCCATCACTGGCGCAAGGAGGTCGTCACCAAAGACGAGGCCATCGCCAAAGCCAATAGCCCCGACGACCTGGCCAAGCGCATTGCCGCCGCCGAGCGCGGCATCTTTGACGAACCCGCGACTCCCAATGAAGGGGCAGCGTAAGCGTTGGCCAGCGGCCAGCGGCTTGGCCCCTGGCCGCCATAGGAAAACATCAAGCCCTATTTTCCCCTTCGATTCACCCTGGACCTGCTGATTGCTGACAGCCGATAGCCGTCAGCCCTTCCCGCCATGGCCCAACGCCGCATCGGACAAATCCTGGTCGACCTCGGTTACGTCTCCGACGAGCAGTTGGAGTTGCTGCTCGACGAGCAGCATCAGCGATCCGGCCAGATGCTGGGCCAGGTCGCGATGGACATGGGCCTCATCAACGACGAGCAATTGGCCCAGGCCCTCGGCGAACAGCTTCACCTGCGCGTCGTGACGCTCGGCGATCTGCACATCGATCCCAAAGTGCTCGAAATGGTCACCGAGCCGATGGCCCAGATGTACCGCATCATTCCCACGGAGTTCGACGGCCATACGCTCAGCGTGGCCATGTGCGACCCGCAGAATCTTGCCGTCCAGGACGAGCTGCGAACCTTCCTCGGCTACAACATCCGCGTCGTCGTCGCCACCGAGCCGGCCGTGCTCGCGGCGCTCGAGCGCTACTACGGCGAAAATACCGAGAGCGTCGAGAGCATCGTCACTCAGATGGAGGAGGACGAGGAGCTCGCCGCCGCCGCCCAGGCGGCGTCCAACTCGCTGGACCTCACCAGCGTCGAAGCGCTGGCTGATAGCGCCCCGGTCCGCAAGCTGCTCAACATGGTGTTGCTGCTGGCCATCAAGGACCATGCCAGCGACTTGCACTTCGAGCCGTTCGAGGACGAGTTCCGCATCCGCATCAAGGCCGACGGCGTGTTGTACGAAATGGTCCCGCCGCCGCGACACCTGGCCTTCGCCATCACGACCCGCATCAAGGTGATGGCCAACCTCGACATCGCCGAGCGCCGCCTCCCCCAGGACGGCCGCATCGAGCTCACCGTCGGCGGCCACCCGGTCGACCTTCGCGTGAGCGTGCTCCCCACAATGTTCGGCGAGAGCGTCGTCATGCGGGTCCTGGACCGCTCGGTCGTATCGCTCGACCTGAAAAACGTCGGCATGGACTCCAAGACGCTCGCCGAGTTTCGCGTCGCCATTGGCAAGCCCAACGGCATCGTCCTGGTCACCGGTCCGACCGGCTCCGGCAAGACGACCACCCTCTATTCGGCCCTCAACGAACTTAACCGGGTCGAGGACAAGCTGATCACCACCGAGGACCCGGTGGAATACGATATGGAAGGCATCATTCAGGTCCCGATTGACGCCTCGATCGGCAATACGTTCGCTCATTGCCTGCGTTCCATCCTCCGCCAGGACCCCGACAAAATCCTGGTGGGAGAAATCCGCGACCTGGAAACGGCCGAAATCGCCGTTCAGGCCTCGCTGACCGGGCACATGGTCTTCAGCACCCTCCATACCAACGACGCCCCCAGCACCATCACGCGGCTGAAGGATATGGGCGTGCCGACCTTCCTGGTTACCGCCACCGTCGAGGCCATCCTGGCCCAGCGCCTGGTCCGAAAGGTCTGCATGAAGTGCCGCGAGGAATACGTCCCCAGCAAGGAAATGCTCGACGACCTGGAACTTACGGCATCGGATTTGAAGGGAAAACGGTTCTTCCGTGGTTCCGGGTGCGAAACTTGCAACAATACTGGATACAAGGGCCGCGTCGGCCTGTTCGAGCTGATGATCATGAATAACGAGCTGCGGGACATGATCATGCGCAGCGCCTCGACCGACGAGCTCCGCAACGCCGCTGAACGCGCCGGCATGGTGACCCTCCGCAAGTCGGGCCTCAAGGCCTGCTTCGAGGGCGTCACCACGGCTGAAGAAGTCATCCGCGAAACGATTTTGGAAGCGTAAGGGACGTCCGTTGTCATCCGTCCGTCGTCCGTGGTGAATATGAGCCTGACCCGCCAAATGACAACTGACCACGGACAACCCACCAGGTAGCTACCGGGGGCCAGCGCCGCCGAACCAGGACCAGGGCTATGCCAACTTTCCAATTCGAGGCGATGGACTCCACCGGCGCCGAGATCAAGGACGTGATCGAGGCGGCCACCGAGGAGGATGCGCAGGCGACTATCCGGCAGATGGGGTACTTCGTCACGAAGATCTCCGTCAAGAAAAGCCGGAAGAAGGCCGAAGCCGGCGGCGGCAAGAAGAAACGCGGCTTCGTCTTCGGCGGCGTCAAAAGCAAGCAGCTTACCGCGTTCACCCGCCAGCTCTCCATCCTGCAGGACGCCGGCCTCCCGATTCTGCGCTCGCTGCGCATTCTCGCCGAGCAGTCCAAGGCCGGCCGCCTGAAATACTCCCTGGAAGACACCTGCGAGCACATCGAAGCCGGCGACACCCTCTCGGAGGCCATGGCCAAGAGCCCCAAGTGCTTCGACCGCCTCTACGTCAACATGATCAAGGCCGGCGAGGCGGGCGGCGCCTTGGAAGTCATCCTGCAGCGACTGGCCGACTTCAAGGAACGAGCCGAGTCGCTCAAACGCAAAGTCAAGTCGGCGATGATCTATCCGATCGTCGTCGTCACGGTCGCCGTCGGCATCTTGACGTTCATCATGATCAAGATCGTCCCCGCGTTTCAGGACATCTTCACCGACTTCGATCTCGAACTCCCGGCCGCCACGCAGATGCTCATCGCCATTGCCGAGTGGTGCCAGAACTACTGGTACCTCATCCCCGGCATCCCGGTGCTCATCTGGCTCACCGTCAAACTGATCCGAAAGTTCCGGGCCGGCCGCATGGGCTGGGACCAGTTCGTCTGCAAGGTGCCGATCTTCGGCCAGCTTATCGAAAAGAACATCATGGCCCGCACGTCGCGGACCCTCGGCACGCTGGTCGCCTCGGGCGTCCCGATACTCGAGGCCCTCAACATCACCCGCGAGACCGCCGGCAACGCCGTCTTCGAGCGGATGTACGGCAAGGTCAGCGAGCGGATCCGCGAGGGCGACGCCATTGCCCAGCCGATGAAGGAGTTTTCCAAGCTCGGCTTCCACCCGATGGCCGCGTTCTTCTGGTTCGCGTTCATCGGCGGCCCCATCGGCCTGTTGATCTACATGCTGAAATACCGCCAGCGCGTCGTCGACGACATCGTCGTGAACATGGTCGACGTCGGCGAAGAAACGGGCGAACTCGACACGATGCTCTACAAGGTGGCCGACACCTACGACGAAGAAGTGGCCGTGCTGACCGACGGCCTGACGAAGCTGATGGAGCCGCTGCTCATTCTGTTCCTCGGCGGGGCCGTCGGCTTCATCGTCATCTCGCTGTTCGTCCCCCTGGTGAGCCTGATCAACAACCTGTCGGGTTAGCCACAAGGGGTCGGGATTCTTTGGCGACTGGAAACTCCCCACTGCCACCGGAGCCACCAGTCGCCAAAGCATCCCGACCCCTGAGCCCACCCAACCGGGTCGGGATTCTTTGGCGACTAGCGAGTTCGGCCAGCAATCCGAGCCTCCAGTCGCAAAAGCATCCCGACCCCATTGGCCGCTGCGTACTATTGACGTAACGGCACGGCCTTTGCCCCTTCCCATAGCGGGAACGACGCAAACGCTTATTTTTAACGCCTTTGCGCGCGAGGGCGCCTCATTCCGCTTTGCGAAATTGACCACAACGTCTCGTTTCGCGACGCACCTGTACCTTTCCCCCCACGGGAGAGGCCGGATGAGGGGGCGCCCCGTCGAAGAGACCTCTCCTTCCAGGCGCCTCCCCTGGTGGGGAGGAGCGGGGAGGTGCCAAACGCCCCCAGCGATTCTCCACAACAGCCAAACCGACCCCCGGGGCGCGTTGCCGGCCCGGAAAGCACCCGCCCAATCCACATAACCCCGACCAATCCCGATATCCGCGCTGTGGCCGTCGCCCGAAGCGGCGTTGCCGCGAGCGTACGCCACTGGCGCTCAACACGTAGTCCTGGTTAAACTGTCGCTAGCAGCGTAAGGAACCCTCGGCCCCTCGCGCCGAGCCAGCCGACCAATCAGGAGCCGCCCCGACATGTCCACTTCCCGCTTTTCTCGCCGTCTCCGCCGACGTGGGCCGTCGCCGGCTGCTGCGCCCGCTGCCGGCCGCCAGGGCTTTACGCTCACCGAGCTGCTGATCGTCATCGCGATCATCGCCGTCTTGGCCAGCCTCATTACGGCCGCCGCCGTCCGGGCCATGTACGCCGCCCGCCGCAGCCGGATCGAGATGGAAATCAAGCAGATGGCCGGCGCCCTGCAGCAGTTCCATACCGACTATGGCGCATATCCGCCCAACGGCATGAATCCCCAGCCGCTACCCCAAAACAATCTGACCCCGGGCTCTGCGGCGGCATTGGTACAAGCCGACTTCCAGCGAATGTTCAAAAAGGCCTTTCCACGCCATCAGGAACCGCCGCAACTGATCCTCGCCCTCTGCGGGCAGAACCTTAGCAGCGGCGCTAACCTGGTCAACGGCATGTACGCCGACGAGGCACTCTACTTCTGGCTTGGCGGGTTTAGCTCTGATCCGCAATTCCCGATCTCCGGCCCGGGCGGCCCATCGTTCTCGGTGAGCGCCGGCGAAGTCCTCGAAAATCGTACCATCCGCTATGAGTTCGATCGCGGCCGCCTCGGCCCGCGGAACGATGCCGGCGGCTTCGACGCGAGCCGCGGCCGTTCTATCCAATATTCGGTCGACTTAAACCACAATGGCACGACGGAGGCGGACGAGAACCGCCAAATCAACTTCTGGCAGTACATGCCCTCGGGCTCCGAACAGCCGTTCATTTACTTTGATACCTCGCGCCATAAGCCGTATCAGTACGATCCCTATGTGTCGCCAAACGTGACCGATGTCCATCCCATTAAGCGCGTGCGTGAAGGCCTTACCGGAGCGGGAAACGTGCAGCAGCTAGCTTTTGTCGATCAGAAATATCAGGTACTGCATTGCGGCTTGGATGATGACTGGGGCAGCTTTGGTCCCAGTGCGAGCAATCCCTCTACTACCTATGCTCAATTGGAACCATACCTCTTCCCCGCCGGCCCCTTCATCGGCCCCACGGCCGACACGCTCGCCAACTTCACCGACGGAACCTTGGCCGACGCGGCGGAACAATGATGAACGATTGCGGATTGCGGATTGCGGATTGCGGAATGATTGGCCGAAAGATGCCAACCCCTCGCACTGCGCAGGCGAATTCGTCCGCTTGTCGCGGCCCCACAACCCGCAATTCACAATCCGCATTCCGCAATCCGCAATCCGCAATCCGCAATCCACCCCCCCCATTCGCTCGCGGCGTCACCCTCGTCGAACTGCTGGTCACGATGGTCATCATCGCGATCATCGCCGCGGCCATCATGGGCACCGCCTCGGCCGCCATCGAGCACGGCCGCCGCAGCCACACGCAGGCCCTCATCACGCGGATCCACACGCTCGTCATGGAGCGAACTGCGTCGTACGAGACGCGTCGAATACCTCTGCATCAGGATTTCGAAGGGAGTATTAGAATTTCGTTTAACGGCGTAGCTGCGGGCCAAGCGAGGCAAGATGTTCGACTGCTAGGTATTCGCGAACTAATGAAAATGGAGATGCCGGATCGCTGGACAGACATCACCAGCAACCCGCAAATACTGCAGAATGTTCCAGCGTTAACTCAACTTTATCGTCGCATTTATGCCGGTCTGCGCGGGCCCGATATCGCTCTGCATCAAGGGGCGGAATGCCTTTACCTGGTCGTCATGCATAGTACGGGCGACGGCGAGGCACGTACGCTCTTTAGCTCTAAAGACATTGCCGACACTGATGGCGATGGAGCATATGAATTCGTCGACGGCTGGGGTAACCCAATAAGCTGGTTACGTTGGCCTGCGCATTTCACGCAATCGTCGTTCATGATGCGCGATGCCGAGGCTGACCATGATCCGCTCGACGTATATCGGCGAGACATGCAAGTGGCTCTCGGTCCGGTATCAAGCGATTACAAGACGCCCCCTGGGGCGCAACGTAATGTTCCGCAGATACTAAGTCTCTACATTGGTAACAATCGGGGACTTCGGGACCAGGTAGGCGCATTTCGCATGGTTCCCCTCATATATTCCACAGGGCCAGATGGCCGTTCGGACATTGCAAGCGGAAGCGACTCCTTTATTCAGGGATTAGATCCTTACGACCCGTCTTCTTCAATCGGTCTGATTTCGGACACCAACGGCGACGGAGAAAACAACTTCCGCGACAATGTCAATAATCAACTAATCGAGTATTGATTCTAGGCGCGGACCGAGTTCACTGCGCCAATTGATTTACAAAATCAAATGGCCGCGCGCGGCCAACTACTACTCAGCGAGTAATCACCAAACCGCAGAACCCCAGTATGACCCTTCAGCCCAACAAGGCGAATCGCACTTTGCGCTGCTGCGGCATGACGCTCGTTGAGTTGCTCGTGGCGATCGTCATCATGGTGACCGTGCTCGCCGCCGTGATTCCGGTCCTTTCGCCCAATAACGACGCCCGCAAGATTCGCGAGGCCTCCCGCCAACTTAGCTCCATGCTCGCCCAAGCCCAGGCCCAGGCGGCCCGCGACGGCCGCCCCTACGGCATTGAGTTTCAAGAATCGCTAGTTGGCGGTGAACCGAGCGGCACGGCCCTTGAGGCTTATTTTGTCTCTGAGCCGGCGTCGTTCTCAGGTTTTTCCGCCAGCTCCCAGGTGCGGTTCCTCATTCAGGATGACCCAAGCACGGCCTTTCCCGATTCAATGGTAACGGCTGCCCAGTTCGTGTCGGCAGGCCAGATGTTTCCGGCGAACGGGACAAATCAACTGTACGCATTAGATCCACCGCCGCCTCGTACACTGCGATTGGGCGATGCCGTGTCCGCAGGCGGATTTCTTTTCACGATCACGGATCAAGACCGTGATGGGGACGGCAACTCCGACGTAGTTGCCAACGATCCGAATTCATTTCAGCAAGGTGATTTATACCAGGATGCGCCAAGTAATCCGCGTGCTCAATTTGCATGCACCCTCGCGGGCGGCTCCTATTACCTTCCAAGAGCTGTCGTACCCTACGACCCTCCGGCTCTGTTGCCCCCTCCGTCCCGCGGTTGGACCAATCCGTTGCCGTACAAAATCAAGCGTCAGGCGGCCCGAGCCTCAGATGCTGCGCTGCAGTTTCCACGTGGCATCGGCATTGACCTGCAGGCGTCCGGCACAAACTTGGGCGGCGATTTTGACGCCGGCGGGGTGCGAGACGTGGTTCGTATCATGTTTAGCCCGAACGGAAGTATTTCAAGCTTTGCGTTAAACGGAGTAGAAGTCACCGCCGTTGATCGCATTTTTTTGCTGCTCGGCGTAACTGAGAACGGCAATGCGCAGCAAGAGAACTACGATTTCCTCGCCTTTCCTCCAATTGACGACGCTGAATTGCAGCAGCGCCGTCGGAAGGTCAACTGGCTCCGTCCAGACGCTCGCTGGGTGACAATTCAAACTCGCAGCGGTCGC
Source organism: Pirellulales bacterium (assembly GCA_020847515.1). Lineage (GTDB taxonomy): Bacteria > Planctomycetota > Planctomycetia > Pirellulales > Lacipirellulaceae > Lacipirellula. The sequence goes on along the minus strand of JADLBW010000214.1, from coordinate 7,085 downwards.
GCCGTTACCAGCGAGAACTATATCTACAACCCGCTCACCATCATGGACGGCGATGGCGATCAGGACTTCGACGGCGATGGCCGCACCATACTTGAAGATCGCGGGGACCAACGTTCCGTCGCCCGGCGCTACGCCCGCGACATGCTCAGCTCCGGAGGGCGGTGAGATGGCCCTTCAGGCGTCCGTTGTCAGTCGTCGATCGTCGCTTGCCCGCCGCGTATCGCGAGAGAACGCCATCATCATGCCACGGACAACCAGCCGCCAGCCACGTACCCGCGCCCCGCGCCTCGCGCCGCGCGCCTCCCGTCGCGGCATCTCGCTGCTAGAGGTGCTCATCTCGATGTTCGTGCTGCTGTTCGGCCTGATGGGCGTGGCCGCCATCTTCCCGGTCGGCAACCACTACGCCGGCCGCGGCGACCAGTTCGAACGAGGCGCCGCCCTGGCCGACGCCGCCTTCGCCCAGCTCAAGGCCCGCGGCATGCTGCGCCCCGAACGCTGGCTCTACGGCGGCAATCCCAGCCAGCCGGGCACGCTCGCCGCTCCCTACGCGTTCATCAACGCCTTCGGCGGCGCGCAAATCCCGCTGACCGCTGGCGCGAACGATCCGCACCCAGGCCATGCCTTCGTCATCGATCCGCTCGGCACGGGCGACGTCTGGGGCCAAACCGACGCCGACGCATTTCCGCTTAAGCAAATGGACCCCGCCGGAAACGACCCGAAGCTGCTGGCCGTGAATTCGTCGATGCCTCTCAATTGGAAGCGTTCCATGCAAAACCTCGGCCAGACGGCGGGGGTGAACTGGCCGATTCGCCGCGTGACGCTGGCAATGCCGAATCCCAATCTCTCGGCCGGTCAGCCGGCGCTGATCGGCATGCCGCCGCTGGCGGCCCGATTGAACTTCTCGCTCCCCGACGACCTGGCCGTCGAGTTGCCGCGGCAGACCGATCGGCCCGGCGTCCAGCCGTGGGAGGCCAATACCCAGGGTGATGAGAATCCCGCCAACGACGTCCCGCTGACTCGTGCCAACAAGGGCGATTACACCTGGCTGGCCACCGTCGTGCCGACCACCGGCGACAGCAACTTCGACCACATCTCCGACGGCGTCGCCGCCCTTCAGCCCACGCATCCGATGTTCGGCAGCGAACTGTATGAGGTATCGGTGGCGGTCTTCTACAAGCGCGACCTGGGACAACCCGGCGCCGGCGAGCGGAGCCTCGCGGCCCAAATGCTCCCGGGCGGCGAGTTGGTCCTTTACAACGACACGGCGAGCGACGCGGCAACGAACGCCGAGTTCGTCGACGCGGCCCTCGACGGCGTTCGCTCCGGGAACTGGATCGCCATCGCCGGCGTCCATCCGACCTCCGGGCGGTTGCTCTTGAAGTGGTATCGCCTGCTGTCGCTCGACGAAGCCACGCAGGAAAACTCCAGCGGCGGCGTCCAGATTACGACGCTTGCCAATATCGCCGCCTTCCGCAACGCCACGCTCGACGGACCGGACTGGCCAGTCGATCCCGCGTACGCCAGCAGCGGCACGCCGATCCAAGACCTCCGCGCGATCCTCCTACCCGGCGTCATCGGCGTCAGCACCCATTACGTCCCCATGGAACGATAGCAGCAGAGCGCCAGGGAGACTGTCGGCCGTTCACAAGTTGTCAGTTGTCACTCGCCACCAGCCACCACCGACTACCCACTACCCACTACCTACTCGCAGCTCGCCACTCCGCGGGGGCAACCGACTCGCTTAGCCACGGATTAGCCATGTTCCGCCACCGCCTCCACCGCCGTCGCTCGTCCTCCCGCCGCCGATCCGCCGACTCGCGCCTCGCGCCTCGCAACTCGCGCCTTACTCACCGCCGCGGCGTGCTGCTGCTGGTCGTCCTCAGCATGCTGGTGCTGGTCCTGATGATCGGCACCGCGTTCGTCATCGTCGCCAAGCAGGCCGAGCAGGCCGGCAAGGCCGGCTACAAGGGCTCGGTGCGGACCTCGACCAACGCCTCGCAAACCGAGCTTCTCGACGAAGCCCTCCGCCAACTCGTGCGCGATACGAACAACCCCTACAGCGCCATCCGCGGCCACTCGCTACTGGCCGACATGTACGGCGCCGACGGCCTGAAGGGCGTGATCGCCATCCCGCCGGGCCTCCCGGCGCCGCAGCCGGCGATCACGGTCACCCCGCCCGGCGGCGTCACCGTCTACCCGCCCCGCTGGGCCGCCCCAATGAGCGCCCGCGGCGCCAATCCTACCGGCGGCCAGATTATCGAGTTCGACGTCGCGAGCCAAGCCAACGGCGCCGCAGCTATATACCTCCTCCGCGACCTTTATGGCAATACTCTTGACCAGACGGGCCAGCCGCTCGCGTTTGCCAACGTCGACGACGCCTACAACGGCCAGGTGCTCACGTTCCTCACCGGCCCGGCCGCCGGCCGCAGCACCCGCATCGTCGGCTTCGTGCCGCCGTTCACGTTTCGCGTGATGAACTTCGAGCTTCCCGGCGGCGGCCAGGTGACCGACCCGGCGATGCTCGTCGCCGCCGACCAGCCGACCCGCGTGCTGATCAACGGACGCCCGTTCAACGGCACAGGCGCCGGCTTCAATCCCTGGGCCGCAAGCGGTGCGCCCAAGCTCAATGTGTTCGAGAACGTCCCCGGCGTCAGCCTCGGCGCGAGCACCTTCCCGCCGCTGGCGCTGCTGCCCAATGCGGCGTTCCGCATCGACCCGTCGATGAGCTCCACCAGCGTCGGCTTTCCCAATGCCGTACCGACCAACGCCAGCTATTTCCCGTTCGCCCCCGCCGCGCAGCAAGCTGGCCTCTACGACTGGAACGGCCGCGGCGGCGCCGATGAGTCGTACGACGCCGTCGACTTTCAGAACATGGCCCTCGCCCTCTTGCCCGCCGACGGGCAACTCGTCGAAACGCTGATGCCCGACGTGAGGCTCACTACGTTTCCTGCCGGCCTGAGCGATGCGGCCAACAACCGCACCATGATGATTCCCTCCTGGCATCGCCCGGCGCTGCTGAATTACTGGCGCACCCAGCTTGGACAACCTCGAGGCACTCCGCTTGCCATGACGCCGACGATGCTCCGCAAGGTTATGCTGCGGCCATCCTGGTTCGACCATCCCCGCTTCAGCGGCAGCAACCCCGACTGGGCGCCCTGGGCAGACGCGTTCGCCTATGCCATCGATCCCGACCACTACAACGCCACCCAAGCTCAGGAAAACTCCAACTACCTCCTCAACCGCGCCATCTACGGCCCCTGGGACGTCGATAACGACAACGACGGCGTCCGCGACAGCGTCTGGATCGACGTCGGTCTGCCGGTGATGAACGGCCCCAACGGCAAGCTCGTCAGGCCGCTGGCCGCGATGCTGGTGGTCGACATGGACGGCCGGCTGAACGTCAACGCCCACGGTTCGGCCGATCTGGCCAAGGTCGTTTCCAACGTCGCCGCCAGCGACATCCTGGCCGACGGCGCCACGCAGGTCGACGACACGCCCCGCGGCATGGGCTTCGGCCCCGCCGACGTCTCCCTGGGAGAGGCCATCGGCGACGACAACTTCTATTGGCTCCTGACCGGGCGCTACCAGCCCGGCCATGCCAATCAGGGGCAGCCGGTCCAGCTTTTGAACGGCCCGCCCGTCGGCCCCGGCCGTTACGGCTACGATTCCGGCAGTCGCCGCACGGCGCCTGGCTGGGCCGACCAGTACGACATCCTCTCCCAGATCAGCCTCTTGGGCTGGCCCCGGTGGGCCGACGGGCTCGCGGGCGGCCAGCTCGCCACGTCGTTCGTCACCCCGCCCGACGCGAAGGCCCGCTACGGCGTCGGCGTCAACTACTTCGGCCAGCCGGTGTTCGAGGCGACGCTGCAAACCGAGATCGACCGCGCTAACCTCTACAAGAGCCTCGCCGTCGACTCGCCCTACGAGCTGAACCTCTCGCAAGCGACCGCCCCGGGCGTCCAGGGCTACGCCAATTCCAATCTCACGGGCGCCGACGCGCCGTTCGCCGTCGGTGAACTGGAGCGGGTGCTGCGGGTCTACGACGCTGATTCGGGCGCCCTGCCCGGCCGGCTGGCCTACCTATCGGGCGTCTTGAGCCTCAACGGCTCCGTCAGCCAGGGCCTCACCGACCGGCTGAAGCTGACGACCGACAGCTTCGATCTGCCCGTGCCGAACGTCGCGCTGCCGCACGAGATGGAAGTGCTCCTCTCTGCCTGGACCGACAACAACAACGAGCAGCCCTATCGCCGGCTGCCGCGCTCGACGGCCGAACTGTACGAGATGCGCGTTCGCGTCGCCCTGTTCGGCAACGTCGAGCAGACGAAGTTCCCCGTGCCCCTGGGCGGCCCTCCCAACTCGGGCGATCAGAATAAAGACGGCCTGCCCGACGCCGAGCAGGTCCGCGCCGTCCTGCAGGGCATCCTCGCGCCCGAGCTGGCCGACGGATTGCGGATGAACGTCAATCGCCCGCTGGGCAACGGCCGCGACGACAACAATAACGGCGTCGTCGACGAGCCGCCGCAAATCCTCTTCACCGACGCCAATAAGAACCAGGTCGTCGATCCGGGCGAGCTGCAGATCACCAGCGAAGAGACCGACGTCTGGGCCCTCGACCCGACCGATCCCTACATCGCCGCCGCCGGCCCCGGCGCCGACGTCTACAAGCAGTCGGCCACGTCCGCCAAGTTCCCGCACATGGCGCTCGACCGCCGCCCCACGGGCACGACCGAGCAGATCGACCACCGCCAGCTACTGGCCCGCCATCTGTATGTGCTTGCGCTGACGCTGACGGCCGACCCCGGCTACAACCCGCTGGGCCGGGCCAACATGCCCCCGCGCGAGGACAAGCGCAACGGCGCCGACGCCATCAAGCACGACCGCATGCTGGCCCGCACGCTCGCCCAGTGGGCCGTCAACGTGGTCGACTTCCGCGATCCCGACAACATCATGACGGCGTTCGAATACGACCCTGATCCGTTCGACGGCTGGGGCTATTACGACGGCTCGACCCGCCCGGCCGAGTACACTTACGTCGACGGGCTGATTCAAACGACCGCCGATCACCTCATCCCCGGCGGCGATCCCACGAAGAACCCCGAGGACTCCTGCTACGTCTGGGGCGCCGAGCGCCCCGAACTGCTGATGACCGAGACACTGACGTGGCACGACCGGCGGACTGACGACTCCGCCCAGGAAAACCCCTATCCGCCGACCGATACGGCCACCTCGACGCAGGACAAAAACCGTCCTGACCCCGACTACGACCAGCGGCGGCGGCCCCGCGGCGCAGCCTTCATCGAGCTATACAATCCCTGGCCGCATAGCCCGGCGGCGAATCTTGATACACATGCGGCGGTGATGGCCAACAGCAGCCGCGTTGATATGGGCGTGAACCTGGCCGCAGTGGCGACCGGCACCCATCCCATCTCAAATAAGCCGCTCAATTCTCCTGTTTGGCGAATGTCTGTTTACAAGCGGCCGATCGATCCTTCGCGTTATGCGCGGGCCAGAGAAGTCATGAACTGGGATCCGGATGATCTTGCCAATGCGCCGCAATTCGGCACTGGGAATCGTCGTCGGTTAATTGAAGCCGATCGAACCGTTTACTTCGCCGGGTTCGATCCGGAAGACCCACGTTGGAACCCCGCTTGGGGCGATAAGGACGGCGTTGCCTTCTTCAACGACAGCCGACCAGACAAGAATCCGGTCCCTCCGGTGCGTCCAGGCCGGTATCTCGTTGTCGGATCAGGCGATGATTTCAATAACGACGGCGTCTACGAAAACTGGATCAGCGACCGCCAGAATGCGCAGAATCCCAATGATCCGAACAGCGCCAAGCCCAAACGGCGGATCGAGCTGGCCACCCGTCGCGCCGGCGGATTGGCCCGAATGCATACCGTGCGGCTGATCGACGACGACGATCAGCCCTTTACCGACCCGCTGGCCGGCTTCGACGTGCAGGCCCCGTCCGAGTCCAACGGCATCACGCAGCCCAGCTTTCCGGGCGACGCCAGCCAGTCGATCGCCGACGTGGCGATCATCGACCAGGTCTACGACCGGATCGACGGCTGGGACCCGTCCGAAACTGGCTACGAGCAGGATCCATCGCCGTACTTCCAGCAGCCGGCTGAGCGCCGCCAGCGCACTCGCCGGTTCACGCTCTCCGAGCCGGCGATCGGCTACCCGGCTAAGTTCCGCGGCTCGCGCTGGAAGGAAGACGGCACGAAGGAAGGCCAGTACCTCGATAAGCAGGGCAACCCGGCGGCGATCGATATCCCGCTGGACGGCCCGCTAGGGGGCGTCGACGAAACGCAGTTCGACAACGACTACCCGATTCCCTACTACCTGCAGTACACCGACGCCGCCCGCGGTACGATCCAGCCCTCCGGCACCAAGCCCGATCCGCGGATTTCATACTCCTTTATCTATCTGCAGCGGCTGGCCAACCCGCTGTTGCCCTGGAACCCCGAGCCCGCGCCCGGCGCCAGCCCGACCGCCAACGGGCACGACCCTACGCGCCCCGTGAATCCCTACATGACGGTCGATTCGACTACGGCGAATCTTTCCGTCTATAACGGCCGCGATACCGAAGAGGTTGATCCCAGCTTCACCGGCGGCAACGGCTACGTGCCGGTCCGCTACGCCCGCGAGCGGTTCGCGAGCTTGCAGCGCGGATACTATACATCGCAAAAGTCGACCGCGGGCACGGTCCTGCCCAATTTGTTCGGCTGGGAGTTCCCCTCGTCCGACCGCGCGTCTCGACCGCCGCAGAACCCCAATCAGGTTACCCTGATTCCACCGGCCTCGAATCTGTACGACAAGCTGACGACGAACAACTCGCACAACTTCGACGCCGTGCCGTTCCACACGCTCGGCTACCTCAACACGCCGTTTGTGGACCCGGCCCAGGCCAACCTCACGGGCGGCCAGGACAACGAGGCCAAGAAGGTCAAGCCTCGCAAGCCCTTCTCCTGGTTCACCTGGAACAATCGCCCGTTTGCCAGCGCAAACGAGCTACTGCTTGTCCCCAAGGTGCGGCCCTCGCAGGTGCTGCGCGAGTTTACGACGGCCGAGACGCCGCCGCC
>JADLBW010000213.1 GCA_020847515.1 Pirellulales bacterium | reverse complement strand
CTGGGCGGTCGGCTCCGGCAAGGAGTTCGCCCTCGGCCCCCTTCAGGTCACGTACGCGTCGGATGTACGCGCCTGCGTGCTCGCCGAGAACGCGGTAAAGGCGGCCTGCGTCTTCGACTCCGGCAGCGGACTTTCGGTCGAGAGCTTTCAGTTGACGCTCGAACAATGATCGCCGGCGCCCCGCCGAGCGCCGCACCGGAATCGGGTCCCAGCAAGTTTTTGCAGGCCAGAAGCATTACCCGCAGAGGCGCCGAGGCGCCGAGGATTCGCTGCCAAGCAGTCCTTTCATTCAATCCACTCACCGGTCCGGGTCCTCCTCTGCGCCTCCGCGAGAGAACGTAGTGGGGTGCTCTGCACCCGCCTCCCCGGCGCGCATGACGCGGCGGCTCGCCCCGCCGTAGCCCAGCACGGCTCCTGAACGGCTAAAGGCGGGTGCGAAAGCACCCCGCCCCACATTTGCATTCGACCTTGGGTGGACCGCCGATCCCTACAACTCCACCCCCGTCAGCAAGAAGTAGTGGTCGCTCGGATAGCGCCCCTCAACCGCGTCGCGCACGATCTCGCTCTCCATCGCCCGAATCGGCCCGCGGATAAACGTATAGTCGATCTTCCCCGCCCGGTCGCCGAGCGCCGCCCGCGCCGCGACGTCGAAGCCATGCGCCGTAAAGCCCGGGTCCTCCGGCCCATGCAGCGCAACCCACGCATCGGTCCAGCCGGAATCGACAATCGCCTCAACTACCGGGTTGGTCATCCGCGCGTTGAGATCGCCGCATAAGAGCTGCGGGAAGTCGGGGGCATATTGGCCGCACTCGGCCAGAATCATGGCGATCTGCTTCTCGCGCGCCGGCTGCGACTTGTGGTCCAGGTGCGTGTTCACCAGGCGGAACTCCCGCTGCGTGCGCCGGTCGCGCAAGCGAACCCAGTTGGCGTGCCGCGCTCGGGCCGTTCCCCACGACAGGCTGCCGCCGATCGTCGGCGTCTCGCTCAGCCAGTACGTGCCCGCGGCCACCAGTTCGTAGCGGTCGCGGCGATAGAAGATCGGGTTCTTCGCGATCCCGTGATACCCCGTCGGGTGGGCGTCCATCTCGGGGCCGGCGAAGCCGAAGGCGTCGAACTCCGCCAGCGCCGCCCGGAGGTCGGCCATCTGATTGCCCAGCACCTCTTGAAAGGCGATGAGATCCGGCCGCTGCCCACGAACGATCTCCGCGCAAATCTCCTGGCGATCTTTCCAACCCAGCCCCCGGGCCGCGTCCTCGGGCAGGTCGACCCGAATGTTGCAGCTCAGCACCCGCTGCCAGGCGCCGCGCGACTCGCCGGCCGCGGTCTCCTCAGCGAACGCAACCCCCCCGCCTGCCAGCCGCCACGCCATGGCAAGCCCTGCCAGAAAAAAGATGCGGCGGCGATCGGTCGACAACGACTCAGCGGGATTATTCATGCGGATCCCTTCAGGAACGAACGGAGGTCGGCTGGCACTCAACGAAAACTTGCGCGCTGCGCCCCAGCAGCTTAGCAAACCGCCGCCACGAGGTCGCGCTGGGAAGCTCCCTCAAGCGTGCAAGTGTGCCACTGGCGTTCCCGCCAGTGCGAAGCGGGTAGGCGACTCCCACAACGGCAACGCCCGCTCAGTCGAACCGCGGCGCGTGCAAGCCAGCGGACTCCCAAGCTCGTCCGCACTTCCCGCGGGCCGCGCACCTGGGGCGACCACAGCCCCGATTCGCCTAGCTCGCTCACAAGTTTTTTCCTTGCTTTTGTGCCAGCCTTTCGGCTAACGTCAGCTAACCCCAGGCGCCGCTGCGCGCACGCGCCGAGGGCGCCACCGGATTTCTGTCGCGACGCGACGCTTTTCGCCGCCGCGCCGCGCGACCTAACCCCCGATATCGCAACGAGTAAGAATTCTGTCGTCAAAAATAGCAGTGCCCCCCGCCGTCGACGACGACAAAAATCAAGTTCCCTGCGGCGCCAACTGCGCCGCATGGTGATGTGGTTTTTCGTCGCCAGAAATTGAAAACTCCCCGCGGCGCCGGCGCCAGGTTCGACTGCGCCGACTGGCGCGAGCCGATGCGCCCATGGGCGGTCCGGCGCGCGCCGTCACGCACGCTATACCATTTCCAAGGGCGCGATATGATCGATCCTGAGAGACCTCCGCTCGAGTCGACGGATCCCCGACGACAGGAGGACGATGCTATGCCACTGGCGGAAGAAATCGAGACGCGCCCCCGCGTGCGAAACAAAGAGCTTGTCCGCTGGGTCCGCGAGATGGCCGCCCTGTGCCAGCCGCACTCCGTCCATTGGTGCGACGGCTCGCAGCAGGAGTACGACCAGCTCTGCGACGAGATGGTCGCCAGCGGCACGTTCATTCGTCTCAACCCCCGGCTCCGTCCCCACAGCTTTCTCGCCCGCAGCCATCCCAGCGACGTCGCCCGCGTCGAAGATCGCACCTTCATCTGCTCCCGCGTCAAAGGGGACGCCGGCCCGACGAACAATTGGGTCGATCCCCGCGAGATGAAGAACACGCTGCTGCCGAAGTTCAGCGGTTCGATGGCAGGCCGCACGATGTACGTGATTCCCTTCTCGATGGGGCCCATCGGTTCGCCGATTTCCCACATCGGCGTCGAACTCACCGATTCGCCCTATGTCGTGGTCAACATGCGGATCATGACCCGCATGGGCCAGGCCGTGCTCGACGTCCTCAACGGAGATCCCCTTCCCTCGCCACCCAGAGTTACGGGAGCTTCGCCCGGCCAGGACGGCGACGACGCCGCCGGCAGGCAACGGGCCGACGCCCGCTGGTCCTCGGTCGCGCCGCCTTCCCGGCCCGCGGACTTCGTTCGCTGCCTCCATTCGGTCGGCATGCCGTTGGCGGCCCACGTCGAAGACGTCCCTTGGCCCTGCAGTCCCGACCCCCTCGACAAGTACATCGTTCACTTTCCTGAGGAACGGACGATCTGGAGCTACGGCTCCGGCTACGGCGGCAACGCGCTGTTGGGCAAGAAGTGCTTCGCCCTGCGGATCGCCTCAGTGATGGGTCGCGACGAGGGCTGGCTCGCCGAGCATATGCTCATCTCGGGCGTCAAGAGCCCTGACGGCGAGAAGACCTACGTCGCCGCCGCGTTCCCCAGCGCCTGCGGCAAGACGAACTTCGCCATGCTCGTGCCGCCGGGGCCGTTCCGCGACGAAGGCTGGGAAGTGACGACCGTCGGCGACGACATCGCCTGGCTCAAGGCCGGTGAAGACGGCCAGGTCTACGCCATCAACCCCGAAGCCGGGTTCTTCGGCGTCGCCCCCGGCACCAGCGACCAGACCAATCCCAATGCGATGGCCAGCATTCGCGCCAATGCCATCTTCACGAACGTCGCCCTCACCGACGAGGGCGACGTCTGGTGGGAAGGCATGACCGACCAGCCGCCGCCCCACCTCGTCGACTGGCAAGGTCACGACTGGACGCCCGCTCTCAATAGAAAGGCCGCCCATCCCAACAGCCGCTTTACCGCGCCGCTGGCGCAGTGCCCGTCGGTCGACCCGGCCTACGACGATCCGCGCGGAGTGCCGATCGCGGCGCTCGTCTTCGGCGGCCGCCGCAGCAGCGTCGCACCGCTGGTATATCAATCGCCGGGGTGGGCCTTCGGCGTGTACGCCGCCGCCACCATGGGCTCGGAAACCACCGCTGCGGCGTTCGGCCAGATCGGTCAGGTCCGCCGCGATCCGTTCGCCATGTTGCCGTTCTGCGGCTACCACATGGGCGACTACTTGAACCACTGGCTCGACTTCGGCCGCCGCGTCCTCCCTCCCAAGATCTTCAACGTCAACTGGTTCCGCCGCGACGGCCAAGGCAACTTCCTATGGCCCGGCTTCGGCGAGAATATGCGCGTCCTGAAATGGATCGTCGGGCGGGTCCGCGGCCAGATCCGTAGCGTCGAAGGCCCCTTGGGGCGAGTGCCGCGCTATGAAGACCTCGACTGGCGCGGTCTGGCCTTTACCCACGAGCAGTTCGACGCGGTAATGAGCATCGAGCGCGATCAGTGGGTCAAGGAAATCGCCTCCCACGACGAGCTGTTCTTCGCTCTCTACGACCGCCTGCCGAAGGAGATGACCTACATCCGCGAGCTGCTGCTGTCCGGCCTGTGGCGGACCCCCGAACATTGGGATACCCGCCACGTTCGCAACGACTAGGCGCGGTAATTCACGGCCCCCCATGGGGCCCCGGAATCGGCAGTCGCCGCCAAGCGTCGGCTATCGGCGCAGGCACTCGCCCGATCGGGCGGGGTATGGCCGTGCAAGCATCGATAAAAGTCGACGGAGTATCGCCGGCCGCAGCAGGCGACTTGCCGCAGCGGCTGGCGGCGCCTGTCCAACGAGCGCTCAATCCGCAACGCCGCCTCGAACCGCCGCACCAACTCGACTGGCCGCCGCGCCGACGAGCCGTCGATCATTGACTTGGATCCGTCAGGCCGGCCGGGTCCGCAGGTTCATGGCCGGCCATCGCGATCGGCTGACGATGTTCCACCCCGCGACCCAGCTCATAAGCGATCAGCGCGCCCACGGCCATGAACAGGAACTGCCAGGGGTTCAGCTTGTCGGCGGCCGGGCGCCCGATGACGCCGCTGGCGGCCCCGCGCTGCAAGGCCGCATCTTCCATGGCTATGGGCCCGGTGTCCGCGGCCCCCGCTTCGCCGCCGGCAGCCGCCGCGCCCTGCTCGGCCTGATCCATCGCCACGGCCGGCTTGGCCTTGTTGAGCGCGTCGCGTCGGGCCATTACCTGCGAAATGAGATAGGTGCTCAGTACGATCGCGCCCAGCGCCACGAACCCCGAGATGGCGCCGCGGGCGTAGCTGCGGCCCATGTGCCCCTTGTTGGCCATCCGAACCCCCAGCCCGGTCAACAGGCCGATGACGATGGCGAACCAGACCGCCTCGTACGGTTGAGTGCCGGCGATCCCCGTTTCGAGCACTAAGTGAATCGCGACGCCGACCGCGGCGCCGACGACGGCGCCCAGGAGCGTAGGCAACAGCCGCGCATGTTCGTGAAGCACTTCACCTGGTTGAGCATCTGCCGTGTCGACCTGCATGACGACCACCTTCGAGGTTTACCCTCAAGTAGAGAAAAGTTGAGCGGAAGGCGCCTGTCCCGGCGCGTCGGCAAGCCCCTTGCGTCGCGGCTCCCATTCTAAGACTAAATAAGAGCTTACGTCAAATCTCGCCGCGCCGCTGGCGGTAGTCGGCCCTGTTTCGCTGCAGCGCCGCCTGAGCTAAAATTCGGGATTCCCCCGCGCGAACCGGCAATCAAGGGGTCTCTCGCAGAGGCGCCGAGTCGCAGAGAAGACCCACAGTGGAAATGCCAAGTCGGGCAAATCGCTGCGTTCCAAAGTTAATGCCCATGAATGGACGAGGTTGGGCCGAAGATTCTGCGAACCGCCTCTGCGACCCCGCGCCTCGGCGACAGACATTCTGCATACAACTAACAACGGACAACTGACCACGGACAATCGATCATGAACATTGCACTCATCGGCGGCGACGGTACGGGCCCTGAAGTAGCGGCCGAAGGCGTGAAGGTTCTCAAGGCCGTCGCCAAGCTGGAAGGGTTTGACAAGGATCTCAAGCTTACCGAGCTCGATTGGGGCGGCGACCGCTATCTCAAGACCGGCGAAGCCCTGCCCGCCGACGGGCTGGAGCAACTCCGCAAGTTCGACTGCATCCTGCTCGGCGCCATCGGCCATCCCCAGGTGAAGCCCGGCGTCCTCGAACGCAAGCTGCTGCTCGACCTGCGCTTCGGGCTGGACCAGTACATCAACCTGCGACCCGTGAAGCTGTTCCCCGGCGTCGAGACGCCGTTGAAGGACAAGGGCCCTGCGGACATCGACTTCATCGTCGTCCGCGAGAACACCGAGGACCTCTACTGCGGCGCCGGCGGCTTCATGCACAAGGGGACGCCCAACGAGGTCGCCACCCAGATGGCCATCTACACCCGCAAGGGCTGCGAGCGGGCGATTCGCTACGCCTTTGAACTGACCCGCAAGCGGAACAACCCCAAGGGCAAGAAGCTCACGCTCGTGGCCAAGACCAACGTCCTCACCACCGGCCACGACCTGTGGTGGCGGACCTTCCAGGAGGTCGGCGCCGAGTATCCCGACGTGGAGAAGGACTACAACCACGTCGACGCCTGCTGCATGTGGATCGTCAAGAACCCCGAGTTCTACGACGTGATCGTCACCACCAACATGTTCGGCGACATCATCACCGATCTGTCGGGCATCATCCAAGGGGGGATGGGCGTGGCCGCCGGCGGCAACATCAATCCCGAACCGGGCGGCGTGAGCATGTTCGAGCCGATGGGCGGCAGCGCCCCGAAGTACACCGGCACGGGCAAGATCAACCCCATCGCCGCCATCAACGCCGTGAGCATGCTGCTGGAGCAGCAGGGCCAAACCAAGGCCGCCAAGCGGGTCATGGACGCGATTCAAAAGGTGACCGGCACGAAGATGAAAAGCCAGAACGCCGGGAAGATGGGCTACACGACCAGCGAGGTAGGGGATTTGGTGTGCGAGGCATTGTAGGCGTCGTGCATCACATACTCCAATGCGAGGCCGCGAGACATCCACGATGACACAATCATGCGATGAACGCTCGCCGAAAGAAGAGACAACGTACAATCAAGTCAACGCGAGGTGTCGTGAAATCGACTGGCCTGAAAAGACAGCCGCTGTGCAACACTGCAGTGTCATTCCAAACTCGGCGGACATGGGCCAAGAGGAATCCTGCGACGTTGCACAGCGGTTCTGGAACCAATACCTTTATCCGAAATATATAGAAGCTTACTTCAATGCCTTTCCGGCAGAGTAACCGTTCACGCCCTGGGATAAGAAACTGCTCTTCGCGCATTGGGCGAAATCGGTCACACCAGGGGCATGTCGTTGCCGCCGCCGATTTCGCCGGAGCAGTTTGCGGCGTTGCCGCCTGAATTT
>JADLBW010000212.1 GCA_020847515.1 Pirellulales bacterium | reverse complement strand
CGCCGCCGGGTTCCGCGGCGGGTTCCGGCGGGCGCGGGCGGCGGGGGCGCCGCCGACGCCGAGTTCACTTCCCCCTGAAGATCGATGACCGGGCGCGGGTTGAGGAATTTGCTGAGCAACTCCCGCGTCGATGAGAAAAGCTTCTCGATCGTCCGCTGCACGGTGGGGTCGCCCGACGGCGGGATTCGCTTGGCTGCCTGCTCGATCGTACGTCCGAACGTCGACGAGGTGGGCAACTCGTCCAGCTCCATCATCAGCTTCCGGGCGTCGTCGACGCGGCCCTTCTTGAGCAACGAGCGGACGCGGGTCATCATGATCGCCCGGCGCGCGACCACGTCGATCAATTCTTCGCGAACCACCTGCACTTCCGCTTGGGCCCGCAGGCGCGCGATGCTATCGGCGATCGGCGCTTCCAGCACGTCGGGCATGCCCGCCGGGACCGGAACCTTGGCCAGAAGCTGGCCTTCGCTGCGCAACAGCAGCGTAGTGATCGCCTGTTCGCCCGCCGGGACGATAATCATTCCCTGGCGGTCGGTTTTGCCCACCAGCGCCGCCGGCCCGTCGTCCGCCGCACGGTAAACCTCGTAGCCTGCCAGCGATTGTTCCTTGTCCGTGCGGGCATGGAAGCGTACCCGCGAGGGACCGCGCGAATATCGCAGGGCAATCGCCACTTGCTGCACCAGCCCGCGACGCTGTACGGCGAACGGGCGCCGCATGCCCGAGTGGACCCGTGCCTGCCATATCACCGCGCCGCCGTCGGCGGCATCGAGCGCCGCCGCTCGCTCGCTGGCCGTCAGGTACGTCCAGGGAACCTCAGCGATCCCGTTCTTCAACAACTCGCCGGTGCGATCCGTGCGCCGCACCATCGGCTGAAACGCCTCTCCGCTCTGGGCCAACAGGTCGCCGGCGTTCCGCAGCGGCAGCTCGCTGCCCTTGAAGATCAGCCTCACGTGCGCCGCGTCCTCCGGCGCAACGTCGATCGTCGCCAGCGGCGCGAAAGCATCCATCAAAATCTGGAAGCACGCCTCCTTCAAGAACGACGACTGCGGCGCCAGCCGCCGCTGCGCCGCGCCCCAGCGACCGAGATACGCGTCATACTCGCGGCAGGTCAGCTCAAAACCTTCTGGCCGGGCTCGCACGCCCAGCCAGAAGAGCTTGTCAAAACCCTCTTGCTCGGCGGAAAGACCGTCCGGCGCGATCTCTACAGGATCAAAACACTGGCGGCGGACCCCCGCCTCAGTCGCCGCGTGCAACTGCAGTTGCCATAGCGGCGAGACTACCGCTTCGACTCGCTCGGCAAGGAACTGCACTAACTCCGCTTCCAGGCCCGCCTGCGGCCGGACCCGCGCATCGACGGCAACCGCACACTGTACGCGATAGGGCGACAGCGTCCATTCGCGCCCCTCGCCGGCGCAGCACCGCCCGCAGGGCGTCATGCCCAGCGCCAGCGCCAGTATGGCCGGCAGCCGTCGCCCTGCGGCGCCTCGCTTGTCTCGCAGCGGTTGCTCTGCAATGCGGGTGAACACGTGCGGCGGTACAACTCGAACGGGGTATGATTGAGAACTGCGCGACTAATGAACCGTGCTTGGCTGTCGGCTATCGGCCGACGGCCAGAGGGCAAACGCCTAAATCCGGCCGTTAGCCGTTAGCCGTTAGCCGTTAGCCGTTAGCCGTTAGCCGTTAGCCGATAGCCGTTAGCCGTTAGCCGATAGCCAAATTTACCACAGTTTCATCAGCGGCGCAGGAATCAAATAAGCTCTTGGATAGAGGCCGTAGACCGAGACTCACTTCAGCGACTTGCGCCACTGCGAAACGTTCTGATAGAGCGATACCGGTTGATCGCCGACGCCCTCGAGCTCGCGGCGGTAGGCGCAGTAGTTGACCGTTTGCCACAGCGGGATCAACGGCAAATCGTAATACGCGATGCGATGTATCTCCTTAAGCCGCGCCGCGGCCTGGCTCCAGTTCTCCGAACGCGACAGCTCGTCCAGGGCGCTGGCCATCAGCGCTCCACACCGACCGGCCAGCCCGCCCGGGCCCAGCAGCCGACGCGCGTCGACGACCGGCTCCCACGCCGTAAGCTCGGCGTAGAGTAGATCGTACTTGACGTCGTCGCCCGGAGCGGCGCCGGGGAATTCCACGAGCTTTATGGGGATGCCGATCTGCTGGAGCTGCAGCTTGATGGTCTGGCAGCACACGCGTGCCAGCGGATCGGCCGGGTGCACCAGCACGAGCGGCTCCAGCGGCGGCAGCGACTCAGCCGACTCATCGCCGGCGTCCGTCTGCCCTGCCGGCTCCCCTTCGGCTTGCGTCTTCGCGGTCGCGGTTTTCCGATCGTTGGCCGAGCCGGCAGTCTGCCCGCCAGATTTGCCTTCCGATTGTTTCTTCTCATCCGCCTCGCGCTTGGCAAGCGTCGTTCGGGCCAGGCTGCACAGCAGCGCCGCCAGCCGCGGCTCGTACGGCCGCGGCTTCAACTGCGCGTTGTATGCATATCCGGCCGGATCATTGAGCGTGGCGCCGGCCGCGAAGGGCCCGCTGACCGCCTTAGTCCCTGCCAGTTCCTGTCCGCCGAGGATCACGTCCTGAACAATGCTTGCCGAATTGACGCCGTAGCACAACGCCCTGCGGAACTCGCGCTGCTCCAGCAGCGGGTTGGCGAAATTGGGAATCAATACGTGGACCGTGGGGAGCCGATACGCCGCCACCACAATGCCCTGGGCTCCCTGCAGCCGTGCAAGCTGCCATGGCGGAACTCGTTCGAGCACGTCCACGTCGCCGGAGACCAGTGCGGCCGCGGCCTCGTCGTCGCTGTTAAAAGCCTGTTCTACGATGTATCGCGGCCCGCCGTCATCGGCGGCGCCCGCTGCGCGTTCAAAGCGGCGCTCCCCTGGGGATTCAGCGTCAGCGGGCGTTACGTACCAAAGCCCGGGACTGCGGCGGGCGTCGGTCAGCCGCCGCAAGGGTATTTGCAGCAGCGCTTCGGGCCGCACATGCGGCCGCTGCCAGGCAACCTGCACCTCGCTGCCGTCGACGATGCCCACTCCCCGCACCAGGGCGGCGAAATCCTCCTGCCGATGCGGGCTGCCCGCGGCCCCCATTTCAGCAAGCGCCAGCGCCAACGACCAGGGCGTCAAGCCGCGCGCCACAGCCGATTCGTCCAAACGGATCGCGGTGCGCAGCCCGTCGTCGCTCGTGTCGACTTCGCCCCAGCGGCTCGCGTAGACGCCTCCTTCAGCGCCAAAGTCGACCATTTCGATCAGCCGCGGGCTAACGAGCCCCGCCACCCGCGTCGCTGCCCATACCGGCGGCGCAACGTCGCCTGCGATGAGCGCCGCCCGCGCCACCCCGACGCGGATCTCCGGCGCCTCGGCCTGGATGCGGCGCCAAAGCTCCTCGCCGCCCGCGACTTCGGGCCAAATCGATCGGGCGTAGTTCACCGCCCGGCGGGCCGCGCCGTATTGCTTAGCAGCCAGCGCTTCCTGCGCCGTCGCCATTTGTGCTTCGGCGTCGGCGCGGAACTTCTCGCGCCACCGCTCGACGTTGGCCAGCGGCATATCTTTGAACGTCGACGCCAGCGACTCGACCAGCGTTCGGGCTGCCCCATAGTCGTTGCCCTCCAGCCGAGCGCGAACCCGGTCGTCGCTTACCGCCTGAACCGCGTTGACCAGTCGCGGGTAGCGCGGATTCCGCCCGTACAACGCGGCGAGCGCCGGCCACGCCTCGTCTAGCCGACCCGCGGCGTAGGAGACCGACGCCTCCCGCCACAGATGGGCCTCCAGCGCCGCCTCAAGCCCGGGCAGCTTGGCGTAATGGTCGCACAAATAGGCGAAGTACTCGAACCCTTCCGCAAACTCGTTGGCCGCGGTAAGCCGTTGGGCTTCGGCCAGCAGCATCTGCTCGAAAAGCTCGACCTTCGCGATCGCCGACCAATCGACCGTGTACGCCGCCGACGGTTGACTGAGCGGCCGGATCTCCAGCGTGCCGCTCGTCGGATAGGGTTGCGGCGGTTGCCGGTTGGGGAAGTCGATCAACGCCGTTTCGATCTGCGCGCCGCCGTTGGCCTGGTTCAGCGTTATGCGATCAAACGGGGATCGCTCAAGCAGAGGCACGGCGATTTCAACCGGCTCCTCGCCCCCCTCGGTTGCCGCCGCGCCGTCGCCGGCGGCGGCGTGCCCCGCGGCGGCGGGCCCATCGGCCGTGGGCGAGGCCGCGGCCGTGGCATTGCCGCCTGTACCGCTTTGGGCCATCGCCGATTGAGGGCACGCTAGCGCAGCGATCGCCGCCAGGCCGATCGCCCAGCTTGGCAGCCCGCGCCGTCGTTCACGCCTCCACAGCATCATCGCGCCTTACGCCTCACCCCGTATGCCGTGCGCCCCTGCTCACGGCCGATTCACCACCAGCAAGGCGCCGTCGGGCGCCGTCAGGATCAACCGCGGACCAAACGGAACCGGGCCCCTAATGGCCGGCTGATCCAGTACGACAAACGCCGCCTCGGCCCCGTCGGCCAAGCGAATCCGCGCCAAGCCGCCGCTGCCGTAAAGCACCAGGGCCGAATCGTCTTCCGTTAGCGGTTCGCCGGCCAGCTCGCCATGGGCGAGCTTCTGCCGCCAACGAATCGCGCCGTCAGGGCCTGCCATCATCAGCTCGCCGCCGTCGGTTGCCAGCAGCAAGCCGTCGCCGCAGGCGTGCGGTCCCCAGGTCACGCGACCCCCAAGAGGCAGCGGTTCGCCCGGCGTCAGGTCAGCTAGTGCGAAGCTGGCCAGGGCCCCCGCTTCATTGCCGGCGAAGACCCGCCTTCCCGCGACCGCCAGCGGCGTCGTCAGCGGCGAGGGCCCCACGTCGCCTGTCGCGACAGCCGCCAAATGGGGCTGAGGCTGGTCGTTCATCGCCACGATGTAAATCTTCGAACGCCCGTCGCTGATCGCCAGTTGAGCGCTCGCGCCGCTGCCGGCCAGCGCCGGCCGCAGCCAGCGATACGTCTTGCCCGGGATTATCTCCGGCTGAAACGGCGCGCCCCGCGGCCCGCCGCTGGCGGCGTCATACAGGAATACCTGCCCCACGTCGGTTGCCGCAACAAAGCCCTCGCCCCACGCGATCGGCGGGCAACTAAGCGGACCCGGCAGGTCGATCGGCGTCAGGGCCGCCGGCCCCTCGGCCGGCCGGAACAACAGCATCCGCGCGACCCCCACGCCTCCCAGCGCTAGCCGGCCCTGCGCCAAATCGAGCGACTCGGTCAGCAGCAGCGGCTGGCCGGTCGGCGTATCGGCGCGCACCGCGTCGTCCTGGACGCGGCGGGTCATGGCTTCGCGATCGACCTTGAACACCGCGCCCGACGACGCCCCGGCAGTGATCAGCATGGCCGACGCGTCGGCCGCCGCCGCCCCCGCCGGCGGCACAGCCAACTCCGTTTCCCACAGCACGCGATTGGACGCGGCGTCCATCGCGCCGACGATCGCGCCGCCGCGCCCCTGCGGCCGCCGCACGTGCAGCAGCTCGCTCCCGACCGCCTGCAGCGGATAGTCGAATGCGTCCCCGCGGTAATCGCGGTCGAGGCTGCGCACCGGCAACTGGTTGTCGGTCGGAAGGACGCCCAGCTTCAGTAGCTGGCGGCCCGCTACCCACAGCGCTCCTTCATGCAGCAAGCTATACCGGGCGATTTGTTCGCGGTCCTGGGGCTCCCGCGTCGCGATGGCCGTCAGCGCCGAGGCGTCGTCGGCGCCCCCCGCCTCGAACACGATCGCCTGGCCGCGGGTCGTAACGCTGGCCAGCCGCCGCCCGGCCTTTTGCAGCGGCGTAACGACCAGGCCCGCCAGGCGGTGGCTCGCGACCTCGCGCACCGCGGCGCCCTGATCGTTCAGCGACAGCATGCGCAGTTGGCACGTCTCCGCCCCCGAGTTGTCGGCGACCACGACTTTGTTGAGCACCGTCAGCGGCGGAGCGGCAACGCTCCCGGCCGAATGCCCGACGTAGTACACCCCCAGACAGGCCAGGTCGCGCAGCGCGAGCGTATACAGGTTTGAATGTTCGCCAACGACGTACGCGCGGTCTCCGGCCTCGTTGACTGCCGGCGGCTGACGCAGCGGCTGGGTGAATTGAACATGTCCCGCAAGCTGGCCGGTAGACGCTTCAAGGACGAACAGCTTGCCCGCGTCGCTGGCAACCAGCAGTCGCTGGCCCGCGAGCACCGGCGTCGCCAACTTGCCTTCTAGCGCCTGCCGCCAGAGGAGCTTGCCCTGATCGAGGCTGAGGCAGACCAGTTCACGCTGGATCGGGCTGGCGGCGACGACCCTTCCCTCAGCGAGCACAAGCGGCTGCGAAGCATCGTCGAATCCCACGAACCGCCGCCACAACAAGCTGCCGTCCGCGGCGTCCAGGGCGTATAGCGCGCCGTCGACCTTGACGACTTGGGGCGAGCTGCCTGCCGCTCCCGCTGCCGCTCCGCCGGCCGCGCCGCGGCGCTCCGCCAGCGCGATTTCGGCGATCACCGGCGTGGCCGCGGCCTCGGTCTGGGCGGCCTGCTCAGCGGCGACGAATTTCACGAGCGACTGTTCCGCTGCGGCAATCTTGAGCACCTTTTCGGCCAGCGACTTGTCGTCGATGAGGACCGGGTATTTATCGATGACCGCCGATCGCGTCTTGAACGCCCCGGCTGCGTCGCCGGCCGCGATCGCCTGGTCCATCGCCGCCAGGGCGGCGGCCAGATCGGCGTCGCGCGCCAGCCGCTGCTGGACGCGATCGAGCGTTTCGCGAACGGCGTTCAAGCGGTCCCCTTGCCGCAAGAGCTCCGGAACGTACTTGGTATTAGCCGTTAGCGCCAGTACGGCGTTGATTTGTTCCACGCGCTGCTTGACGACCTCGGGATCAGTAGCCGCATCGGCTTGTTGCGCGAGCCCTTCGGCGATTTTTGTCAACAGCTCCGAAAGATCTCGCTTCCCTTCCGACAGACCGCGGTCGTCGCCGCCGTCGGAGGTGAAGGCAGGCTCGTCCTGGATGTTCTTAATGACCTCTTGGGCCGTGGCCAGCGCCTGCGCAAAGTTGCTGCCGGCCTCCGTTTCACGCCGAACTCGCGCGACCCCGAGGCGGACGCGGGCCTGACTGATGTCTTCGTGACCGGGCCAATTCTGGATGAAATACTCATAGCGGTTGATGGCTTGGGTGTACGAACCCCCTTCAAACTGCTGATTGGCGTCCTTGAGAACCAGATCGGCGTTCTCTCGCGTGAGCAGGTAGTACAGCACCACCCCGGCGATCACCAGCAGCGCCAGCCCCGCCCCTCCCATCAGGACCAAGGGCGAATCCCATTCGCTCTGGCCCTTCTCTTTCGCGTCGCGGCGGCCCTTCTTCTTTTTCTTCTTCTTGCCGGGCTTCCGCGTGGATAGCGGCGCAGCGTCCTCTTCGCCCAGCGGAAACGTCTCGACGATCTCTTCGTGCGCCGCCCCCGAAATCGAGGCGTTCAGCGGCTTTAGCGGCAAGACGTCGTCATCCAACAGGTCGCTGCCCGAGACCGCCGCCCGCGGAGGCGGGCTGGCTGCGGAAGACGCGGAAAAGGCCTCGCGAGCCTCGGCCGGCTTGGAGGTACGCTCGGATCGGCGGGCAATCGCGGCGTCGCCCAGAATGCTCGACTCGGCTTGATCGCTTACGGTCAGTCGGGTCTGCAGGATCTCCTTGGCGGCCTCCCGCGACACGATTTCCTTCTTGACCAGGTACTTGAGAATCGATTTCGGATTGATGCGGTTATCGCCTTGGGCCGCCTTCGCGCGGAGCTGGCGCGCAACGCCGGGCGAGATAGACCGCTGTCGTTCGAGATAAGCGATAAAGTCTTCGCTGGTCATATCGGAAGCAAAGTGTTTATGCGGCGCCCCCGCCTCCCCCTCCCTTGAAGCTCGTCCTTATACACATGCTAGCAGGAGGCTGTTGCGTATGATTGTTTTTTTGGAGTGATGGTCGTGCGTTGGGCAGATTGTGAAGTGAAGTCGGGGTCGTTTGAAGATCCGCGATTGGATTTG
>JADLBW010000211.1 GCA_020847515.1 Pirellulales bacterium | reverse complement strand
CTTTCGCTGTCGCCGCTGCTGCTGGATACGCCAAGCTGGGAGAAGTGCCATGGGCGCCGCCTCGTGTACGGCTTCGGGAGTAGATCGCCCCCTGTCCTCATCGCTGTTCGAGTGGGCGCTAACGGCGGCGGATTCGACGGCGGTGCTCCTCCCCCGAGACGGAGCCGTGACGGAAAGAACCTGGCGGGAGGTTGCCGACGATGTATTGCGAATGATCGCGTACTTGCACGGCGCGGGGGTGCGGCGCGGCGATCGGGTCGCGCTATGGAGCGATAATCGATATGAATGGATCGTCATCGACCTGGCGATCCTTTCACTGGGCGCGATCCATGTGCCGCTGCACGGTTCGCTGACCGCCGCTGCCGCGGCTGCGCAACTCGCCCATGCAGAGCCCAAACTGGCGCTGGTCGCCGCCGACTGGATGCGTCAGGGACTGCAAAAATATGCCGGCCAGCTTCCCGTCGTGGACGGCCCGCTTGAGGTCATTGACGGGATGGACGGCCGTGCCGGTCTGATGGCGCGGTCGGCGCGAGCGTCCGTCGACGAAGGCGTTGAGCTGACCGACCAGGCGGCGGAGGAGTTCGATCCTGAGCAGATTGCAACGATACTCTACTCGTCCGGCACGAGCGGCGAACCGAAGGCCGTCGCCCTGACTCAGGCGAATTTGATTTCCAACTGCCAGGCGGTGGTCTCCGTCTTCCAGGAGTCGCGACACGAGCGGCGACTCAATTTGCTGCCGTTCAGCCATATCTACGCCCGGACGTGCGATCTTTACACCTGGCTGATGGCCGGTTCACAACTGGCATTGGCCCGCAGTCGCGAGACGGCGTACGCCGATTGCGCTGCGACTGAACCCACCATGATGAACGCCGTGCCGTTCTTCTACGGGCGCGTCATGCAGAACGTCATAGAGTCGGAGCGGCAGGGCGAGCCGATCAGCATTCGCGATCTGCTGGGGCCGCGGATTCGCATCTGCACCAGCGGCGGGGCGCCGCTGCCGGTGAGCACGTTCGACTTTTTTCACGAGCGCGGGGTCCTGCTGCTGCCCGGCTACGGGCTGACCGAGTCGTCGCCGGTGATCTCGATGTCTACGCCCGACAGTTTTCGACGCGGGGCCGTGGGAAGGCTGATCCCCGGAATCGAGGTTCGCATCGCCGAAGACGGCGAGCTATTAACTCGCGGGCCGCATGTCATGAAGGAGTATTGGAAGAGCCCCGAATTGACCCTCGAGACCATTCGGGACGGCTGGCTATATACCGGGGATTTGGGCGCCGTGGACGCGGACGGATTTGTCTCCATCACCGGACGCAAGAAGGAACTGCTGGCGCTGTCGACCGGGAAGAAGGCGGCGCCGACGTATATTGAAGGCCTCATGTGTCAGGATCCGCTGCTGCAGCAAGCGATGGTGGTGGGTAACGACCGGCCGTACCTGGCGGCGATCGTCGTGCCCAACCTGCAGTTGCTCGCCGAGCGATTGAGGGCCGATGCTGCGGACGTCGATCTTGGGTCGGCGGAAGCGGGCCATGCGGTGCAGCAGGCGATTGCCGCCCAATTGCACGAGCTGCCGGCCTGCGAGCAGGTGAAGCGATTCACGCTGGTAAGCCGGGCGTTTACGCTCGACGAGGGAATGCTGACTCCCAAAATGAGCTTGCGCCGCGACGTGATCCAGCGTGCTTTTCAGCAGGAAATCGACTCGCTGTACGAAGGCGGAGGCGTGGCGGTGCGGTACGCCGAGAGTTGAAGTGCGGAGAAGCCGCCTGATTGGCGAGTAGGAATAGTGCCGCCGCGCGGCGCCTACAGGTGGACGTCGGCGCCGCCGTCGACCGTCAGGGTACAACCCTGAACGAGGTCGCTCAGGGGACTGGCAAGGAACAGGACGGCGTTCGCCACGTCTTCGGCTTCGAGCAGGCGCTCGCCGGTCATGCTCTTGTGGATCCGACCGGCAAAGATCTGCTCGGCGCCCGGAAGCCGCCGGGTCGAGTCGGTATCGACCAGTCCGGCGCGAACGACATTGAAGTTGATGCCGCGCCCGCCAAGCTCCAAGGCGAAATGGCGCATCAAGGCTTCGACCGCGGCTTTGCTGCTGCCGATGGCGCCGTACATCGGGATCGCCATGTGAGCTCCATGGCTGCTGATGGCGACGACCTTGGCGCGGCTG
Organism: Pirellulales bacterium; assembly: GCA_020847515.1. GTDB lineage: Bacteria > Planctomycetota > Planctomycetia > Pirellulales > Lacipirellulaceae > Lacipirellula. The sequence goes on along the minus strand of JADLBW010000211.1, from coordinate 5,010 downwards.
CCGCACTGCTCCAGCAAGGGGGCGGCTGCTTGAACGAGGTACACCAGCGCGCGGGCGTTGACGTTCATGGCGGCCGCGAAATTAGCGTCGGTGGTCGCCAACAGGGGACGGAACCCGCCGGTGGCGGCGTTGCTCACGAGGATATCCAGGGCGCCGAACTCCAGCTTAACGAACTCGATCATCGATTCGACGTCCTCGCGAACGCCGACGTCTGCCTTCACGGCGGCGGCGCTGCGTCCCATGTCGCGGATTCGAGCGGCAACCTCCGTCGCCCGACCAGCGGATGAAACGTAGTTGACGATGACATTGCAGCCCGCTTCAGCAAGCTTCAGCGCGCAGGCGGCGCCGATGCCGCGGCTGGCGCCGGTAATAAGTGCCGTTTTACCCGTCAGGTCGATCACCGAATCTCCTTCATGATGCCGGGGCTGCGAGACAATTGCGGCCGCAGGGCGATGGGCCAAAGGCGACCACCGCGCTAACGTCGCCACTCGACTGGGCCAGCCGCAGCACGGCCCGATTGGAACGTATTACGATCGGGGGGCCGTCGTTTCGCCAGGCCGACGGCTTCAGGCGAACGCCATGCAGGGCGAGCATCGCCAATCCGTCCCAGGCGGCGGGAAGAAAAGGCCGGCCGGCGCCAAGCGCTTTGTAGGTCGCCTCCTTGAGGGCCCAGACGACGCTCGCCGCCCGCGGGCCGGCGTCGGCGGCAATCCAGGACTGCTCATGGCCCGTCATGAACCTTCTGACGACTGCCGAAGCGACGGCAGTGCAGGGGGTCAAATCGCAGCCGACCGTCCAGCCGTGGGGGGCGAGCGCGGCAGTAGCGCCGTGCTCGGAATGGGCGATCGCCAGTTCGAGTCGGCATTGGGCGCCGCGGAGGAGGGCCTTCGGCGGCGCCGGGCGGCCTCTTCCGTCGCGCGATTCGATGTGGATATCTGCCAGCGGCAAGCGACGGGCGGCATGCTCTTGCACCAGCAACTTGGCGACCCAGCGGCCCATCAGCCACTGGCGACGGCGCGCCGCGCAGCGGAACTGGCGGGTGCGCTGGCGTTCAGACGCCGACAGCCATCGCGGAGCGGCGGTTGCTCGAGAGGTCTCGAACTCTGCCGTTGTGAGATGTCGTTCGACTACCACGGCGCCGATTAACCTCTAATCGCGGAGGTTTCATAAGCCTCGGCGGCGAGAATTGATGCTCCGTCGTCGCCGATCAAGGTAAAGTCGAAGCGATCGCCTTCTGCAGAGGGCCCGCGATAGAAGAAGCGAAGCGTACAGATCTCGTGGGCCCGCGGGGCGCGGATTTGAGTAATGCGGCCGAATCGGCGGGGAATGCCGATGCGGCCGCCAAGCATCGCATAGCCGAAGAATCCGCTCGCCACAAGGCAGCCGTCGAGAGCCTCGACGGCGATCAGCGAGTCTTCTGCCTGCCGGCCGGCATAGGCGGCGCCGGGGCGCTCTACGCTGATCTGGGCGCGACCTCCGCCATGCTCGTAGTTGAGCGATTTGAACGTCTGGAGGCAGGCGCCGTGCTCCACGACCGAACCGACGGGATAGATAAAGGGGGTCCAGCCGAAAAGCGGCTCCCCCGGATCCACGCGCGGCAATTGAACCGTTGAGCCGCTGATTTCGACGTCGCCCGCGGCGTACAGCAGCGAGGCGTCTTGTTGAGCGCTGGGCCGCAGGTCGGGTCCCCAGAGCTCGCAGCGGCAGCGCGCCCCGTCAACGGCGGCGCGAAGGCGGAACTGAACTTCGTCGGGCGAATCGAACACGACTGCCCGTAAGAGTTGTACGTCGGATAATTGAATTCGGGGAAGCTCCCCGCAGAGCGCCCGAGCGCAGCGGGCAAACAGGTCCGCAATGACGACGCCAGGCATGATGGGCTTACCGTGAAACCGATGATGATTCAAAAAAGGATCATGCTGCGGATTGACGGTAGGCGCGAATTCATAGACGCCGTCCTGAACTCGCACGGGCGGGCCGAGAAAGGGATCGCTTGTGGGGGAGGGGGCCATCGCCGGCGTCGCGACGGGCGGATTCGGCTGCGCGGGCTCCGCGCCGATCCCGCGGGACATAATGCCGTCGACGTCGAGGGGCTGAGGCCGGTCGAGTATGAGGATTTCACGCTCATCGACGCCCGCGAGCAACTCGTTGATGAAATGGCGGCAGCCTTCGGCCGGGGGCATAAAGGCCAGTCCGGCCCCGCGCAACACGCCGCGGCTCTCGGGGCGGGCTGCCATGCCGACTTCGTCCCACGCCGGCCAGTGAAAGCAGACCGCCCGCAACTCGCGACGGATCGAGCCCAGTCGCACCATCATTTTGGCAAGCAGCCCCGATGCCAGCGAGTAATCTGCCTGCCCTAAGCCGCCGAAACAACCGCTGGTCGAGCCGAAGGCGACGAAGTACTGCAGCGGATCGCCGGCGGTCTCGGCGATGAGGTGGGCCGCCCCGTCGCACTTGACGGCGATTGTCCGCTCGATGAGCTCCCGTCGCTTGCGGGCCAGTCGCGAGGCCGATTCGAATCCAGCGCCATGGACAACGCCGAAAATGCCCTCAGGCGCGCTCGCGCGAACCTTGGCCAGCACGGCGGCGACCTCGCGCCGGTTGCGGATATCGCACTGATGATAGGCGAACTTTACGCCAGCGGCTTGAAAGCGCTGCAACGTGTCGTCGATTTCGATGGCACGCTCGATGCGGACCCAGGCCTCGCTAGGGGACTCGCCGGCGTAGTGCGCCTGCTGCATCACGCGGGTCCGCATAGCCGCTACGCCTTCGGCGTCCAATCCGCGCCAGGGGGAATCGGCGGCCGGACGGGGCGAGGCGCCCAGGAGATGGATCTGTGCGTCGGTTCGACCGGCTAACTCCAACGCGACCTGCGCGGTAACGCCTCGGGCCCCTCCGGAAACGACCCACGCGCCGCCGCGCGGCAACGGAGCGGCCGCGGCGCTGACCTCGCTGGCAGTCGCTGCCATTACGTGTCGGCGGCCGCCGACGAACCCAACGTCGAGTTGCGAGTCGCCCGACTGCATTTCGTCGAACAATAGCTGCGCAACGACCGGCGCGGCCAGCGATTGTTCGACGTCGACCGCCTTCACCCGCAGCCCCGAAAACTCGCGGCGCAGCGCCCTCAGCAGGGCGGCGACGCCGCCGCCGGCGTACCGCAAATCGGGCGTATGGAAGCCGAAGTCGCCGCCCATTTGCGTAATTGCCGCCAGCGAACACTTCGGCAGCTTGCTCGGCTGCTTGTCAGACAGCCAGGCCTGGCAAGCCTGCAGTAGCGGCAAAAAGGACGCCGCGTGGCCGGACTGGGACGGATCATTTTGCAGATCGATCGGTACGGGCAGAATGATCAGATGATCCGTCTGAGTCAGTAGAAGGGCCAAGTCCGGGGCTGTTTGCAGTTGGCTGAGCGTCGCGCAGCGGACCCGCAAACCCGACGCGTGCAGCTTGTGACCGACGGCCGTCGCCAACGGATCGTCGCCGAGGACGGTGGCGGTCTGGCCGGCGTGGTAGGCCGCAGCGCCCGGGACCGGCGCGCTGGGAACGGCGCTCAGCACAAAGCGTCTCATGATGGCATCGCGCTGGCTTAGCAGTTCGGTCGGCGCGGGCGGAAGGCGCTCGTCTGCGCTGCCGCTTGGCGGAATAAATACGCCGGGGAGCGTACTGATAATGCAGGGATGCAAACCGCTGCGGATTTCAAGCAAGATGGGAGCGGCCATTGCGGGCCAGGGACGTCCTGGCGGCTGGCGGCAGTTGCGCGCCGCCTGATGCAATTGCTCGGACGACGCGTTCATCGCCAGGACGACGCCAGGATTCAACCCAGCGCCCTCTGCCACGCCGGCTAAAAACTCTCGCCACTGCGGCGCAGGCCCCGCGCTACTCTCATCCGAAGAACAATGATCGATGAAGCATCTGGCTACTTGCTGTATTTCGTCGCTGAATTTACGGCCGAAGTCGTAACCGGCGGCTCGATCGAGCGATTCGATGATCGCCGCGGGAGACTGCTCAGGCGGCGGCGGTAACAAAGCGGCTTCAAAGCCATCGACTGGCGGCCTGGCTGGCAGCGACGACGAACTGGCCAGCTCGGCAAGCAAGAAGCGCTGAACGTGTCGCAAGGTGGGGAAGTCGTCCAGCGATAGATCGGCTCGCGGGGCGACATCGAGCCGTTCGCCGATTTCAGCGAACAGTTGCGCCTTCTTGATGCTGTCGATGCCCAGATCGGCCTCCAGGTCGGCGTCCAGTTCGACGATCTCTTCAGGGTAGCCGGTCTGCTCCACCACGAAGCCGACGAGCATTCGCTCCAGTTCGCTCGCCGAGAGCGACGGCGGAGGCGAGACGTCCAGATGGCTCACAGGGGGCGCCATAGCGGCGGGCGCCAGATCGGCGAACGACTCTTGGCAACTGTCGGCTTCAAAGAACGGGGCCATGGGCTTAGTTTTTTCGGCCAGCTCGCCAAGCAAGAAGCGCTGAACGTGTCGCAAGGTGGGGAAGTCGTCGAGCGACAGATCGGCCCGCGGGGCGACGTCGAGCCGTTCGCCGATTTCAGCGAACAGTTGCGCCTTCTTGATGCTGTCGATCCCCAGATCGGCCTCCAGGTCGGCGTCCAGCTCGACGATCTCTTCAGGGTAGCCGGTCTGCTCCACCACGAAGCCGACGAGCATCCGCTCCAGCTCGCTCGCCGAGAGCGACGGCGCTGGGGACGCCACAGCGACCAAGCCAGCCGCGGGGGCCGAGGCTGAGGGCGATAAGGCCGCGGGGGCTTGCTCGCCATTGCGGGCGGGCTGCGGCTCCAGAGGTCGTCGCCCATTGCCGCCCCCACTGCCATTGCCCGTGCCGCCGCCCAGGCCGTTGACAAGGCGTTGGCCGCGGGCGGCCAACGAAGCATCGTCGCGCGGCGCCGAATGGTGCGGCGCAGCAACGGCCGTCGGCACGGCGACGGCCCTGCGACTGGCGGCTTCACGGCGCTTCGAGTGGCGGCGGCGCTGCGTGGCGTCGAATTGCAGCAGCATCGGCGGG